>CAYGGI010000001.1:0-51122 GCA_964349525.1 uncultured Candidatus Saccharibacteria bacterium
CGCGTAGCTCAGCTGGTAGAGCATTCGACTGATACTCGAAAGGTCCTTGGTTCGACCCCAAGCGCGCGCACCCGAAGGTTTCTCGATAATCATCATTTCACAAAAGTGACGAAAAATTCGTCACTTTTGTGTTTAAGTAAACATGATGTATGGTATACTACCCCCATGAACCCACAAACCCCAACAAAAACCACCCCAAAAGACTTTTTCCTTCACCTCGGCGCGACTGTAGCTCTCTATGCTTCGGTCATTGCCCTTGTTAATTTGCTATTCAGCATTATCGACTATTCATTCCCCGATGAGCTTTCCAACTACTTTTCCTCAAGCTCTATAGCATGGCCGATCTCCATGCTCATTGTCCTCGTACCTACACTCTATATAATCGGCTGGATCATCAGGAAAGACATTATTCAGATGCCGGAAAAAGACAGTCTCTGGATCCGCCGATGGAGAATATTCCTCACACTTTTCCTAACCGGAGCGACTATTATCGGCGACCTTATCGTACTCATCAACACCTACCTCAATGGGGAAATTTCCGAGAGGTTAATTTATAAAGTCCTTGCCATCCTCATCTTGTTCGGAGTTATTTTCGCCTACTATCTCCTCGAAAGAATACAGGGTAAAAGAAAGGTGCAAACAGTTCTCGCGTGGGTAGGAGCAATCATCGTTCTCGCAAGCATTGTCGGAGGCTTCCTCATCGTCGGTTCCCCTACGAAACAGAGAGCTGTACGCTTCGACAATCAGCGCGTGAATGATCTCCAGAGCATTCAATATCAAATCGTTAGTTATTGGCAAAGTAAAAGTAAATTACCGGCGACATTATCTGCTCTCAATGATCCCCTTGCAGGCACTACAGTATCTGTCGATCCAGAGAATCAGACCGAATACGGATATTCAATAAAAAGCGATAAAAGTTTTGAATTATGCGCAACATTTTCTTTGACATCAGAAGATGCCCGAGGAAAGGGAAGCTACGGCTATAATACGATTTATCAAGTATATCCTGGAATGGCACAAGACACTTGGAAGTATACCGCAGGTCGCTCCTGTTTTACTCGCACTATTGATCCAGAGATGTATCCTCCAATTCCTAAAATCGTAATGCCAATTTAGGCTCGCGCAACTTCCCGACATTTCTTTGATTTTTACCGTGGTTTACTGTAGTATTCATGCCTGTACTACTATTTATTAAACATCCCTAATTAAACCAACCCCCATGAATCTCGAAAAGAAAACAAAGATTGTCTGCACTATCGGTCCCGCCACTGAAAGCGTCGAAAAGCTCACCTCCCTCGTCAACGCCGGCATGAACGTTATGCGTCTCAATTTTTCCCATGGAGACTTCGCAGAACATCAGAACCGTATAGATAATCTCAAGAAAGTCGTCAAAGCAACAGGCAAGCGTGTTGCCGTTCTCCAGGACTTGAGCGGACCAAAGATCCGCACGGGGGAATTCGAGACGACAACTGTTACCATCAAGGCTGGGGAGACCTTTACCTTTACGACTGAAAAAATAGTGGGGAATGACAAGAAAGTTTACATAAATTACCCTCTTCTTCCAAAAGAGGTGAAAGTCGGTGGTTACATCCTCGTTGATGATGGAAAAAAGAAATTTCAGATCACTGGTATCAAGGGCAAGGAAGTCATCACCAAAGTCATCACCGGAGGAGTCACCAAGGGTAAGCGCGGAGTCAATCTTCCTGGTGCTTACCTCTCCATGAGCTCGATCACCGAAAAGGATCGTGCGGATCTTGAGTTCGGTATAAAGAACAAGGCTGATTTTATTGCTCTTTCCTTCGTTCGTCGACCTTCTGATGTCGCGGAACTTCGCGATATGCTCGATAAGGCAAAGTCAAAAGCCGCAATTATTTCAAAAATCGAGACTCCCGAAGCTCTCGAAAATATCGATGAAATTATAAATCTTTCCGATGCCGTCATGGTTGCCCGCGGAGACCTCGCTGTCGAGATTCCCGCCGAAGAAGTGCCTCTTGTTCAGAAAATGCTCATCCAGAAATGCAACTCCCTCGGCAAGCCTGTTATCACTGCTACACAGATGCTTGAGTCGATGATCAAGAGTCCTGTGCCTACCCGCGCCGAAGTGTCCGACATCGCGAATGCTATTATCGATGGTACTGACGCTATTATGCTTTCCGAAGAAACGACGCTCGGAGAATATCCTGTCGAAGCTGTCGAGATGATGACGCGCATCGCTCTTCGTGTTGAAAAGGACGTCTATACCGCCGATACTATCGCTGAATACGATGATTCTCATGGCGTTACCGATATCGTCTCCCAGTCTGCCGTCCTTGCCACCCACGAGCTCGATGCACGCTTTATCGTCGCTCTCACCGCATCTGGTCGCACTGCCCGCATGGTTGCTCGCTACAAGCCGGCTGAACGCATTGTTGCTATTACATTCTCCGAGACTACAGCGAACCAGCTCGCGCTCTCATTCGGATGTCATCCGGTTGTTGTGCCAAAGCTTTCGAGTAATGAAGAAGTCCTACCCATCGTCCGCAAGATCGCTCTCGAAGAAAAGATGGCGGCCAGGGGCGACAAGGTGGTCATTCTCGCTGGTATGCCGTTCGGCAAGCTCAAGGAGACCAACATGATGATTGTCGAGACTCTCTAGTCAGTCAAATCGCACAAAGAAAACAATATGAAGAAAGTCGAAGTCAAAGAACTCTGGAAATTTATCACTGAATTCAACTTTTTCCTCTTGGGTTCGGGTATAGAAAGTGGAAAGGAGAAGAAGTGGCAAGGATGGCTTTTTGCCCTGCCATTCTTGGCTGTGTTGGGAATACTCATGTTTTTGGTAGTTAGAGTGTTTATAAGTTGACTTATCCACAGAGTTCTCAAATTTCGATAAAATTTTCGCATTTTGTGCTATTGAGTATATTTTTCATGATGATATACTTTGCCCATGAACACAACATACACACCAAAAATCTATACTCTCCAGGACACGAATCTATTTCTTGACAACCCGCTCAAGGAATACATCCTGAAGATCCACGATATGCCTCTCGATGAAAAGCCGCGCGAGAAACTTATGAAGCAGGGACCGGAGACACTCTCGCTTCCCGAGCTTGTTGCGGTCGTCCTCAATGTCGGCAGCAAGAGCGAAGGGATTATGGAAATGGCGCATCGTATTGTCAGGGAATATGGCGAGAGAAGCATCTTCGCGGAGAAAAGCCCGGAGAAACTTTCCATTGATCTTGATATTCCGATCACCAAAGCCTGCCAGATCGTCGCCTGCGGAGAATTAGGAAAGCGTTTCTACGAAAAGAATTCTTCAGGCTTTACCGTCATTCGCACAGCACAAGACGCCTACGATTATCTCCACGATATGCGCACTCTGTCCAAGGAACACCTGCGCGGACTGTATCTCAACAGTCATAACCGCATCATTCATGACGAAGTCATCTCTATCGGTACGATCAACACGAACATCGTCCATCCGCGGGAGGTTTTCCGACCTGGTATAGAGTATAGCGCGGCAGCAGTTATCCTCGCTCATAATCACCCGTCGGGAAATCCACTGCCGAGCAAGGAAGACATCGAGATCACCGAACAGCTCGTACGCGCAGGGAAGATTCTCGGCATCAATGTGCTCGACCATGTCGTCATTACGAAGGACGGCTTCCATAGCATCAAGACCAATTATTAAACTATGTATACCATTTCACCCTCACTATCAGGAGTACTTTCCGATGATTATCTCTACTTTGAGGGTGTCAGGAGGCCAGAAAGTTTCTTCATGTTACGCGATGGGGGTGAGAAAATCATTGAAACTGAAGACATCGTCGTTCTCGAGAGGTACTGGAACGACATGTACAACCTCTTCTTGCGCAAGCTCACGCAGTTTGCCGGCAGTAACCCGATTAATGACGAAGAATCGCTCAAGCTCCAAGCATTGCTCGAAGAAATGATCAAGGTCAAGAAGCTCATTGAAAATGCCTCAAAGACGGCTATAATGAGGAGGTGAATTACAAAGACTTTTTCCGAGGGAAACGCGTAGTTATTGTAGGGCTCGGTCCTCATGGGGAGATGCTCGCTGATATCAAGTTTCTCCTCAAGCTTGGGGTACAGGTTTCATTTTACGATATGCGAAGCGAGTCAAGACTCCAGGGTTTTCTGACGCCTCTCACGGCAGCGGGTTTGACCGACTATACCTTCGGAAAAGTCGATGATGAAGCACTGGCACAAGCCGATCTCATCATTCTGTCTCCGGAGATCTCGCGAAAATCCCTTTTTTTGAAAAAGGCTGTCAAAGCTGGCGTACGGATAGAATACCCTGATATCCTTTTTTTAAAATTGGCTCCATCGATTACCCTCATCGGCGTTATGGGTCAATGTGGGAAAAGCACCGTCGCCCACATGCTCTACAAGGTTCTTAAACAGTCTTTTTCCGAATACGAAGATCAAGGTCTCTACTTTATCGACCCCGATCTTTCCCATGGAGCGCTCACGCATTTGAAGAAAATAAAAGGCGGAGACGTCGTCTTGGCGCGCATCGCTGAAGACATGATGGGTGAATATTCGAGCGCCCGTGTCAGTCCACATGTTGCGATCATCACTTCTCTGACCTCGCAAGCTCTCGCCGGCACGAAAAAAGCTTTTGACATTCTCGAACACCAAACATACAACAATTTTGTTGTCGCTCCGGACGCCGTGATTGATGCTATAAAAACAAAAACTGATTTTGTTACCAAAGCCAAGATGCTTCGGACGCGTGCCGACAACTCCGCCTTGGTTCTCCAAGCCGCCGAGCTCTTTAAGGTTTCTGCTGAAACCGTCGCGAGCGTACTCGAAGATTTTTCTGGCCTCAAGGGTCATCGAGAGCTTATCAAGAAAATCGGGGGAATCGAGTTCTACAATGATTCTGCAGCCGTCACGCCAAAGGCTACTCTCGCGGCTCTACAGGCGTTGTCTGTCGAAAAAAATATTGTTCTCATCCTTGGCGGGGCGTATACGGGCTATGAGTATGGAGAATTGATCAAAGAAATTCCTTTGCACGCCAAGGTAGTGATCCTCCTGCCAGGAAGCGGCAGTCTCGGTTTTCGCAAGGATTTGGAGGTGCTCTGCGATATCGTATTTCTCCAGGCGCCGACCATCGAGGTAGCTCTTACTCTCGCGAAAGAGCAGGCAAAGAAAGGCGACAGGATACTTTTTAGTCCGGCGTGCGAAGCAATCGGTATCCATATTTCACGGAAGGAGCGAGGAGATAAATTTGTAAAGGCAGTGAGGGCACTGTGAAAAAATGAGACTCCGAACGGGGAGGGAGCCTTTTTGAGAGCGATAGCGGTCCAAAAAGGACTCCCGACCGCAAGATGAGGAGTCCATTTTTTCCTAGTCCCCACAGATCATACAGACAACTGCGCCTCCCCAACTTTTACTCGTATAGATAGCTTGCATAAGTCCTGCAACTGACAGGGCGCTGTTTGGGGAAATTGAAAGCGGATCTTTCCCGGTATTTTTTTTAACAATATCCATCGCCGCTTTTATTTCTTCATTTGATACTATCCAGCCATTTCCACCAGATTTTTTTATGAGAGGAACAAGTGTCTCTTTGCGCAATGCTGTCTGGTCGACGATAGCGTCGGCAATCGACTTTTCATCATGAATGTCATTGTCTACGAAAGCATCGGCGATCGGGTGGCATGAGGAGGTTTGGACGATGTGCACCTCTACACCCGTAAGGCTCTCGGCCAGTGCCTGTGCCGTTGTTCCTGAAGATGTTCCTATGAAAACAGCCTTCAGATCAGGAATCTGAGCGAGTTCTTCGGCGAGGCTCTTGTAGCCGACAAGGGCGGTGTCATTGTCCGACTGTCGTAGACTCTGAATATTCGGATCAAGAGTTTTCATAAAAAGGGCTTGGAGAGGACGATCCTGGAGTGAGAGGAGAATATACTCGTCTTTGAGTGCTTCCAACTTTTTTAATTTATGTGGATTGATACTTTTACCCGCAAGTATCTCCAGAGTTATTTTTTCACCTTTTTCATTCAATTCTTTAATATATAATCCCGCAGCGAGAGCGGCGTTTCCCGAAGAAGAGATGGCAAAATGTCGGCAACCTCCCTTTATTTTCTCATTGATCATGAGGGGAATAGAGCGACCCTTGTGCGAGCCATAGGGATGGAGATCCTCGCGCTTGAAAAAGAGAGGGGTTTCTGTTGGTAGGCCTAAGGCCCGGGCTAGTTCTGGTTGTGGCTCGTGGAGAGTAAGCATGTTGATATATTACACTGTTTCAGTTAGTATTAGAAGTATATGACATCGAACTGCCCAGAATGCAAGAACAATATAGACCTTTCACGATATCCCGCTGTTAAGGAGGGAATGGTCATAGAATGCGACCATTGCGGCATGACACTTCTCGTCAAGAAAATTGATGGTGATACTGTCTCAACTGAGATTATTGACGAAGGGAAGTAATTAGGCGGACAAGGCTTTAATCGTTTCCTCTATCATCCCTCTAAACCCATGTGATCCGAGGAAGACGATGACGTCGTCGGCCTCTGTCTGCCTATTTTGCGAAGTTAGAAAAGTGACCAATTTTTCGTCACTTTCTATGTAGTGAGAATTGGTATGGGTCTTCCCGATGACTTTTGTAAGCTCATCGCCTTCAAGCGGTTGATCGGCTGTACCCGCATTCGCATCGATTTTTAATTTTGAAAGGCGAGGGATGATGACGGTGTCGGCGTCCCTGAAAGCGTCGTCGTACATACCAATCGTCTCTCGTTGACGTCCTCCGATATTTGGTTCAAAAACCGCGATTATTTTTTTATGATATACCTCGCGAAGACTCTCAAGTACTGAAGCGGCCTTCTCTGGTGTTGGCGCATGACAGTCAAAAAGAGTTATGCAGTCTTTTGTTTCAAATCTCTTTTCGAGTCGTCTTTTAATTCCCCTAAATTCTTTTAACGCCTCAATTATTTTTTCTGGAGAAATTCCAATCTCGTTCGCCATAGCAAATACTCCGGTAATGTTTTCGACATTGAATCGACCGAGCATGGGGGATTCTACCCCATACTTTTTATCTTTATGAATGATCGAAAAAGATAGACCATCTTTTGTATGAATTACATCTCCATATATATAATCGGCGCTTCCGGTTTTTCCATAGGAAACAACTTTTCTATTCCCGAGAACTTTCGCTGTACCTTTGTCATCTGTACATGCCACGATCATCCCGGTTACAGGCATTTCCGCCACTAACTTTTTGAAGGCTTCGAAGTAAGATTCTTCAGTAGGGTAGACATCAGCATGGTCCCACGACACAGATGTTAGGAGAAGATGAGTGGGGTGATAATGAAAGAATTTGGCAATGTTGTCGGTCTGCGAACCTGTATACTCATCACCTTCGAGAATACTCCATTTCCCATCGGCGATTCTTGCTGCGTTTTTTTGTGAAAGAGAAATACCGCCGAACATGTATGATGGATCGAACCCTGTTTTTTCGAGAATAAAGGAAAGGAGAGTACTCGTCGTCGTTTTGCCCCAGGTTCCCGCGCAGACGATAGAATTTTCCCGAAGGAAATATTTCTCGAGAATTTCCGGAAATGAATGAATAGGAATATTCTTTTCTTTTGCGAGAAGCGTTTCCGGATTGACGCTACTTTTGCCACTGCCACCAATCATGACAATGTCAGGCAGACTTTCGAGCATTTTCTCCGGATGCCAGCCAGCGTAAAATTCGATGCCGGCTTTCTCGAGCTCGGTCGAAACGGGAGGGTAGAAGCCCTTGTCGGAACCGGTGACCTTCCAGCCTTTGTTGTGAAAGGCGATGGCAATAGCGCTGGTCGCGACGCCGCAGATGCCGATGATATGGAGGTGTTTCTGATCAATCATGATGGGATTAAGTATACCCTGACAGTGTATGAGAATTGTATTGACATTTTAATCAAAGTGTGCTATGTTTATGAGGAATCAGGCTATGCTCCAGCGGATGTTGGAAGACAGGCTTGGAAGGAAACAGAACGTCAAAAAAAGGAAAACGATGAACACTATCGACGCAGGATCGGCCAAATTGGCTGGCTTGCAAATCGACACCCTGACGAAATATCGTGCAGGCAAGATAACCCTTGATCAGTGGGAACGGTTTAATGGTCTGAGTTTTGAAGATCGGGAAGAACGTTTCGGTGACTGGAAAAAGCCGGCATTTGCACCGGCCGAACAAACGAAAATTCCGTCCCTGATCCTCAAGATCGATCGGACTCGAACCTTCAACTCTGCCGATACCTTTCCTGGTCTCACGATCTGGAAAGGCACGGAGAATAGCTTCGATCCAGAAGGTCAGGATGACCAGGACTCTCGATCCCTTGCCCTTGTAGAGGTTGACTTCGCCAAGGTGGACTTTACACATCACCTCATAGGCGAAGAAGCCTACATCACTGGCGAAGTCGCCTTGGTTCGAGCAAAAGAAGGTGGCGAGATCCGGCTCGATCCTGCCATCGGAGAAGCCCTCTGGCTTGACTATAAAGCTAGAGGAAAATCATCGGTGTTGCAAGCGATTTTTCAAACTAAGAAGATAACATGGTTTGAGCTTCTCACCCCGCTGCGCGATTCCTACGGCAGCCGGTGTGCGTTGTGCTTCTGCCGTCGTGGCGGCAGGTGGGACTGGGACTACGGCTGGCTCAGCAGCAACGGCTACGGCCGCGGCGCCGATCGTGTGTCGGCCTCGCTCGCAAGTTAGCTCTCAAGTCTTGGAATCTGTGCACTCGTGCTCAGACCCTCGACCCTTTGATCTCCCCCGTCTGTTTACAGATTGGGGAGATTTTGTATACTACATTTGGAAAGTGAAATAAAGAATTTTATACCAAAAAGACAATAGACCAATTTATCGACGTCAGTAAGATGGTGAGAAGTAATCACGAAGTCACAGAGTATCAATTTACTGACGTCAATAAAATGATAAAGATAGTCGGATCATTTTGTCAGATCCGACAAATTGACGCAAATAAGCCATAAAATCATCATTTCCCCAAAATATTTTTAATCTCCGCTGTATCTTTCTTCCACCCCTTCCCATCACACCACTCCAATCCCTCAAATTGCAACTTGTAGACATCTCCGGGTCTCTGTAGGGAGCCGAGATAAAAATATTTAAAGCCGTTTTCTTTTGCCCAGACGAGCGCCTTTATCATCATGCCGAGACCCATGTCTTTTAAACTTTTCTCTAAATCATAAAAAGGATAGGAGTAATGGAGAATTTTTTTATTCATATAACAAATGGCAAAACCAATACCAGAATAATCAAGCAGAGTATTGAAATTGCTTGTATCACTTGTCAATAATTCTTTTATCTTGTTCGCACTGAAGTCGGCATTTCTCGATTCATAAAAATCCTTTGCCAGCTTTCCCATTTCCCATGAATATTTTTCATAAGGTATTTTATCCACACTCAACTGCACATTCTCCACCTTCTTCAACACCCTCCTATTCTCACTCGACAATTCGAACTTATTTAAATCAATTCTCACGCTTCTCGTCTGATTCATCACCCCTTTGCCAATTCTCGTAAAAACAAAACCATTATCATACATCCGAGAAATATTCTCGTCAGAAAAATCCGTAATTTTTTCCTCTTTCCATTTTAAATATTCCATGTAATTTTCAGAGCAATTTATGTAATGAGTACCAACTAGTGCAGTGCTAGCCACACGCCAAAGACGACGAAGATAAAGTGAACAATCCAGAAGCGCATGATGGTCTTTTCCTCGCTCCAGCCGATAAGCTCAAAGTGGTGATGAAGCGGCGCCATGCGGAATATCCTGCGACCGAGGATATAGCGACCAGCGACCTGGATGACGACGGTTGCGGCTTCGATATAGAAAAGAAAGCCGAGGAAAAATATCGAGCCGATTTCTCCGATAGCCAGAGTGTTGACGGCAAAGAGTGCGCCGAGCCCGAGCGACCCGACGTCACCCATCATGAAGCGTGCCGGTTTGATATTGAAATAGGTGTAGGCGACGAGAGCGCCGACGGCGGTGGCGTTCAGTACCGCGATCTCGCTGAAGCCATTGATCCAGCTCAAAAGGGTGAGGGCACTGAATGTGCTGATGAGCATCCCTCCGGCGAGGCCATCCATCCCATCGGCAATATTGACAGCGTTAGCCGTGAACATCACAATAAAAATAATGATGGGAATGATACCCCAGCCGGCAGGAATATCGTAGCCGAAAGGTAGATAAATGTAGTGCCATGCAGGACCAAGCTTGCTATAGACCCACCAGGCTGTGATGGATCCGGCAATGAATTGGAGCAAAAGTTTTTCGTGCACATGAACACCTTTTCCCGGACGCGAGCCGATCCACACTGATGTTCTTTTGAAAATTGTCCACGGCAATGTGATGGCGTACCAGATGCGCATCTTTGTATCTTTGTGGACTTTTATAAGTTTCAAAATATGCGAAAGTTTACGAGAACGCCGCTCTGCGCCGAAAATATTGAGGAGATCGTCGACTCCTCCGAGAGCTGCCGAGAGGAGCATAACGGCGAGCGGTACCCAAGTGAAGTTTCTGTACCAGTTGAAGATGAGAGTAATAACTGCGACGGTGACAATGACGAGAAGTCCGCCCATGATCGGCGTCAGATCTTTGCCTTTGCGCGACTCGATGGCAGCGAGTTCGACTTTTGCTGATTTTACAATATGGAAGCGATTGAGAAGATATATAAGGAAAGGGGACCAGAGGAAAGCCACAATGCAGGAGAATAGAGCAAAACCAAGGATATATCCGAAATCGGCTGTTCCCTCCAGGATGCTTATCATGCCCCTACATTACCACAAAAAGAGCGGTCTGCGAAGGGTAGCCACGGATTTCTGCGCGCGTGTAAACGTGTAGTTTTCCGGGCCAGTTTTTCCGACTTCAAGCCATGATTGTTCGGAAAGAGGTCGTGTTATATCCGTAATCTGGATAATTCCTTGTCGGACGCCATGCTCATATTCGCCATCAGTGGGCCAAGCGACTGCGTGGGTGTAGTGCAGGGTTCCAGGAAGAGAGTCTTGATAGTCTACTTGATGGATCAGAAGTATATGATCTCGTTCGTCGTTAATCATTGTTATGATATCTCCCGGTTGAACATCTTTTAAATAAATTTCCTCGCTATTTTTCTCATGGGCAAAACATTTGACACTGGCGTTTTCTGCCGGACGAAACTTCGCGCGAAGTTTTCCGATGAAACCAGTTGCGAGAGGAAAGAAAAGACTTTTCGGGTTTAAGATATGATAGACAAGTCCTGAACAGTCAATGCCGATATTTCCGTCCACCATGAATTTCTTGAGACTAGTGGAATCGAGTGCGTTTGAGTTTACTTTTTCTTTAGCGGCAACATTTTCTACTTCATCCAGAATATCCTGAGGACTGCCCTTGCCGATCTGCGCGCGGAGCTTCGCCCGCGCGCGACCCCGACGGTTGTTGTAGTAGGGAACAGCGCAGGTGGCAGAGCCTACGGAGAAACTAAGGTACTTGCTGATGATGGCGAGGTTTTTGTCAGAAATAGCCTTTGAATTCATGGTATTTAGGATATCACGATTTCGACCTTTTCTTTGCTTGACAAAAAAACTAGGTATGCTATGCTACTCATCGGTTAGTTGTTTGAGTCTCGTGCGACGCACAGGCGATGTCGGTAATCAGAGCGGTGTGGGAGCTCCTTTGTCTCCCTGCTTGTCTCCAGAACCGACCCGGCGGAATAGCGTCCGCACGTGTCAAAAAAGAAAATAGAAGGGTGTTCGCGACCCTATCATTTTCACCTCACACTGTGTCGGTGTGTTGGGGAGATTTTAAGACTGTAGTGCTTCGGGGTAATCTTGATCGATAGTCCCCGATGACGGTCTGAAAGTGCGGAAGGAGTCTTTTCCTTCAAGATCACGCACATTGCGTTCATGGCGCCGCCGTTCATTCGGGGGCGCCTTTCCATTTTCCTAAATATAGAGAAAATTAAAAAAGTGACGAAAAATTCGTCACTTTTCTGCACCACAGTTTTCCTCTATCTCCTTTCCCCTCTTATTAAATTTCCCATGAGTCTCCATGATTCCTCTTTCGCTTTGAATACGAAGCAAATCGCTATTTAATTTTGTGTTTTTATAGGAAATTATTTTGTAACCGACATTCTCGAGTCCCTGCCCGTCAATCGTCTTGATCTTTTTCGTCATCCTCTGAATAATTTGCGCTCCATCATTTATCTCTACGAGAGGCGCTGTATTAGGCGTATCTGTCAGTGCAGCGAGATGAGCTTCGAAAGTCGTGATCCCAGGAACACCTTTTCCCCGCGCCTTCGTTTGGAGCTGGGATTCGTATGTAGTAGAAGCCGGCTGACGAGCATTTATTTCTATCAAAAAGAGCTTGTCTCTGTGCTCGTCATATATAACATCGATGCCGAAGAGCCCTTTCCAGCCATCATCTTGCATTTTTTTACCAATGAGATTAGCAATTTCCGCAAATCTCGCGAGTTGAGCCTCAGTCAAAATGCTGTGAGGCAGACTCCAATCATTTCCTATGGTACTAAAAGGATTATCGGTAAAAGGTGGAAGTCCCGTGATTTGGTAGCTCATATTTCCTATGAGAATCCTATCTTTCGCGACCACGATGTTTGCTGTAAACATGGGACCTTGGATATATTCGGTCACACGCGCTTCGCGATCAGGAAATTTAATTTGAATATCTTTAAGCTCGCCCTCTTTCGTAATTAGAAATGTTCCATCACCAGTGTGACTATGCGCCCACTGGAGGACGAGAGGAATATTTTTAAAGGTTATATCTTTTGTCTTTGCGATGGAGTGAGGAGGCAAAAGGGAAGCCAACTCGCCAAGCCATGCGACTTGTGTGATCTTGTTCTCAATCTTTTCCGCGAGTCCCGCGCTGGGGTTTAAAAGTTTCCAACCTTTTTCTTTCGCCACTTCCTCTGTCTGAATCGTATTTTTAAAAACGAGAATGCGCGCCCCTCTTTCAATTGAGGAATTTTTAAGTATTTCTAGTGTGTCCTCACCGGTTCCAGAGACGATAGAGTAGCCCTTGTTTTCTGGCATTCCTTCCGCTCGTTCACGGTCTTTCGTTACATAGATTATCATGATAAGGTACATACTATCATATGCCATATTTTTATGTAATTTCCACCCCGATCGGCAATCTCGAAGACATAACCCTTCGCGCCCTTCGTGTGCTCAAGGAAGTCGACCTCGTCCTCTGCGAGGACACGCGTGTCACGGGAAAGATCTTTTCCCATCACGGAATATCGACGCCAAAGATGAGCTACCATGCGCAGAGCGGTGAAGCAAAAGTAGAAATCATTCTTGATGAAATTTCACAAGGAAAAAATATTGCTCTCGTGACCGATGCGGGAACTCCCGGCATTTCTGATCCGGGCTCACTCCTCATTTCACAGGTTCGTGCGCAATATCCCGATCTCCAGATCATTTCGATTCCCGGAGCTTCGGCTCTTACTGCCGCACTCGCGATCGCCGGTGTGCCGACCCACGAATTTATTTTCCTCGGCTTCATGCCGCACAAGAAGGGAAGGGAAACTTTGTTCAAAGAAATTGCTACATCAGAAAGAACGATGGTTTTCTATGAATCCACGCATCGTATCATTAAAACTCTCGAGTCCCTCGCCGAACATTTGAAAGAAAAAAATAAGAAAGTCACTCTCGTTCGCGAAATTACAAAAATTTATGAAGAAGTCATCCAGGGGACTGCCGAAGAGGTTCTCGCAACCCTCATATCCATACCTGAAAAGCAAAAAGGAGAATTTGTTGTGATAGTTTCGGAGTAGGGTGTGATATACTGTTGACATAAAATTTTAATAAATAATTTTTATGTCAAAACGACAACTACTGTGCCTGCTCGGTATCTGGATTATGATATTTCTGTTTCTCGGATTTCCTTCGTCGTGGCATAGGATCATTGCCGTAGTCTCCGGACTGCTCGTTATTGTGAATGCATACTCTTTCCCTCCACCGTCCTCGGTATCGACTTCGGTGCCCCGAGAAACTTTTACAGAAAATAAACAGCCGTAGTTATGAAGAAGTGGGATATACGGAGAATGTTGGGGTGGGCATCGGTAGGAATCTGCGCGGTAATTCTCGTAGACTATTTCCGCGCCCCTTTTCTACCGAGCATTTCACCTGAGGTTCTTTCTATCATTTCTCTTGATAATAGCTTGACCTACACCACCTCTACCCAGGCAGCCGTTATTCTGACAACCCCGCCTTTCGAGGTAACCCACATACGAACACCCGAACCTCTCAAGGCTCTCTATATGACGAGCTGGGTCGGAGGAAATGAAAAGCTCCGCTCGAATCTCATTAACCTCATTGATACTACAGAACTCAATGCTGTTGTGATTGATATAAAGGACTATAGCGGAAGAATCTCTTTTGAAGTTGAGGATCCGAAGTTGCGCGCATTCAATTCTTCGGAAAAAAGAATACCTGATATAAAAGAATTTATTGGTCGACTTCATGACAAGGGGATCTATGTCATCGGTCGCATCTCAGTTTTCCAGGATTCTTTTCTTGTCAAAACTCATCCTGAATATGCCGTCAAGACTCGCACGGGAGAAGTTTGGAAGGATTATAAAGGTGTGAGCTGGCTCGACGCTAGCGCCCGACCTGTCTGGGATTACATTGCCCTCATCGGCAACGAAGCATACTCGGTCGGCTTCGACGAGCTCAATTTCGACTATATCCGCTTTCCTTCAGACGGCAATATGGAGGATATCGCCTATCCTTTTAGCGAAGGTAACATAAAATCAGAAGCCCTGACAGAATTTTTCGCCTTTCTCGACACGAAATTCCGGACAAAAAATGTGCCCATTTCCGCCGATCTTTTTGGCATGACAACCTCGAACAGTGACGATCTCGGTATCGGTCAGCTCCTCGAGCCAGCTCTCAAACATTTTGACTTTGTCGCGCCGATGGTCTATCCATCCCACTATCCTCCGAACTTTAACGGCTATGCCAAGCCGGCCGCAAAACCCTATGAAGTAGTTTATTATGCAATGAAGAAAGGTGTTGACCGTGCCCTGCTCGCGAGCACGACTCCTCTCAAATTACGCCCATGGCTCCAGGACTTTAGCATCGGTAGTACGGCGTACACTCCCGAAATGGTTCGTGAACAAATCCGCGCAACGTACGATACCGGCTTGACGAGCTGGATGATGTGGAATGCCTCGAACAGGTATACAGCGAGTGCACTTGACGCTCAAGTTATACAGTAGTATCATATTTATCCGGACGGCAATGCACACCTGTACGGGTGAAGAATGCGTTGTCAAGAACAAACAACTCAGAAAAACAACTCAGTTATGATTAGGGGAACAGAAGGAACGGGAGTCGGGACGGTCAAAACAAAGGCACCAGTTGATCCTAAAAGGATAGTGGCGGAGAGGGTACTCAACATGGCGCCTAGGTACGGTTCGCATTCGGTGAGCATAGTCATGCCACAGGCGGTTGTGCTCAAACCTGGGGCAACGAGGCAATTCATTGTATCTATATTGAACCGGACAAACGCGGTCGATGCGCTGGTGGCCAAGATGGCCTAGGTCAGTCAGGTAAGAAAGGGGAAAGTTTCGAACTCCCCGGGCGCGCAATGCGACCCGGGGATTTCTGTTGCATTTTATTGTATAATAGTAGGTAAATGTTATGAACGAAGAAAGGATCACATATTTCGCCGAAACCGACGCCCGAAATAAAAAGGTAAAATTTGGTATCAAGGCCAAGGATCGTACCCGCCATGTCTATGTCATTGGAAAAACTGGTATGGGAAAATCGACCCTGCTAGAGAACATGGCTGTGCAGGATATTAAAAATGGGGAAGGTATCGCCTTCATCGACCCGCACGGCAAGACTGCTGATCTCCTCCTCGAATACATTCCACCGGAGCGTATCAAGGATGTCATATATTTCGCGCCCTTCGATACTGACTACCCGATTTCATTTAACGTCCTCGAGAGTGTCGATCCTGACAAGCGCCACCTCGTCGTCTCCGGACTCATGAGCACCTTCAAGAAAATCTGGCAGGATGCCTGGTCCGCCCGCATGGAATATATTCTCACGAACACGCTCCTCGCGCTCCTCGAATATCCAGACGCTACGCTTCTCGGTGTTAACCGTATGTTGTCGGATAAAAAATTCAGAGAAAAAGTCGTAGCAAATGTGAGCGACCCGGCTGTCAAATCTTTTTGGGTTGAAGAATTCGCCCACTACACGGAGCGCATGGCGGCAGAGGCGGTTCCAGCGATCCAGAACAAGATCGGGCAATTCACTGCGAACGCGCTCATCAGGAACATGATCGGCCAGGCCAAGTCCTCTTTCAATATCCGTGAAGTCATGGATCAAAAGAAGATCATGATCATCAACCTTTCGAAGGGTCGCATCGGTGAAACAAATGCCAATCTTCTCGGAGGAATGCTCATTACGAAAATTTTTCTTGCCGCCCTTTCTCGCGCGGATGTGCCCGACCGCGTCTTGAAAGGTCTCCCGAACTTTTACCTGTTCGTTGACGAGTTCCAGTCGTTTGCCAATGAGTCATTTGCCGATATTCTCTCCGAGTCGCGCAAATACAAGCTCAACCTCACGATGGCGCACCAGTACATAGAACAAATGGAAGAAGAGGTGCGCGCAGCGGTCTTCGGCAACGTCGGGACGATGATCGTCTTCCGTGTCGGAGCATATGACGCTGAGATTCTCGAAAAGGAATTCGCGCCGCAGTTCACGGCCGAGGATATTGTAAATCTCGGGTTTGCTCAGATATATTTAAAACTTATGATCGATGGTATTGGCTCCGCACCATTTTCCGCAACAACTCTCGGCCCGATCCCTCAACCAGAAAAATCAAACATGCAGGAAGCTATGACAATGTCCCGAGCGCAGTTTGCTCATACTCGCGCTGAGGTAGAAAAAGCAATTGCCGAATGGCATGAGCCGGTAGCTCCACCTCCGCCACCGCCGAGACCAAAGCCACAGGTAGCTTCGCAACCGATGACGCAACCTGTTCATGTTGCACCAGCGCCCGTACTAATGCCAAAACCTCTTCCGAAACCATCTGCACCAGTTGTAACACCCATTCCCGTACCAACTCACAAACCCTTCGCCGCGCCATTATCTGTTCCACTTTCAAATCTGGTTCAGAAACCGCAAACAAAAGTGAATTCAAAAGACGCGTCTCCAGAACGGGTCAATGAATTGCGGAATGCTCTCGCCTCTGTCCTCGGCTCAATGCCGAAAAAGCCTGCCGAAAAACCAGCACCAGCGCCTGCACCTCACTCCCAACCGGTTCCTCCCCAAGCTCCACCAGCACCGAAACCTCCGCAAGATTCTACACAAGAAGTCTCCGAAGATGTACTGAAAAGCGTTCTTAAGGTAAAGTAATTAAAAACATGCCACGAAGAGCCCTCATATTTTCATTAGCCTACTACCCCCACCTCGTAGGGGGAGCTGAGGTCGCCGTCAAAGAAATCACCGATAGAATAGGGTCGGAGGATATTGAGTTTGATATGGTTACGCTCTACGCTGGGGCTTCGAGATTCCAGCGCATCGGTAATGTCAATGTCTACCGTGTCGGTCCGAAGATTCGCATCATCGGAAATACCGTTCCCGCAATTTCATATTTGATAAAATTCCAGTATGTCGCATTCGCTTTTTTCAAAGCTCTTACACTCCACCATCGTCGTCATTACGACTTTACCTACTCTGTCATGGCGAGCTTCAACGCTTTTTCAAATTTATTTTTCAAATGGATTCATCCTAGAGTTCCCTTTTTCCTCAATCTTCAGGAAGGGGATTCACCGGAGCATATAAAGAAAGCGACTTCGATCATGTACCCGCTCTACCTGAAGATTTTTAAAAAAGCCGATCACATTCAGGCGATATCGAACTTTCTCGCTGATTATGCCAGAAAAATTGGGGCGACTTGCCCAATTTCTGTCATTCCGAACGGTGTTGATTTTAAATTCTTTTCTGTGCCCTCTCCGCAGAGTCAAATTAAAGCTCTTCTCCATGAGCTCGAGATTGATCCCTTCGACACTGTTCTCATTACAACCTCACGCTTGGTGCAGAAAAATGGGGTAGGGGATATTATTGACTCGCTTGCTCATTTGCCTCCAACCGTCAAATTTCTCATCCTCGGCACCGGTCCCCTCGAAGAGATGTTGAAAGAAAAGACGAAGCTTTTGAAACTCGAAAGTCGCGTGCGTTTCGTCGGCTTTGTTCCGCATCGCGAGTTGCCGATATATCTCCAGGCTTCGAATATTTTCATCCGCCCCTCGCTCTCGGAAGGAATGGGAGTATCTTTTATCGAAGCCATGGCGGCGGGATTACCCGTGATCGCTACACCAGTTGGGGGAATTCCTGATTTCTTGACGGATGGTCAGACGGGGCTTTTTTGTAAAGTTGAAAATCCGGAAAGTATCGCGGAAAAAGTAGATGTTTTGATGAAAGACAAAGAGTTTCGAGAGTCCCTCGTGAAAAATGCAAAGGAAATGGTGAGGACGAAGTATGATTGGGGATTGATTGCGGGGGAGATGAGAGGTGTTTTCGAGAGCCTTTAATGCTAGACTTATCCCCATGAATATCCTGATCGCTACCGGCATTTATCCACCCGCTCTCGGAGGACCGGCGCAATATGCCTATAACATGGGGATAGAGTGGGGAAAAGCTGGGCATAAGGTGGGGATAAAGACATATACTTTTGAACATAAGCTACCAAAGGTTATTTCCCATATGTGCTACTTTCTCAAGATTATTCCGGCAGTTATTTGGGCAGATTTCATTTATGGACTAGACACATCGGCAGTTGGTTTTCCTGCGGTGTTTGCATCAAAGATATTTGGTAAGAAGATAATCATCCGTACGGGAGGTGATAGATTGTGGGAAGAATATGTAGAAAGAACTCGCAAATTGGTACTTTTTAAAGATTTTTATGTAACGACGAGAAATAAATGGTCATTAAAAGACAGGGCTCTTTTCAAAGTAAGTCAGTGGACAATGCAGAATGTTTCCGCTCTCGTCTTTTCAACAGCGTGGCAGAGAGATATTTTTATTTCAGCATATGACCTCCCAAAGGATCACATACATGTTATCGAAAATTATTATGGACCAAAAGAAGAGTCTTTTGAACCGATACGCAAGGATTTCATCGCGGGAGCGCGACCATTGCAGTGGAAAAATATTCAGATATTGAAAGAAGTCTTTACTTCGCCAGAAATTATCGACGCTGGCGCGACCTATCACAAGGAAACCTGTCCGCACGGAGAATTTATGGACAAAATTGCTCATTCTTATGCTTCTCTCCTCGTTTCTCTCGGTGACATCAGTCCAAATATAATCCTCGATACGATTCGTCATAACAAACCATTCATAATTACCGAGGAAAACGGCCTTATGGATCGTATAAAAGACATTGCCATTACTGTGAATCCAAAAGATCCAAAAGACATAAAAAATAAAATCCTCTGGCTCTGTAACAAAGAAAATTACGATGCGCAGGTGCAAAAGATCAAAAACTTTAATTTTACCCATACCTGGGAACAGATCGCGCGGGAAGTTATAGAACTCTACAAAAAACTATGAAATTATTAATGATCTCAACTGATAGGAATATGTTTAATAAAACGAGCGCTGTGGCTCTGCGCCAGATTGAGTACGCAAAAAAGTATGAGGAAGTGCATATTATTATTTTCTCAGATAAAAGTTTTAAAGAAGCCACTCTTGGTTCAAATATTTTTATTTACCCCACTCGTTCCATTTCCCGCTGGTTCTATGTCTTTGATGCACTTCGACTCGGCAGATTCATCGTCGAGAAGAGAAAAATAGGCGATGTGACCTGCCAGGATCCCTTTGAAACCGGCCTTGTCGGCGCACTCATCAGGAATCGCGAGCCAGTCTCACTCGAACTACAAATACACACCGATATTGGCAGTCCGTATTTCCAAAAGTTCACATTTCTCAATAGAATCCGCACGCTCATTTCAAAATACGCTTTACCCCGCGCCGACCATATCCGTCTCGTTTCCTACCGCATCATGGAGTATATCCAGAGGTTCGCCGAACCGTCGCATATCGAGGTGAGACCTATCGTCGTGGATGTGGAGAGGATAAGGAATGCACAGGTTACCAACAGCTTATCCACAAGATACCCCCAGTTCTCAAAAATAATCCTTATGGTCTCCCGACTTGAGAAAGAAAAAAATATTGAGATGGCACTCGAAGCCTTCAGGCTCGTACTTGCGCAGATTCCTGGTACAGGACTGGTGATCGTGGGCACGGGAAGTGAAGAAAAGAATTTAAAAAATATGGCTGAAAAACTTGGTATCGAGAAATCGGTAATTTTCGAGGGTTGGCAGAACGATACCGCCTCATACTACAAGACTTGCAATATATTTCTCAACACCTCATGGTACGAAGGCTACGGTATGACGCTCGTAGAAGCTCATGCCGCCGGCGCGAAAATCGTCTCGACTGATGTTGGAGTGGCAAGGGAAGTCGGAGCGAGCATAACACATTTTGATAAAAAAGAAATAGCAAAGGCGACCACAGAAGCGCTCGTATGAAAAATGTTGTCATAATTCCCACATACAATGAGAAAGAGAATATCGAGACGGTTATCTCGCGGATCTTTACTCTTGTCCCTGACATATCGGTCACTGTCGTGGATGATAATTCTCCTGACGGAACTGCGACTATTGTGGAATCTCTCATGAGGAAATATCCACAACTGGCCATAATAAAGAGGCAGAAGAAGGAAGGGCTCGGCAAGGCGTACATCTGCGCCTTCAGGAAGATTCTCGAAGATAACGATGTTCGTTCAATAATCATGATGGATGCTGATCTATCTCACGATCCCGCAGTCCTTCCGGAAATGCTCGCGTATTCCGAGGAGTATGATGTCGTCATTGGTTCTCGGTATGTGAGGAGTGGTGGCACCGAAGGATGGGAATTATGGAGACGAGGCTTGAGTTTTTTTGCCAATATATATTGCAGGATGATCACTCGGTTACCGGTATACGACTGCACGGGAGGCTATAATCTCGTAAGCGTCAGCCTTCTGCGCAAGATTGACTTCAGCACTATGGATTCTTCAGGCTATGCGTTTCAAATGGAACTCAAGTTCATGTTGTGGAAAGCCGGCGCTCGATTCAAGGAAATTCCCATAATCTTCAAGAATCGCGCCAACGGAGAGTCGAAGATCTCGAGTCATATCATCCTGGAAGGAGTCAGGGCGCCTTGGAATATGGTATATTATTCAGAATGAAATCTCTAACCACTATTTTCAAGACGACAATTTTTCGTTACGCGATGGCTGGAGGCACCGCGTCTCTCGTGGATGTCCTCTTATTCAATCTTCTCGTGTATAAGAGCAGTATTCATTATATCGCAGCCATAGTCGTCTCGAGCACCATTTCGTTTTTTCTCCGTTTCTTTCTGCAAAAGCGCGCATTCGGAGCTTCGTCAAGGACGGATACTCGTACCCAGTTCGTGTTGTACACAGCCCTTTTTGCAATCAGTGTTGGTTTGACCGCCGCGCTCATGTATGTATTTGTTGATCTCGTCCATATCCAGAAGTCTATTGCTCAAATCATTTCCATTCTCCTCGTCGCCATTTTCTGCTTTTTTACGTATCGACATGTCATTTTTCCCGCAGGCAGGGTGAAGAGTGGTCAAATCAAAAAACTTCTCATTATCACTCAAAAAGTGGATAGAGATGATCCCGTACTCGGATTCTTTCATAAGTGGGTTGAGGAAATGTCAAAAAAATTCGAGTCGATCATTGTTATCTGCCTCGAGAAAGGTCGGTCTGAGTTACCGGAAAATGTCAAGGTCTTGTCGCTCGGAAAAGAGGAGAGGCAGTCCCGCCTCCAGTACATCATCCACTTCTACTGGTATATCTTGAGTGAAAAGAAAAATTATGACGCGGTCTTCGTCCATATGAATCAACAGTATGTCGTTCTCGGCGCATGCGTCTGGAAGGCTCTCCATAAGAGCATCTATATGTGGCGCAACCATGTCGCGGGGAGCCTGACAACGAAGCTCGCGGTTCGGCTGTGCGACAAAGTCTTCTGCACATCTGAATTTTCGTATACAGCAAGATACAAGAAGGCTGTTATTATGCCTGTGGGTGTCAACACGAATTTATTTAAAAAGGAATTAGAAACGACGAAAATTCCGAAGTCCATACTCTTTTTAAGCAGAATGGCGCCTATCAAGAAACCTGACATGGTGATTGAAGCTTTCTCGGAAATGAAAAGCCGGGGCGTAGATTTCAGAGCTTCTTTTTATGGCGATCCTTCTCCTCGCGATGTGGCGTATTATGATACCCTCAAGAAGAAAATTGTCGAGAATGGCCTTTCGGAATCGGTGGCATTACATGCAGGAATTTCGAACAGCGAGACTGTCAGTGTCTACAATAGTCACGAGATTTTCGTGAACCTTACACCGAGCGGATCCTACGACAAAACCATCTTTGAAGCTATGGCCTGCGAAACCCTTATCCTCGCTTCCAACCGCAGCCTCTACGGTCTCGTGCACGAAGACTTTATTTTCAAAGAAGGAGACATCGCTGATCTCACGGGGAAACTCGAGAAACTTTTAACATTGAGTGTGGAGGAACGACTCGAGAGAGGCAAGGAACTTCGTGCGACGGTGGTGGAAAGCCATTCGCTCGAAAAGCTCATAGAAAAATTCTCAAAACACATCATATAATTATGAAACTCATATACCTGACTGCAAAAAGATACCCGGGCACCACGGCAGACCATCATTATGTGGAAAATTTGGCACGAGCCTTCGGCAGGGAACTGGGAGGGAAATTCACCTTCGTCGTCTCCGAAGCAGAAGAAGGCGCGCTTTCCGGTATTCCTCTCGTGCAGGTTGTGTCCCCGACCTTCCTCAAGCGGACACTCTTCTTTTTTTTCTGGATTCCATGGCACTGGTGTACGACTGTTAAAAAAGATGAGAATACCGTATTTTTTTCGAATGATCAGAACCTTCTTGCGCTTCTCATCTTCTGGAAAAAACTTCTTTCGCTTTCATACAGGGTCGCGCCCGACTGGCACATGCTTTCACATACATGGAAAGACCGTTTCATCGCGCGCACTTCAGACTGTTCCATCTCTACCTCGAGAAAGCTCGAGCGGGCGGTGCGCGAGCTTGCGCCCCTCGCGTCCATCCATACCGTATACGGGGCGGTCGACGGTTCGCCTTTCGAAAAGGAGATTGATAGGAAAACTCTTCGGGAGAAATTGAGTTTGCCTGCAGACAGGTTTCTCATAAGCTATGTTGGACTTTTCAAGACGATGAAGATGGAAAAGGGTATTTCCACCATGATACGTGCATTATCGGAATTACCTTCAGACTGCGCAATGGTTTTTGTCGGAGGAAAGCCTGATGAAATAGGACAGTATGCGGAAGAAGCTCGATTGCAAAATGTTTTTGATAGATGTATTTTTTTGCCCATACAAAGTTTTGAAAATGTTGTGAGATATGAAAGGGCGATGGATATCCTCGTCATCCCGTATCCTGATAAACCACACTTTCGTTCTTTCGGTTTCCCCATGAAAATCTATGAATACATGGCGAGCCGTACGCCCATTATCTACACGAAACTTGAACTTCTCGAAGAGGTTGTCTCGGACTGCGCGAAAGGTGTTACGCCAGATTCTCCCTCCGAGCTCGCTCAAGCAATTTCTTTTCTCCGATCCCATCCAGAGGAAGCCCGGGACATGGCGCTCAAAGCTTTCGAGAAGGCGAAACACTTGACGTGGGAGGCGAAAGCGCACCTCATTGTGAAGAAATTTGCTATACTACCCATCGTGCTCCATATACCTCATAACGCTCTCGCGTACATCCTGTTTCAAAGAACAGAATTTTCTATATACGCGACGCGACGGTGGCTCCTACGCTTAGTTATGAACAGGCGCATTCCTATTTACAATGCGGCGGTAAGACTCGAAGCGTTCCTTTTTCCATCGAGGACCAAGCGGCTTTTTTCCGCAGATATGGAAAGGGAATATGATATTATAAAAGAGCATCTCCCTTCCAATCTCCATAATATTCTCGATATCGGCTGTGGCGTGGCCGGCATAGACATCATGATCCACGCGCACAACAAGAATGCCAATTTTCACTTGCTCGATAAGACCGAAGTGAATTCAAAAGTCTACTACGGACTAGAAAAAGAGGCCGCCTACTACAATTCCCTCGGCATCGCAAAAGAGATGCTTGTGGCAAATGGTGTCGAATCTTCTCATGTCTTCCTGCAGGAAGTGACCGGCGCCCCCCTTTTTCCCGGGAAGAAATTTGATCTGATCATTTCTCTCATCTCTTGGGGATTTCATTATCCGATCTCTACCTACCTCGACTATGCCTTAGACGCGCTCCTCCCGGGAGGAAGGCTCATCATCGATGTTCGCAAGGATACCGACGGAGAAGCGCTTCTTGAAGAAAAATTTGGCCCGCTCCGCATCATATATGAAGCGCAGAAGTATCGCCGTCTTCTGGTTATAAAAAAATAGACTATGAATAAAAGACTCTTCCTCATCTTTCATGGCAGATTCCCGAGCGAGAAGGCCGCCTCGCTCTTTGCGGCGAAAAGCGCGGAAGTTTTCGGATCTCAAGGATTGAAAACAACTCTCATTGTGCCGAGAAGGAGGGGTGCGCTTGCGGATGACCCGTATGTGTATTATGGAATAGAGCACTCGTTTGATATTGTTTATATCAAGACCGTCGGGATTTTCGGCATAAGAATACTGGAGCCGTTGGCGTTCTGTCTCAGCTACTTCTTCTTCTCTCTCGGGACATTCTTTTACATTAAAAAAAATAGCAGTGTTGATGATATTATATATTCGAATGAGATTTTTCCTCTGGTTCTGGTCTCATATGCGCGTCCAAACTGTTTCTATGAAATGCATGATTTTCCAGAAAGCAAAATCGCTATTTTTGGTTGGTGTTTAAAAAAGATGAAGTGGATTCTCATACATAATAAGTGGAAACTCATCGAAGTAAAAAAGATATTTCCGGAAATCTCTCTTACTCGCTTTCTTTACGAACCAAATGCTGTCGACATGACTGCTTTTAACCTTTCACTTTCTAAAGAAGAAGCTCGCGAGAAGTTGTCATTGCCAGTGACAAAGAAAATTGCCGTCTACACAGGCCACCTCTATGGATGGAAAGGGGTGCACACTCTCGCTGAATCGGCAGCACTTCTTTCTTCCGATTTTCTGGTTATTTTTGTCGGGGGAACAGTGGAAGATGTCGCGAAATTTCGAGAAAAATACGCCACTACCCCTCATATCTCCATAGTCGGTCATGTTAATCATGCAGAAATTCCTCTATGGCAGAAGGCTGCTGATGTTCTCGTCCTTCCCAACACTGCCAAGGAAAAGATTTCCGCTTTCTATACGTCTCCCATGAAGCTCTTCGAGTATATGGCGAGCGGTGTACCGATCGTGGCTACGGACATTCCCTCGATCCGGGAGATTGTGAATGATGAGAGTGCTGTGTTCGTCGAGCCGGACAATGCGCAAGCGTTGGCAGACGGGATAGTAAAAGCTGTAACGACAGAGATTGGTCCGAAGATTTCGGAACAGGCTTTCCGGGATGTCGAGAGTCATACGTGGGAGAAAAGGGCGAAAAGAATTGTTGATTTTATTGAGAAATAATGAAAAAATACCATGAAAGATTTTTTCAAGAAATATAGAATAGACATTATTATCTTCGGAGTGGCGCTCTGCGCGAGAATTTTCCTTTTTGGGGTCAATTTCCATGCGTCGAATGGAGATCTGCTCGGCACCATTCATGGAGACGACGGCTACTTCGAATTGAGCAGAGGCCTTCTCGCAGGCCATGGTTTCTCCTGGGATGTGCAGGAGCCTTTTCTGCCGAACACTCTCCGTACCCCGCTCTATATTTATTTTATTTCCGCCAGTACATTCGTCTTCGGAAACTACGGATTCGCCATAGTCATCCAGATCATCCTCGGGGCACTCATTCCTGTCCTTGGTCGGCATATCGCTCTCGCGCTTATATCGAGAGAAAGGGTGGCTCTATGGGTGGGCATACTCCTTGCCTTCGAGCCTTATCTCGTCCTTTTTTCATCCATTTTCTACACCGAAACCTTTTTCATATTTCTCTTCTTGATTTTTATTCTTATTTTTCTCAAATATCTGAAGGAGGGAACTACACGCGCGCTCATTTGGAGCTCCTTCATCCTCGGCTTGGCGACTTTGACAAAAACGACTGTCCAATATCTGCCTCTCCTCCTCTTTTTCCTCATTCTCTGGAATTTCCGAAACATATTTTCACGAAAAAAGCTCCTTGGGCACGCTATACTTTTCATGGCTGTTTTCCTCGTCACCCTGTCTCCATGGCTGTATCGCAATTATCTGGAATTCGGAGTGGTCGGCATGACGGCCCAGCCTGCATATAATCTGAATGTATATCTTGTCCCCTCGGTTCTTTCTCTTGAAAACGGCACGAGTTTCAACAGTGAAGTTGCGAAGTTCGTCACCACGGAAGAGTCGTCGGGTAACAAGATCACGCTGGCCAACAGTCCTGAATATACCAGAAGAGCATGGACTGTGCTCAAGGATCATCCGACAGGCCTCGTGAAATCCATGGCCATCACGATGGTTACTTTCTTTACCCACGATGGCATGCTCACGGTGCTCCAACATGCAGGATATGTGCCGGATGTGTACATGGGCAAGCCTGCCATCTCTCTTATATTCTCGTCGCCCCTCACATTTCTGCAGACTATGTTGAAATATATTCAAACCCCTCTTGTCCTAGTACTCGTCTTACGAATAGTATGGATTGTTATTACTTTATTTTTCTTAATCGGGCTCGTGAGATTTATGAAAGTTAGGAAATGCGATGCCATTTCGCTCTTCATCCTTATCACGATTCTCTATTTTGTAGCGACGAGTGCTATCGGAGGGCTCGGAGTCAACGCGAGATATCGCATGCCTCTTGATCCGATCCTCTTTACTTTTGCCCTGACTGGATTTATATATATCCGCAATGTTATACTGCCTAAGCATAAAAAAACTATGACAAAAGACAGTACACAGCGACGAAAAATGGTAGAAGCCGCCATCGTGTGGAATGGTCCATACCGCATTGACGAAAGCGGTCGACCCTTTCTGATTGAAAAGGAAGTTTTTGTTGCGAATGAGACCGAGCATGAAAGCGGGATAAATTGGCTCAAATCATTTCTTAAACGATGGCCAAAGCTCTACTACAGTGTCTGGCATGTTTTCTGTCCCGTTCTCATGCTTCGTCATGGACCGAGGATGATAAAGGATTTTATTCCAAAAGATGCGATAGTAGTAGACCTTGGTTCAGGACCAGAGAGACTAGGAGACAGTTTTTTGAATGTGGATGTCTACCCGTTTCCTGAAGTGGACATCGTGGCAGATGCCGAGCACCTGCCTTTCAAGGATAATTCTCTCGAAGCCCTCGTTTCCGAGTCTATGCTCGAGCATGTGCCGAATCCCCGGAAAGTCGCGGCAGAGATGGCGAGAGTTTTGAAGTCGGGAGGAGTCATCTATGTGAGCGCTCCCTTTATCCACCCATATCACGCTTCTCCAGATGATTTCAATCGATGGACTATTTCTGGCTTGAAAGAGCTTTTTCCTGACCTTGAGATTATAAAAAGTGGCGTGCGTTCCGGTCCTTGGAGCGCCTTCCTCATGTTCCTAGCGTATTGGCTCGGCGTAGTTTTCTCGCTCGGCTCGAGGAAAGTCGCCCCGTTTCTCGCCCATATTTTTATGTTAGTATTAGGCCCACTTAAATATTTAGATTTTTTCTTCACGGATATTCCTGGAGCCGAAGCCGTAGCAGCACATCTCTATATAATTGCAAAAAAGAAATAATATGAAGAAACTTTCAATAATAATCCCCGCATATAATGAAGAGAAGACAATCGGGAAAATAATAGAGCTTGTCAAAAGTGCGGATATAGGTAATCTCGAACGGGAGATTATCGTTGTTGACAATAACTCGAAGGATTCAACCTTCAAGGTTGTGAGCGCGATTCCTGATATAAAAGTTATCAAAGAATTGAGGCCGGGGAAAGGCGCCGCAGTGAAAAGAGGTTTTAAAGAAGCTACAGGAGATATTTTCATCATTCAAGATGCTGACCTCGAATACGACCCCAGGGACTATCAGGCGGTCATACAGCCGGTACTCGATGGCAGATGTGAACTGACTCTCGGTATCCGCATAGAAGGCAGGCGCAAAGACGACCATCACAAGATGCTCTATTTTCTCGGACTCCTCGGCAACTACACCATTACTTGGGTCACCAATATTCTGTACCTCAATAATGCCGGCGAGTACGAAGGATGCTACAAGGCTATTACAAAGAAGTTGGCGAACGAGATTGAGGTGAAAACTGACAACTTTGATTATGACAACGAGCTCGTCTGCAAGGCTCTCAAAAAGGGGTATAAGACCATCGATGTTCCTATACATTTTTACCCCAGGAATTATGAAGAAGGAAAAAAGATAAATTGGAAGCACGGGTTCCTGATTCTGTGGACGATCATAAAGTGCAGGTTTACGAAATAAGCAGACCCCTCCGTTTCTGAAGGGGTCGTGTTGTATCAAGTGATCCTATGCGGTTGTCCTCAGAATATTTCCTGGGAATCCTTGTCCCATGGAATGTTCATAGCGCATGGCTGGCGCGCCTTTGTTGAAGGGAATGTCGAGAATCCTTCGAACATCACTCTCCAAGCGATTGCGTTCGAGGACGATCTCCTCAGTAGAAAGATGGTCTGTGTAGACGAAAGCCTTGTAGCCTCCGTCCGGATCGCCTTTGTAGTAGTCAGCGACTTCCAGAAAATCGATCTCGATCTGATAGAGTCGTGTGCCGGTCGGTGGATAGGTGTATATCCAGACTCCTTTTATCTCCGGATGAGGAAGGGCGTGATCGTAGTACGGAGTGCCGGGGTACGCAGTGATGACAGAGACATCGAAGTCATCCGGTTTTGCCTCTAGGAGCCACTCTCTCGTAGCTTCGATCGTCGCAGGGGATTCACCTGGGTGCCCCATGGACATCAGAGCTTTCACTTTGAGACCATGGTGTTGGGCGATTTCCATGCAACGAGTGTTTTCGGCCCGTGTAGCTTTTTTATTGATCGCAGTCAGTATCTCTTCAGATCCTGACTCGAAGCCGACGAGGATCCAGCGGAAACCCGCTTTGTACATGGCTTCGGCCTGTTCGTCGGTGAGGAGTTGGGACTTGATGAATCCGCGGAGCTTCCATTCGACACCGAGATCCTGCTGAGTCTTCGCGATGAGAGCCATGAGTTCGAGCATCTTAGGATTAACATTGAGTTCGTCATCGTAGAGCATGAAGCCCTTGAAACCATAAGTCTTATAGAGATGGACCATTTCATCAACGATATCTTGGGATGTTCGCATGCGGATCCTGCGAAATGTCGGAGATTCCCGACCTCCACAGAATCCGCAACCAAAAGGACAACCGAGCTGGGCGATGAGAGAGATGGCGATAACTCCGTCGATGGAGTAATGATAGCTTGAAACATCCACGAGGTGTCTAGCTGGCCACGGTGACAGGTTCAAACGTTCGTTTGTGAGGAAGAGCGCTGAACCTACGATATCCGCGTCGACAATCTTCGGCGATTTCTCTCCGAGAGCGATAAAGATCGCTTCTTCGCCGTCTCCTGCCACGATGACATCGAATGTATCAGTGAGTTGGTTCATGGCTTTTGTAGCCCGACCTGTTCTTCCCACCAACTTCTCTTTTTTGTAGGCGGTATTGGTGAGTGTGGCATGTGGTCCGCCGAGGATGATTTGCACATCCGAACGGACACTGCGTAGCGCTTCCACAATCTTCACCGTTGCCGGCAATTGTGGAGTGGTGGCAGTGATTCCAAAATGATGAACATCAGGAGTTTGCCTAACATAGTCTCGAACAATGTCGAGAAAGTTATTGAATCCTGACAGATCGAGGACATCGACGCGTACCCCAGCTTGTTCCACCATCGCGGCGACCTTGAGGATGCCGAGGTTCATAAACACTCGTTCGTCCATAAGGAAGATAGATGGAGGAGTGATGAAGGTCACGCGACCGGGAAGGTAAGAGTCTCTCGTGCGGAAAGACTCGGTGGTAATGATTTTCATAAGAACTATATACTTCCATAAATATACCCATTATCAAGATGCGTGTCCATAGGTGACTTTATTTTCACCTTTTTACCGTCTTAGACCGTGATACCCAATATCCTTCGGTGTATTCCATTCTCCTGATTCTGCCTTGAACTTTATAGAGACTGCCTTGCAGATAAGTATGGAGTTCCAGGCTGTTATATGCTTCTCTATGACCTCAAATCCCGCGCACTGAAGCATGGACTCAAGACAACTCGGGGTCATACCCCAGAACCAGTTCCCATAGCCTTCCTGCGGCTCATAGGGGCCTGTAATAGCCTTTTGGCTGCCTATACCCCTATTCCATATTTTACGCTGATTTTCGGGTAAAAAGGGGTAAAAAATGGCTGCATTTCGGAGTCCGTGCACCTCAGGGATCGATGCGGTATTGAGTATCAAAATTTCACCAGTAATAGCGCGAAGACGGGTGAGAAGGTGAATAGGGTCAGGAGTGTGGTAAAGGACTCCAGAACAGAGAACCACATCACATACACCTACCTTGTTTGTAGTATCGGTAAGGTTCACATCTCCTTGAACGAATTCTACTTTGGAATTCCTGCGTTTTTTTTCTTCTATAAATTTCTCGCTCGCCGGGTAAATGTCGAGTGCGACAATTCTCCGTGCTCCACTTTCTTCAGCCACAAATGAATTGAGACCATCCACCCCCCAAAGTGCGCCGATATCTGCAAAAGATTTCCCCTTTGAATATTTTTTTACCAGATCACTATTACTGATCTCTGGGCGAGCTCCAAATACCTTTTTTAATTTGCGCCTCACTCGCTGTGTGAATGCATATCTTTTTGAAAGTCGTACTGAAAGTTTGTAAAACATAATAAATATTATTTAATGATAAAATGACTTACTTATTTTTAAATGATCGATCGGTAGTCCATCTTTCACGGCAAGATAGTTCGTAAGGGTGAATCTTTCCTGATCTGGATAATAGATGACTTTTTCTGTTGATAGAGGTTTGATTCTATATAGAGTATATCCATAACTTACAAAAAAATCTATAAAATCTTTCAAGAAAACGCCTGCTTGGGCTGTGGCGCCAGAAAACTCAAACTGGATAAGGTCGATTGCTTTTTTTTGAAACATTCCACGAGCACCCTCGAGAACAAAAAATTCGTATCCTTCGACATCTATTTTCATGAAATCAATATGAGTGATATTTTTTGAATCGGCATAATTGTCTATCGTGTCTACCTTCACTTTCTTGTTTTCCAGAAGTTCAGCCTCGCCATGGAGGTCGAGAAGGGAATTGAAAACGCTTTTGTTCTTGTGAAGGTGAAGTACGGCTTCACCAACAGTTTTTCCTAAAGCGCAGTTATTAGCCCTTACTCCCTTCTTCGAAAGTTCACCAAACGCTCGCGAGTCGGGTTCAAAAGCATGGATAAGGACATCTTTTTTGATATGTAAAATCTCCTCCGCATAGTCTCCAATATTTGCGCCCACATCGAACACGACTTTCGCACGAGGGATGATCTCTTTTAGGAGGCGATACTCGCCATTTGTTCTACGATCAAAATCGTTGTCTCCATAACAGAAATCAACATACCTGGAGCAGAATTTAAAGAGGTTTTTTGAATATCGTGGATGAGCTCGGTTCATGAAGAGACGAGTCGCCAGCAGTCCAAATAATTTCATATGAGGCGTATCATAGCATATTTTATGGATATCAAGTATAATTTTCGAGTCATGCAACCTTCCATAACTGATGTAAAGGACTTCTGGAATCGCCGTCCCTGCAACCTCCGCCATTCTCCCGAGCCTGTCGGCACACGGGCGTATTTTGATCAAGTAGAAAAAAGAAAGTACTTTGTCGAGTACCACATTCCAGGCTTTGCAGATTTTCCTAGGTGGAAAGGGAAGAAGGTTCTCGAGATCGGTTGCGGTATCGGGACGGACTCCGTCAACTTCGCTCGTGCAGGCGCCGAGCTCACTGCTGTCGAACTTTCTGAGGAGAGTCTCAAGCTCTGCCGAGAGCGTTTCGAAGTTTATGGCTTGCGAGCCCGATTCTACATAAGCGACGCGGAAACCCTTTCGCGAGTGGTGCCTATCGAGAAATACGACCTCGTATATTCCTTTGGCGTTATCCACCATTCGCCACATCCGGAAATGATTATTGCGGAGGCACAGAAATACATGGGTCCGGATTCCGAGCTACGCATCATGCTCTATGCAAAGTATTCTACAAAGAATTTCCTCATCTTGCTCGGCCTCATGCAGCCGGAAGCGCAGACAGGATGTCCTATCGCTTTTACCTACAGTAAAAAAGAAGTAAGGGATTTACTCAAGGACTTTAATGTTATTTCGATACAAAAAGAGCATATTTTTCCGTATAAGATAGGACCATATAAAAAATACGAGTACAAGAAAGCATTTCCGTGGAATATTTTGCCGAGCGCGGTTCTCCGATGGTTTGAAAAGAGATTCGGCTGGCATCTTTTGATCAGGGCGAAGCTTAAGAAAATGTAGTTCTTCAACACTGCACCATCTTCGCATACTTGTTCTCAAAAAACTCCTTCTTATCCGCGTAGTAATTCCAATCCATTTGATTTTTTGTCATTACAATATGCGGGATATTCCCATACCATGAAGCGAACGCGCCGAAGCTCGAATCAGATCCGATGATCATGTCTGTACTTGAGAGGAGGAAGAGGTCGGTGACCGAGTCCTCTTTTGAGATATATGTATTTAAATTCCTGAAAATGCTTCCTTCTATCGGTCCATCGGAAGTAATGAGAAAGAGTGTCGCATTTTTATTGATGGAGTTCCTCTGGATGAATTCATCGATAATCTCTTTTACCCGTGTTTGATCTATAAAATATGCCCCACCTTTGAATTCTCTGTAGTCATGCTGACGAATATGGACGCCGATTATCTTCTCATGCGTTTGCCGAAGCGACCCAATGATATCGGTCACTTTCTTCTCGATCGCTGAGTTCGGTGTAAAAGCGGACACGAGTTCTCTTCTGCATCTTTTGAGTCCAGCAGGATTCCTGAACAGCCAACCTACAAAGTAGAGAGTATCTTTGGTAGGAAGTGTGGTGGGTAGATAGACTACTTGATTTCCTTCGTTCTCTGAAGATACTACGCTGTTTCTAACGAAGAATTGTACGCTATGCGCGTACGCGAGATAGGCATTTCGCCAGAAGCGATTGCGAGAGCTCCCGCGCCTGCCTATTGAATCCCGGAACCAATAGGAGAAAAATCGAGTAAGAAAGTTTTCATGTTCGATAAATTTGAAATAGGGATGATATTCAAAAAAAGAAGGGTTCTGCACCTCTGCGCCAGTTTCGAGTCCATAGGCGTAGATGCTTATATAATTCCACAATTGGTTTGCGAGTTCACCTCCGCCATGCTTCAAAATAATTATTTTTTTCATTTCTTTCTACCAGGAGAAATGTAGGTCACATGTTTATTAAAATCCTTCTGCGTGAACATACCCCACGAGTCTATGATAGTTTTCTTTGTTTTCGTATTCTTGAGGATTTCAGGAATGGTGATGAAGAGCTTGTCGTTATTAGATACAAAAATCACATCACTTTTCTTCAGTGTGTCTTTTAAGCTTTTAGCATAACTAACTTTACCGCCAAAAACCCTCTTTGCATCATGGTGGCCCATCGGCTCATAAAGTAGGATGGGGTGTTTAAGGGAAACAAGCTTCTCGGTGATGAAGCGGGCCTGGGATTCTTCGGAGAGAGTGGTGTTTGGCTTGTAGGAGATGCCGAGGATTCCTATCACATCCTTCGGCTTGGCGGCAGATTTTCTGATAAGAGATAAAGTTTTTTTCCAGATGCCATCATTGAGATTGTGGGTGGCGAGAGCAATAGGAGTCTCTACCCCCAGCTTTTTGGCCATTGCGGCGAAGGCAAAGTTGTCGCGGGGGAAGCAGGTGCCGCCATAGCCGAGACCTGCGCGCAGATACGCCTTCCCGATTCTCCGGTCCTTGCCCAGAGTGGTGGTGATCTCGTCAACATCGGCATACGGAAGTTTCGAACAGAGTTCACCGAGAATGTTGGCAAAAGTGATCTTCATGGTCACATAAGAGTTGAGGCTGATCTTGGCAAGCTCCGCGCTTTCTATGTTCATCTGTTCAATAGGCTTCTGGCCTTTGTAAATATTCTCGTAGATCTCTCTCACCGCCTCGCGAGCTGGTCCCTCCGGAGCTCCGAGGAATACGAAATCGGGATTTTCGAGATTGTTGAGAATATCCCCGATGGCGATGAGGCTCGGGCTGTAGGCGTAGCCGAAATGCTCGCCATGCTTCTTCCCTGAATGTTTTTCAAAAGCGGGAATGATGAGCTCATGGGAATTTCCCGGAAGAACCGTGCTCACAAGGACGAAGACATGGTAGCCGTCTTTTTTATTGAGATGATGTCCGATCGCTTGCGCGGCAGAAAGAATATAGTCGACAGAAAATAAACCATCTTTCCTGCTCGGAGTAGGGAGGATGATGAAGGTAAGATCTGTCTCTGCTATGAGCCTACCAAGCTCTGTAGTAGCGCTTATGCGCTCGCTGTTTCTCTTTATGAGCTCCGCAAGCCCAGGCTCATTTACAGGCGCCAAGCCCTCATTTAAAAGGCTTACATTCGCCTCATTGATATCGTAGCCCAGAACACTGTAGCCCTTGCTGGCATAAAAAGCGGCATAGCAAGCTCCTAGTTTTCCCAGACCAATGACTGAAAGTTTCTTTTTTGGCATACCTGCTATCTTTTCATATATTCCTGAAATGGTAAAGCCCTGTTCCGAAGCCTTTCGTGGCGTCGTAGGCAGGATAAATATCCTTGCCATAAATATATTTTTCTTCTGTAAGATTGAGTGGTTTGAAAATGTTTAGAATGTAGTCGCGGGTAAAAGCTCGGTGTGCGTTGAAGTAGACTTTATTTTCCGCATCTACGGGCACAGAAATATATAATGAGCCGCCCTTTGCGAGGACTCTTGCAAGTTCTTTGGCCGCTTTTTCTGTGCCGAACTGATCGAGAGGATCGCCGTATCTGCCGAGGCCAATGTGTTCGATGACACAGATGGAGCTCAAGGAAGAGATCGACTGGTCGGCAAAAGGTAGAGCTGTAATATCGCCTTCGACAAAGGAAAGTCCGGGCAGGGAAAGGGCGAGTGGACGGATGTCGACCATCGTCGTAGGGGTAAATTGGGAAATGATACCGACCATGAGCGCCTGTGAACCGATATCATGATGCTTTTCCGGCTTGGCTTCGAAAATTTTCTTTGCGCACCATGTACCTTGGAGAAAGTAAACAGGGTCGAGTTTGTGACTGCCTGTTTTGTCATAGATACGAGGGAAGAGGTTGGAGGTCTTTAGTTTGTGGGTCGGGTTTCTAGAGAGATTCTTAAAGAGTCGATAATCACGAAAAAAGGAGTGCAGGTATTTCGCTTTATTAAAAAAACCATACTCACATACGAAAGTTCTAGCTGTTATGACCATGTATTTCAAAATAGGAATACTTTTTAGCTTTTCTTTCATATTGTGATAAACTAACATAAATATGGCGAAATCTCAAACAACAAAATACGCTTTAGTGACTGGCTCTGCTGGCCTCATCGGTTCAGAGTCGGCACGTTTTTTTGCTTCTCAAGGATATGAGATTGTCGGTATTGATAACGATATGAGACAGTATTTCTTTGGTTCTGATGCGAGTACCACATGGAACAATGATCTTTTGAAGAAAGATCTGCAAGGACACTATTCTCATTATAAAGTCGATATTAGAGACAATGAGAAAATAGAGGAGATATTTAAGACACATACATTCGACATCATCATTCACACTGCGGCTCAGCCAAGCCACGATTGGGCCGCGAAGGAACCCCTAACAGACTTTTCTGTAAATGCTCTCGGAACTCTCATCATGCTTGAAAATTTCAGAAAGTATTCACCTGAAGCAACTTTTATTTTCACTTCTACGAATAAAGTCTATGGAGATAGGCCAAATAGCCTGCCACTTGTCGAACTAGAAAAAAGATATGAAATTTATGATGGTCATGAATATGTCAAAGGTATCCCAGAGACGATGAGTATTGACGATACCAAGCATAGTGTCTTCGGAGCTTCAAAAGTCGCCGCAGATATCATGGTCCAGGAATATGGAAAGTATTTTAATTTGAATACCGGCGTTTTTCGTGGAGGTTGCCTGACAGGCCCTGCGCATAGTGGTACCGAACTCCATGGCTTCCTTGCATACCTTGTGAAGTGTATTGCAACAGGTAAGAAGTACACGATTTTTGGCTATAAGGGCAAGCAAGTTAGGGATAACATCCACTCCTATGATCTCGTCAATATGTTCTGGCACTACCATGCGGATCCTGGCCGAGGTGAAGTCTATAATGCCGGCGGAGGAAGACAATCAAACATCTCTATCCTCGAAGCGATCGATAAGATTGAAAAAATCCTCGGTAAAAAAGCTCTCTACGAATACAAGGATGATAACCGCATTGGTGATCATATATGGTATATTTCAGACACATCAAAGTTTTCTTCACGGTATCCTGAGTGGAAGTATACCTATGATATAGACGCCATTCTCGAAGAGATGTGCGCACATTATAGATAAATCCCATGAACTATAAAACCATACTTATCACAGGAGGTTGTGGATTTGTCGGATCAAACCTTGCTGAGAAAATTAAAAAAACATATCCAGATGCGCGGGTGATTGCTATGGATAACTTATACAGGAAAGGATCTGAACTTAATGCTCAACGTTTAGAAAAGATGGGCGTGGAATTTAAAAAAGGGGATGTTAGAAAAAGAGATGATTTCACGTTTGACATAAAAATTGATCTCATCATCGAGTGTGCAGCTGAGCCCTCAGTCATGGCTGGTTTGAGTGAATCACCTCTGTATGCTGTTGATACAAACCTGAATGGCGCTATTAACTGCCTCGAATTGGCACGGACAAATGATTCCTCGCTCATCTTTCTTTCGACAAGCCGCGTCTATCCTGTACAAGAGCTCAAGGAAATCGTACTCACAGAATCTAGAAGTCGATTTGAGATAGACAGTCACCAGACACTGAAAGGAGTATCTGATTTTGGAATCTCAGAAGAATTTTCTCTAGGAAATGTGCGTACATTATACGGCGCGACGAAATTGGCCTCGGAATTTATCATCAAAGAATATGCAGAAAATTATCACATACCCTCAGTCATTGACCGTTGCGGGGTGATCACGGGACCATGGCAGTTTGGTAAAGTAGATCAAGGAGTTTTTTCTTTGTGGGTTGCTCGGCATATATATCGAAGCAAGAAACTCTCGTACATCGGTTTTGGAGGCACAGGTAAGCAGGTCAGGGATTTTATCCATATTGATGATCTATTCAATGCAGTCAAATTTCAAATGGAAAATCTTTCAAACTGGAGCGGAGAAGTATTTAATATCGGTGGTGGAAGAGAACAGAGCCTCTCGCTTTGTGAGTTAACTGAACTATGTCAGAGTCTTTCCGGAGTTAAGCTAGAAATTGATCAGGTAAAAAAAGATAGAGTCGGAGATATACCTCTCTACATCAGCGATTGTAGAAAATTTCAGAAGATGAGTAATTGGAAGCCCCGCATTGGTCCAAAAGAAGCCATCAAGAGTCTCTTCGATTGGATGAATGAATACAAGGAATTGCTGAAACCTATTTTAGAGTAAGATACTTGGGAAATTTTCTTGAGGATGTCCCCAATTTGGGCTGTATTCTTTATAAGGTTTTTTAGTCCGCAGCATTTCCTCCGCATCTTTCCTGAATTTACTATAAGAAGCAAGATACCTCACTCCTCCATGGTGATGGTAAAGATGAAAAAGAGGGAAGTTCAGGATCTTTTGTTGAGCACCTTTGCAGTAAAGCATATACATGATGTAGCCATCCATAATGCCGCTACCCACTGTTTCTTCATCATAGCCACGGACAGTGTTCCAGAGGTTTCGGTGCATGAGCAGAAAGTCCCCAGCAGCATTTTCGTGTAGTGTAGAGTTGTTCGTATTTATTTTTTTAAAAGAGTTGAAAAGGGGGCATTGCTTTAAACTTTTTCTATTTCTTGTGTGAATAAACATTCTAAACCATTCCTTATACGAGACGTACACCGTCTGGTTATTATAGAGGATCTTTATGACATTTTCCTGAGCCAGTTCTAGGATTTCGGCTGGAGTAAGATCAGAAGATACGAAATTTATCGAAGTATCCTTCCTATTGATTCTATAAAAAGTATTTTGCCCCAGTTTTTTTGATGAAAAAAAATCAAAGAGCTTATCGCTGAAGAGCACATCCGGGTTTGTGGCTAGGATGAACTGACCTTTTGCCCTGCGTATGCCAATATTTTTTGCAATGAATTCGCACACAGTAACTTCCTCATTTCTCGGAAGGGTTTTGTGAAATTCATTAGGCACGACGATGAATCTCACGGAAAAATAGGGATTGGATATGACGGTAAGCTCTTGATGGAGATTTTTCTTGTTGGGAATTGGGTTGTATTCTACAAAGACAAGTTCGCAAGTGAGTCTTGTTCTCTCTGCTTGGTAAGCAAGTATTTTTATAAAGGCATTGATACGGTTTACCCAATTTCCACCGTAATCGTCATTCCTCGCTGTCGCAACAAAAGAGATATATGGGTAAGTCATGAGCGTTATTACTTATTCCAAAGAAATTCTGGCTTTTCAGCTTTACTTCTTTCTACAAGCCATTTTTCTGCATCGTGATAAAGCTCTTCCCATGGAGTTATGAATGTTGGCCCGTCGTACTTCTTGAATCCTTGTCGGAATTTTTCACGCAGCCGCCTCGCTTTTTCCCGAAGCCATGAGTCCGGATTTTCATTGAGATAAAATTTGCGCAGACGAGCTACCTCAGTTTTCTTCCTTTCTTTTTTTGTCCAGGTGATACTGCTTTGGTTTCGAATGTATACATATGTCGAACCTGTATACCATGCAACATTGGATTTTCCTGCTGTGGCTCTAAAGGAAAATTCCACGTCTGCCATTACAAAAGAGTGATTCCAATATCCTAAAATTTGAAGAGCCTCGCGACGAAACATCATTCCCAAAACACTGAACTCAAAAGGTTTGTGAATCTTCTGCCAATCTCTATAACTTGGAGTATAGCCAACGATCTGACGAATAGTCATCTTTGTTGGACTAGCATGTTTGTACGACCCTCCTTCTGCTCCCAAGATGTCTACTTCGGGGTGAGCAAGCATGAACTCTTTACACGCATTGATGGCGGGGAAGTAGTAGCAGTCATCATCGTTAATAATTTTAATAAGGGTGCCTCGGGCAACAGGGAAAAGTTTGTTTAATGAATGTGATTCTCCATAGTTCGGTTCGGAAATGTAGAAATCAATTTTCCCTGCCTTTTTGAGCCCTTCAAGGTATTCTTTTGTGCCATCGCTGCTTCCTCCATCATCGACGAGGATTTCCTCATCGTCTTTTTTATTGGCGATAAGCTTTTCGAGGCCGACCTTGAGATAAGGGAGTTTGTTAAAGGTGGCTGTGAGGTATGAAAGTCTGATTTTTTTATCCATAATCCCTCTAGTCTATTACATAACGTGCATGTTGCCAAATAGGGCATAAAGCCGTATGATACGGAAATCTTCCCATGAAGCATCTTCGAAGGAAAATCCTCCACATGGCAGCTGGAACAGGCGAGGGACATATACCGAGCGGTCTTTCTATTTTGGATATACTCTGGGTTCTCTATGACCAGGTTCTCGATATTACTCCGAAAAATATTCACGGTTTGAACAGGGATCGATTTATCTTGAGCAAGGGTCATGGTTCACTAGGGTTATATGTAGTCTTAGCTGAGAAAGGCTTTATCAAACCTGCGACTTTGAATTCCTTTGTAAAATTTAACAGCAATCTTGGTGGACATCCAGACCGCACTAAGATCTCTGGAGTCGAGGCTTCGACGGGTTCCTTGGGTCATGGCTTGCCTATGGCAGTGGGGCTCGCCCTTGGGATGAAGATACTGAAGCAACCGCATCGGGTATATGCTGTCATCGGAGATGGGGAATGTAATGAGGGAACGATCTGGGAATCTTTAAAACTAGCGTCGCATCATAAACTTTCAAATTTTTACTGCATAGTTGACCACAACCATTCGGGAGATCGAGCCCTGACTCTCGGTGATTTGCAAAAAAAGTTTGAATCATTCGGCTGGGAGACTGTCTCGATCGATGGTCATGATCAGAAAAAAATATACAAAGCTCTGACAAAAAAGAGCAAAGGTCATCCGATGGCCATTATCGCTGAAACTATCAAAGGTTATGGAGTGAAAAGCATGGAGAATAATCATGCATGGCATCACAAATGCCCCACTCCTCAAGAACTAAAAGCTCTTCTCGAAGAAGTAGCTTAAATAATTATTTTTTCTATGCGCAAGCAATTTGTTAAAACAGTAGAAGATATTTTGGAAAAAGACAAGAAGCTGGTCCTGCTTTTGGGCGATATCGGAGTCTTCGGTTTTCGCAATTCTTTTACGAAATATCCCGATCGAGTTTATAATATTGGAATCCTCGAACAGTCAACCATCGGTCTGGCCGCTGGACTTGCTATGCATGATTTTGTCCCTGTAGTTCATACCATCGCGCCGTTTATCGTCGAGAGATCTCTTGAACAGATCAAAGATGATTTCGGTTACCAGCGTCTCGGTGGAAACTTCGTCAGTGTCGGAGCGTCCTATGACTATGCTGCGCTTGGGTGTACACATCATTGCCCTGGCGATGTGGGAATTCTAAAGAATGTTCCCGAGATTGAAATCGTGCTTCCTGGAACACCCACTGAGTTCGACGGTTTATTTAAGCAATCATATAACAATGGCCATCCGACCTATTTCCGTTTGAGTGAAAAGAGTAATATTGAAAGCAATAAGGTAAAATTTGGCAAGGCAAATGTTATCAAAAAAGGGAAGCACGCCACTGTCATTACTGTGGGTCCTATGCTCGATAAAGTGAAAGAAGCTTGCAAGGATATGGATGTAACAATCCTCTATTATACGACTCTTACACCCTTTGATCGAGAGACTCTTCGGAAAAATATGAGTGGGGATAAGATCATTATCTGCGAGCCTTACTACAGCGGAGCTCTGGACTTCGATGTCTTGGAGACATTCATCGGTAAAAAGATACAAATATTCCACATCGGAGTTCCTCGAGAATTTCTACGGAATTATGGCACTACAGCGGACCACGATGTTTACCTAAAGTTGACACCGAAGGATATTAAGGGCAAGATAAATAAAATTCTCAAATAATATGAAAAAGTCTAAATTAAAAAAAGGTGAACTGGTTGGACGAACAGCATTTATTACTGGTGGTAGCAAAGGAATAGGGCTAGCTATCGCTCTAGCTATGGCAAAAGAAGGGGCTTCCATTGCGATTTGTGGAAGATCAAAGATAGATCTCGACAATGCTCTTAAATCTCTTGAAAAAACAGGAGCAGTTTGCCGTTCTTATGTAGCAGATGCATCTGACAAAAAGGCCGTTGAAAGAACACTCATGAATATAAAAAAAGATTTCAAGGGACTTGATATTCTCGTAAATAATATCGGAGGGGTAAAGCAATTTGCCGATTTTGAAGGGTTAACCGACGAGGATTGGCAAGAAGTCTTTGATATGAATATTATGAGCATGGTGCGCTTTACGAGAGTAGCCTTGCCTCTGCTCAAAAAATCGCCTCATGGACGGGTCATAAATATTGCGAGTGTTTCAGGGAAAAGACCAGGAAATTTCAATCCGCATTATGGATCTATGAAAGCCGCCATGATCCACCTCAATAAATACCTTTCCAACCAGTGGGGAAAATACGGCATTCTCGTCAACGCTATTTCACCGCATACGGTAAGGGGGGGTGTCTGGGACAGGGATGTTTCTGATAAGGCAGAAAAGGATGGATTGACACAGAAGCAAGCTGAGGAAAAAATGATCGAGCAAGTGGCAAGTAAGACAGTTATAAATAGTGTAGCCGATCTCGATGATGTGACAAATATCGCTGTTTATCTGGCTTCAGATAAGGGTAAATTTATAACAGGACAGTGCCTGACCATCGACGGAGGAGCAGTCAACTCGATTTTTTAATCTTCTCGATAATTTTTGTCGTAGAGATATTTTCAAATTCTTGAGGACAATTCCGGTCCAACACTAGAAGTTTTACACCGTATTTTTTCGTAAGTTCCTTTCTATATGGTATATCAAAAGCATCTTCGTTTATGGCGTATATTTCAGGTTTGAGATGTTCAAAGAAGACTCCGATGGTATCGAGAGGATGACCCCCTTGGATCCATGGAGTATTGAGAAAACAGTAGTCAACATGTTTCAAGGAATCGATCATTTTCAACCTGATATCTTGGTTGAGTATGGGACGATCTTGGCCTTTATTTATCTTTATTTCATCATCTCGCCCAACCATAACGACGAGGATGTCACCAGATTTTTTGCAATCCTCAAAGAAAAGAACATGACCAGCGTGAGTCAGATCGAAAGAGCCTGAACAGAAAACTATTTTTTCCCCAGTATGTTTTTTGCGGATAGAGGATAGATCGTCAAAAGAAATAATCATACTAAGAAGCGTAGCATTTTCATGCTACGCTTTCAATGAGGAGAATACTTCGGTCAAATCTGGACTCGTTCTCGTAGGTGAGGCAGAGCCAAGAGAGTCAGGACTGCACTCTTGCTGTCAAGCTTGGTGTCTGGGTCGAAAATCATCTCACACCACTCCTCCCACGGGAGAATGGTGACTTCAATAATCTCGTTTCGGTCGAGTTCTGGTTCTTTTTCCTTGATGCAGTCGAGAGCGAGGTACGCTGTGAAAGTGACCCGCAAGCTTGGCGGATCGATCCAGCAAGCTTGCTTCAGAAGGATGAGCGTCTTTGGTCTGTAGCCCGTCTCCTCGAGGAGCTCTCGGATTATTGCTTTTTCGGGATCTTCATCCAGCTCTGCATGTCCGCCTGGCAGTTCCACGATATAGTCATTAGCCGCAAATCTAAATTGGCGAAGAGTGACTACTTGGTTCTCGAGGGTAAGCGGGAGAATGACAACAGGACTTCCATGTTTTGATTTGAGGACAAAGAACTCCTCTTTTTCCCCGTTGGGAAGTGTGAAATCCTGGAGGATGACTTGTCGACCGTAGGATTCTAGGAGCAGATGCTCCTCACCGGCAATTGGTCTGTTCATAATGATACCTTTCTCAGGTAAACATACATTATTTGTTAGTATTGTCAATCTCAAGTAAATAGTCTATAGTGAACCCAGATTGAAAACCGTTTTTTGATCTTTGATTTGAACTTCTGAGAACCCTCTAACTAAGGAATCTATGCAAACCATTTCGGTGCCTCTTACACCTGCCGAGATCACCCTTACGGGGAAGATCGGACAGAAGGTGAAAAGACTATTTCCTAAGGGGTGTGAACGAATCCTTTTGATTCACATTCCTCAAGTCGACAAGGAGAATTTCGATCTGGCAACGGCCAGAGCCGGAAGATATCCTTGTTTTCCGCCCTATGGGCCTGGACTCCTGTCCCGCAACCTGCGTACTGCTGGTTATACTACCAAGCTTATCGACCTCAACTACGAGATCCTATTTCATGTTGCTGACAGGATGTTCGACTACAGTCTCTGGGAAAAGGTCTTGGATGAAGTGATGGAGAGCTTCCAGCCGAGCTTAGTGGCAGTGAGTTGTATGTTTTCAGCGACCCATGGGTCCATGAAAATGGTGACAGACTATCTCAAGGAGCATTTTCCACAGATACCTATTGTTGCTGGGGGGGTTCACCCCTCAAACAATGTACGAGGTGTCTTGCAGGATGTTCCTAGCATCGACATCGTCATTGCCTACGAGGCAGACAAAGCCTTCACAACCTTCGTGGATTTTGTGAACAACAAAACCACGGCAGATCGTATCACCCAAACTGCGCTTCTCGAAGATGGAGAGTTCTTGTACATGGAACGGCGCGCCGTTCCTGCGGAGGACGAGGTCAACTTTTCCCCCGACTACGACCTCCTTCCTATCGGGGACTATGGCAAACGAGGTGAGATCGGTGTCTATAGCTGGCTTCGAGGCACGCCTCCACGAAGTACCATCCTCGCCAATCGAGGTTGTCGCGCGCGCTGCACCTTCTGTTCAGTGAACAGTTTCAACGGAAATGGGGTGCGAAGCCGCGATCATAAGTTTGTTGCTGATGAGATGCAGCGCCAAGTCGAGAAATACAAAGTCGAACACTTCATGTGGCTTGATGATGATCTCTTTCGGCCTGACTGTGTCGACCTCTTCAGTGAGATTACTTCTCGGGGACTCAACGTTACCTGGGATGCGTCGAATGGTGTTATCGCTTCGGCTACAACTCCCGCAGTCTTGCGGGCAGCCAGGGATTCTGGATGTATCGGACTTAGCTTCGGCATAGAGTCCGGTGATCCTGAGATCCTACGTTCGGTCAAAAAACCGAGTACGGTCAAGCATTTCCGGGCTCTCGGCGGAATGCTGAAAGAACACCCGACGATCTTTACGAAAGGATTCCTCATGGTGGGGTTTCCTGACGAGACTATCGAAAAGATCTGGAACACGATCAACCTCGCGCTTGAAATGGCTCTCGACTGGTATCCGATCCAAATCCTCATGCCGTTCGGTGGCACGGAGATGGCAAAGAAACTTATCGAACGAGGTGTTACCGATGAGCACACAGTGCTCTCCTCCAAGATGCAGATCGGTCCTGCTGGCGCCATACGCCTCAAGGAACGCCGAGAAGATGCAGTAAGTACCTTCAATCCCGATGTTCTCGATCAGTCGAGAGCTGATAGGATACCAGCTCGCGAGGAGTTGCCGGACATTTGGTTCCTAATGGACTACATGGTGAACTATCGACGCATCAATGATGAGAGTGACCCTGTCAGACTGAGGATGAAAGCTCTCAACCTACAGAACATTCTCGACCGGATCCCTCGGCACGTCGCCCTAGCGTCTCTCTACCTCGGGGTCATCAACCAGAAACTTGGAAACTTCGAAGCTGCCTCAAGCAACTTTGAAGCAACTGAGCGGTATCTGGAAGAGTCGGCCTTCTGGCGGCTTAGGTTCGAGAAACTCGGCTTGAACGAGTTTCTTGCAAAGCGGCGGAGCAATGAAAGTTCCTTCGCAGTTTTATAAAGGCTATACAACCTTTCGAATTCGCACAAGTCTCGCCTAACCTTCAGGTTACGCGAGGCTTTTTTATGTAATTTTTTATTTAACTTACGAGATCGTCGATACCCTTCGGATAGACAGGATTCTGGTCTTTGACTCTCCACATGTATAACGGTATAGAGATTATATGACTATTTTTAAAAGTTTCCGCAACTTGAAAATTAAAATCTTTATCCGCACCTCTTCCCATAAACGATGGCCAGACTCGGTCTTTCAACTTTCTGAACTTTACTTTTTCGATGACTTCTCGTCCGAACAGAGGAGAATTGCCGGCTCCGGGATAATTTTCGAGGGAGCCAAAAAAGAATTTATTTAGAACCCGTCTTCTCTTTATGTGAAAGGGAATAAGTGCATTGAGCCCACGAGAAATCTTTGCGACGAATCCTTTTGACCTTTGAGACATCTCATATATTTCTTTTGGTTCCGTGACTACGAGCTTATTTTCAAATGCTTCCATGTCCAATTTTTTTCCAAGGTGTGCTGGATTAAATTGAACCCAATCCATTGTCAGATGAGTAGAGTCGTATTTCGATAGGAGCTTATACTGGACTTCGATACGGTTCAGTAGGGAAGCGTCATCGGCGTCTTGGAAGGTTAGGTATTCTCCTCTGGCATTTTCAAAACCGGTATTTCGAGCAGAATAACCTGCATTTACATTTCGATTCAGTATCTTATCGAAACGCTCGGGGTCGTCTTTTCCTTCGACGAGCTTGATTCTCGAATCAAGTTTTACCAGGTTCTCCACCGCCACTTTTGTACCATCAGTACTTTTGTCATTCACGACGATAATTTCAAGATTGCGATAGGTCTGATCGAGGATTGACTGGATGGCGATGGCAATCGTTTTTTCACAATTATAGACAGGGATGATGACGCTTATGAGAGGATGGTTCATATTTTTAATATTTCCGTGATAAAACGATCATAGGCTTTTCTAAATTCATTTCGAGTGTAACGTCTTCGTGCATAGTTCCAGATACTTCGAGATTTCCCTTTTATTTTTTCTGCAGGTTCTGTCTGAAACTTACACACAGTTTCCATGATGGATTCAGGAGTAGGATCGATAAGAGGAATGTATCCCGAGTCTTCCTGTATGCCCGTTTCGTGGCTTATAATAGGGATTATTCCAGCATGCATTGCCTGTACTATAGCTCCAGAGGAACCTTCCCCCCCAGATGGGTATATGACAGCAGAGCACGTATTTAAAATATTTTTAAATTTTTCGTGAGCAACATCAAGTCTTCCGTAGACGTGGATATTGGGAGTTTCTTCCAACTCCTTTTTATATTCTTTGACGAAATCTTTTTCTCCGTATAGTGGTCCGCAAATATGCAGATGTGTATCCGGCATTTTACTGAATGCTTCGAGGGTTATATCGAGTCCCTTTAAGACTGCTCCGCCACCACCTATCCACATAAAGTGTTTCCTTGACTTCTCAAAATCTTTATTTTTTGGGAAATCATACTGGATTACGGTAGAAATAGGAATAAAGGTAATTGGCTTATGAAATTGCTCAAAGGTTTTAAATATTGTTTTGTTACCGAATCCTTCGAGGTAATCCGCAAGTTCAGCATCACGAGAAGGTTTTACAGAACGATGAGGAGAGAGCCGTATACCACGTCTTTTTTTGAGAGCGTCGAGACGCTTTGCTTCAGCATCATTATAGGCTTTCCAATAGGAAATAAGGATATGAAATACTTTTTTACAATTTTGAGGAAGGTATTTCAAAAGTCTTTCGAGATCGTCATCTGAGTCTATGCAAACCACGTATTTTTTTTTCGGAATGAAAATATGATCTTTAGAATTGATGATATCTACCTCGAATCCTTTTTCAGAAAAGAGTCGAGCTATTTCGTAACATTCCCAATACATGGTGTGATAGTTGGGGAAAGGTCTCCAAGGTGCAAAGGTAAATGGCTCGGTAAAATAAGAAAGAAGTACTGCACCTTTTTTTCGTCCTTGTGCTGGCATGTGAACTCTCCCCCATAACTTGTTGGTGATTTTGTTCTTGTACGCCCAATAGGTTTTTGTTATTTTATTCATGGTCTTTGTAGTGAAGTTCAAACCAAATGCCGAGACACAGTATCGACCATATTTTTCGTATTGAAGATTTTGTATACCTGTCTTTTTTTTCTATGATCTTTCGCACAGTTTCTCGGTCGAGGTATTTGTACATCGGATGGGCATTGTCAGTAAGAATCTTATGGATCTCATCCTGCAACACCTTTTCTTTAAGCCAATCTACTATCGGAGCTCCAAAACCTTGTTTTCTTCGATATACAAAATCTTTCGGCATAATTTCTGAAAGAATATCCTTCAAGATTATTTTATTTTCTGTCTTATTTATTTTGAATTTCCAAGGAAGATTGTATACAAATTCTACGAGCGCTGTATCTAAAAAAGGTGAGCGAACCTCGAGAGAATGCATCATGCTGGTTCTGTCAATCTTCGTTAGGAGTTGTCCAGGAAGGTAGATCTTGAGATCGTATCTATTTATCTTATCAAAGGAATCGACAGCACCACTGGTTGCGAGGGATTCAAATTCATCCTCTATAAGAGTTCTCTTTTTTATAAGGACTGCACGTTCTTTTCTATCAAATACTTCCACCATTTTTCTATATGAAGAGAATGGATTTTCGAAGATTTTTTTGTAGAGCGGGGTATTCCAGTATTTTTGATACCAACCATATCCCATAAAGAGCTCGTCTGCTCCATCACCAGAAAGAGCGACTTTGACCTTGGTCGAAGCTAGCTTCGATATGAGATGCTGGGGAAAGTTTGAAGAATCTGCATGCGGTTCGTCGAAGTATTCTATCACGTTTCTCAATTCTTCTATATCACTTGCTTGTGCAGTCAGAGTGAAGTGGTCAGTGCCTATCTTCTTTGAAGCTTCGAGTGCAAAGGGAAGCTCATTTACCCCTTTGTCATATCCCACTGCGAATGTTTTTATAGGATGAGAGGCATACTTTTGTGCATACAGAGTGACGAGGGTTGAATCGATACCTCCTGAAAGCAGTGACCCTATTTCCACATCTGCAACCATTCTTTTCTGTACAGCAAGATCAAAAAGTTTTTTTATGGTTTTTTTTGCTTCCACGAAGGAAATAGAAACCTCCTTTTTCTCTAGATCCCAATATTTCCTCATCCGTATATTTCCATCTTTTATAGTGGCTACATGAGCAGGGGGGAGGACATGAATGTTGGAGTAAATACTTTTGTTGGGTGGAATATATGAAAGTCGTAGGTAATCCTCAAGGGCTCCCGGATCTATTTTACCCTTTATTTTTCCGGTGGCAAAAAGAGCTTTTATTTCAGATGCGCCGAAGAACGTTTTGTCTATGAAGGTATAGTAAAAAGGTTTCTTTCCAAATCTATCGCGCGCGATAAAGAGTTCTTTTTTTATATCATCCCATAGTGCGAATACGAACATCCCGTCGAGTTGATCGAGACATGCATCACCGTATTCTGCATATGCCTTCAATATAACTTCAGTATCGGATTGCGTGCTGAAGCTGTGCCCGAGAAGCTCAAGCCTCCCCCTCAAATCCTTGTACCCATACATCTCCCCGTTGAAGACGATAGTATACGGATTCTTGGTATCTTTCATTGGCTGGTGCCCACCACCTATGTCCACAATAGAAAGCCGAGTTTGCCCGATGATCGCTCGATCCTCTCTCACAAAACCCTTATCATCTGGACCGCGTTTCGACAATGTCGAAAGCATGGCGTCTATGCGACCATTCTCTATGGTGCCTGCGTTATTTCCCGTTATGGCTATAATTCCACACATGACATCACTATACTATAGTTTCACCCAATTTTCAGGTAGAAGGTCTCTCGTGTCGTTTTTGGGTGCGTTGGCAAACCATTTTTTTGGTGCGATAACAATCTTGTCCTTGTTCGGATTAAGCCATGCACCCCACCAGCTGAAACTGCTGTTCGCTATGATGTGATGCCTGCACTCTGACATAAGGATCATATCCTCATAATTTTTTTCAATTCCATTTTTTACACAAGTATAAGGATGCTCGAGCCATTTGAAATTTTCGACCACCCATTCATAATCATCTGAAAATATAAAGAAATGAGGCGAAGGGACTTTTTCTGAAATTAGAAGGACGGCAGCTTTGTAGTATTCGAGAGAGCATGAGCCGTGAAAAGCGCTGATGACAGGATCGGATACAAAGACTGTGCGGCGCACATGGAGAGAAACAGCATTGGTTTTACGAATGGTGTCACTGATACTCTGGCTATAAGCCTCAAAAGGTTTTACGAGTGTCACCTCTTTTCGTATCTCATCCCCGATTTCTTCGAAATATTTTCCCGTCTGCCAGAAACCATCGAAGTACACCGAACCTTTTTTTGTAAAGACTTCTGGATCGAAAGCAAAAGTCTTTTCTATAAAATAAAATGGCAGGAAGAAACGTCGGAGACGCAAGCGCGCATACAGTCTGTTGAAAAAGGCGTAGTGTCTGCGAACGGCGACAAAACCAAGCATATCCGAGCCTTTTGCAAAAGTGATTTTAGTATTGAAATGATGGAGATAGTATTCTGGTATGAGGGTACCTGGAGGCCAGTACTCAAGCTTTGGATCAAAGGCCGCACTATCGAGAAGGAACGTGGTATTCATGCGCTTCGCAACCGCTCGGGCAAAGGCGTATTGAAAAAGTTGATTTCCTAGACCTCCGACAGTTTTGACGATTATTGGCATTGTAGTTCTATGGATAAATGGGTGTTCGGGGGTAAATTCTTAAGTTATCATTCTTCATTTCAAATAAATAACCATAGCGACATGCAAGTTTTTCGATCGCTGCTACGGTCGGATACCCACCTCTACCAGTGAAATCTCTCGCATCATCGATGAGGATAACATGATTCTTTATAGAGTGCTGTAGCAAAGCTTCAAGTTCTGATTCGATGGGAGTAATGACGGATCCTCTGGCGGTATCGCCTCCAGAATCATGCGCATCCAGCCAGAATATAGCTGGTTCATGCAAGTCTCTCAAAACTTGTGGAAGAACAGCCGCACTGTCACCATGAAGAAGGTGTATGTGCTTATCTCCACGGAATCGCTCGCATGCCTTAGTATAGAGATCATCTCCAAGCTCTATCGAATATATCCTCTTGAATCGTGTTTTCATCGCCTCCACCATGTCCCCATGATAGGTTCCTGTCTCTATAAAAGTGTCATATTTGAAACGTCTTTTGAAACCCATAATAGAATCTTCCCGCGCCTTCTGGAGTTTCCAGAACTTTCTGCGTGTAAGAAAAGCCATGAGAGGTGCATGAAGACCGACTGCTTGAAGAATTTTTTTTGCGATCGAACGTGGTGTGATTTTCATATTATGTTTTGGGATAAATTCTAAAAATATTTTCTACCATATCAAATGAATAATTATTTTCCCGTGCGAGTCTCTCCACTGATGTTGCCGTGGGATATTCATATTTGGGATCAAAGTCGCCCGCATCATCTATTAAAATAACATGATTTTTTATCGGGTGTGCGAAGATAGCTCGTATCTCTCGCTCGATAGGTGTATTGGTTTCTCCTCGAGCCGTCTCTCCTCCCGAGTAGTGGGCATCGAGCCAGAAAATAGCGGGTTCATCTATTTCTGTCAAGATTTTGGGCAATTCGACGGCGCTATCACCATGGAGCAATCTTATGTGGGAATATTTTCCAAATTTCTCGCGTGCTCTCTCGTAGAGCACATCAGCAAGTTCTATCGAATATATTTTCTTGAACTTTTTTCTCATTGCCTCCACCATTTCTCCTCTGAACGTTCCTGTCTC
>CAYGGI010000002.1:0-42222 GCA_964349525.1 uncultured Candidatus Saccharibacteria bacterium
ACCTTCTTGCAGAGATAATTAGACTTAATCCAAGTGTTAAAATTGATCTATCACATCAAATAGGAGATATACAAAGGTGTGATATTATTATAGCAGCAACAAATGCACCCGAGGCACTTATACAATCGGGTGATTTGAAGTGGGGTGCCATCGTGGTTGACGATGCTCAGCCTTCCGATGTACATCCAGATGTTTTTGCGAGAAGAGATGTCTTAGTCATAGAGGCTGGTGTGACTAAAACACCTCACATATACAGTAACTTTAATTTCGGTCTTAAGAACAAGCAAGACAACTTTTGCTGTCTTGCCGAAGTATTTATTTTAGCCGCAAATGAATGGAAAGAACACTTTGTGATAAATAGGGCTTCGCTTGATCTTGTTGATCAGATAGCATATCTCGGAAACAAACTTAATTTTAAGATAGCAGAATTCCAAAATTTTAATGAACTGATTACAGATGAAAAACTCCAGTTTGTTAAAAATTGCATAAATAAAGATGAATTTTCAAATTGATACAATTAATATACTGATTCTGTTTGTTATGCTAATCAACTGCATATACGGTCTTGTTGTCTATTCAAGAAATCGAACTGACAAAATAAATTTTTTATTTTTTATTCTAACCATTAGTATTGGTATATGGGGACTCGCAATGTTTGGGTATAGAGGCTTCACAGATCATGATACTGTACTCGTGATGTCTCGCCTCCTTTACTTTTCTGCTGTCACAATACCAACAGCTTTCATTTACTTTGTATTAGTTTTCCCTAATCCAGATACCAAAATCAGTCTTCTTCAAAAATATTTGGTACCACTTCCTCTCATAGTATTATGTACGCTATCTCTTTATCCAGGAGGATTTATACATGATGTTATACTATATAAAGATAAGGAGACATTTATAATTTTTAATCAGCTGACTCATATCTTGTTTGGATTGTATGTTGTTGGTTATTTCAGTTGGGCATATTGGATTTTGTATAAAAAACATAGTAAAGCAAAGGAGCCCTTAAGAACCCCCCTCGGTTATATTTTTATTGGCACACTTGGCTCGACAATGATTACGCTCACAACAAACATGAGTCTACTATATTTTGGTTACTTTGCTTTAAATTGGGTGGGGCAGATAAGTATCATCTTTATGATAACCCTTATTTTTTACTCTATTTTAAGGTTCAAGCTGTTTAATGTTAAGGTTATTACTACTGAAATTTTTGTCTTCATTTTGTGGGTGTTTATACTCGTTAAATTTTTTCTATCATACGACATTCAAGAACAAATAATAAATGCAATTCTATTACTTTTAATTGTGATTGTTGGAGTATTCCTCATCAAATCCGTCATAAAGGAAGTGTCACTCCGCGAAAAAGTAGAGAAGCTTGCTCTCGACTTACAGAAGGCCAATGACCAGCTGACCGAGCTTGATAAGCAGAAGACAGAGTTCGTGTCGTTTGCCACACACCAGCTCCGTGCACCATTGACCGCCATGAAGGGCTACGCCTCGCTCATTCTTGAGGGCGATCTCGGCAAGCTCTCGGTCGAGCTTCGCGGCGCTATCACGCGCATCTTTGACTCGTCGAAGACACTCACGAACATCGTTGATGATTATCTCAACATCTCGCGCATTGAGCTCGGTTCGATGAAGTACCTCTTCGACACCATCGATCTCAAGGATATGGTCGATAATGTTGTGGGTGAGCTCAAGCCGAATATTGACAAGAGCAAGCTCAAGTTCTCCTTTGAGGTTGACCGCCAGAAGAAATACATGGTGCATGCTGACAAGGATAAGTTTAAACAGATTGTCGCCAATCTCATTGATAACTCGATAAAGTACACGCCATCTGGGTCAATCACGGCTTCACTCGTAGAAAAAGGCGGCAAAGTTATCTTTGCTGTCAAAGACACGGGCATCGGCATCGCGCCGGGCGTCATGCCGAAACTCTTCGCGAAGTTCTCGCGCGCGGAAAATGGTAATCGACAGAATATCTATGGTACCGGCCTCGGACTCTTTGTGGCCAAGGAAATCGTGACGGCGCACAGCGGTCGCATCTGGGCGGAGTCAGCGGGAGAGGGAAGAGGTTCGGCATTCTATGTTGAGCTCGAGGAGGTGGTCTAATCGGTAAAATTGAAATTGAAAATCCCCGTGGCACTTGAAGCGCCAATCGGGGATTTCTCGGGGAGATTTTTGTAAACATAACCTAGTCGTCCTTCGGGCAACGCACACGGTTGCCCGTGAAGCGTATGCACCACCTTTTTGGCTGGTCGGTACGATCACGATACTGGACTACCTTTGTTGGGTACTCCACATGTCCCGTCTGCCCATCGACTATCCGATGCATTAGACGGAACCATTCCCTGGCTATGGTATGACTCATACGGTGTCCTTTTGCTAAGGGTTTACCTGCCTACTAACTGACCCCTACTATACCCCTACTTGACTAACTCGTCAAGTACTGCTTTTATATCCGCTCCATCGGCTTTACCTTTGAGTTCCTTTATCAACACGCCGAGAAACTGTCCGGCTTTCTTTGGATCGATCGGACCTTCTTTCTTGAGCTTAGCTTCGACGATCTTTTTAATATCGCCCTTACTCATCGTGGCAGGTAGAAAAGCTTCGAGGATGACGAGCTCGTCCTTCTCTTTCTTTGCGAGATCAGGTCGACCACCTTTTTCGAATTGCTCTATTGAATCTTTTCTTTGTTTGACGCTTTTCTTGACGAGAGCGAGGGCAGGCTCGTCCTTGAGGAGGAGGTCACTGCTTTTCTTTGCGATGAGCTCATTGTAGAAAAGGGCTTGGAGACCGCGGAGGACTTCGAGGCGGAGGGTATCCTTGGCGCGCATGGCTTCGACTATCTGGCTTTTGATGGTTTCGTGTAGTGTCATGGTGATATTATGAAAAAATTAATATGCTGATATACTATCATATATGTCTCCAGTTATCATCATCTTAAGTATCCTCCTCGTCATCGCTGTTATCGTCATAGTGGTCATTTCACTACGCCGTCCAGCTGCTCCGGAGAAAGATGATACTGGATTTAAATTAATCCTCGAGCAGATCAATGAACTCAATAGGACCGTCGACAGGAAAATAGGGGAAAGTGCGAAGGATGTGCGGGACTCTATGCGCATGCAGCTTTCGGAATCTTCAAAGATGATCCGAGAAGTGACAACGGGACTGACAAAATTGGATGAGACGAACAAGCAAGTCGTCTCCTTTGCCGACCAGCTCCAGAACCTCCAGGATATTCTCAAGAACCCGAAACAGCGGGGGATACTCGGCGAATATTATCTAGAAACCCTTTTGAAAAATGTGCTCGCGCCGGGACAGTACCAGATGCAGTATATGTTTGCCAATGGGGAAATCGTCGACGCGGCGGTCTTTGTCAAGGAAAAAATCATTCCGATCGACTCGAAATTCTCGCTCGAGAATTACAACAAACTTTCCGAAGAAAGAAATCCCGTTGAAAAAGAAAAGCTCGAGAAAATTTTCGTCAATGATCTCAAGAATCGCATTCAGGAGACTGCAAAATATGTTCGTCCCGCCGAAGGCACTATGGACTTTGCCTTTATGTTTATCCCGCATGAGGCTATTTATTATGACTTGTTGGTTAATAAAATCGGAGCAGTAACCGAGGAGACGGATAACCTCATCCAGCGCGCAGCTTCGAAGTACAAGGTTATTATCGTCTCTCCGACCTCATTTCTCGCATATCTGCAGACGGTGCTTCAGGGGTTAAAGGCTCTCCAGATCGAAGAGACGGCAAAAGATATTATTAAAAGGGTGGAAGAGCTCGGCACCCATTTGAAAAAGTATGAGGACTATCATGCCAAGCTCGGCGCGTCGCTCGGTACCGTTGTCAATCATTATAATAACAGTGGAAAGGAATTAAAGAAGGTGGACAAAGATGTTCTGCGCATAACCGGCCAGGCGCCGGGTCTCGAGACCTCCCTTATTGACCAGCCGGAGGAGATAGTGTAATATGGGGCAACTATGGAATTTGCAGTTATACAAACAGGTGGCAAGCAGTACAAGGTTGCTGCCGGCCAGGAAATCAAGATCGAGAAGCTCGTCAAGGTTCTAAAGGACGGGACGCGATCTGCCGAGGAGCACAAGGAGGGCGACAAGGTCGTCTTTGACCAGGTTCTTCTCGTTGATGATGGCACAAACACCACTATCGGCACACCTTTTATCGACAAGGCACAGGTAACGGGTACCATCACGAAGATCGCTCGCGCTCCGAAGCTTGTCGTCATAAAGTACAAGCAAAAGTCTCGCTATTTCAAGAAAAATGGACATCGACAGCCGTACTTCCAGATCAAGATTGAGGGGGTGAAGTAAGGGGTATAAAAAAGGGAGGAAAGAGTGAAGGGCAAGTGGATCAAAATCACTTGCTTTTTCTTTTGGTATGGTTTAGTATATTAAACGGTTGGTGATAGGGGTTCCTCTCTTGGGTTTGAGGTGCTCCTGGTTGTCAGGGTTGTTCGTACCATAAGGTGAAGTGGTTGAGGGGGTCGGTCTCGCATATGCCGGCCCCCTCTTTTCTTTTGCTTGTTTTTTTCAACCCCTATTCTCTAGCGCATTCTTTATTGTCTCCGCATCGACATATTCGAGCTCGCTACCGGTCGAGAGTCCACGACCGAGGACGGTTATTTTTACATCTCTCTTTCCAATAAACTCTCGTATATATTCAGCAGTGTTTTCTCCATCTGCGGTCAAGTTTAACGAAAGAATTACTTCTTTAAAATTTCCTTTACTTAATTTTTCATCGAGCTCCTTTAACCTAACCTTCCTTTCCGGCTCTTTTTCAAGAATGGGAATCGTGCCGCCGAGGATAAAGTAGAGACCGTTATAGACATGACTTTTTTCGATAGACTCAAAGTCGACATCGCGGGCGACGATCATGAGCTGGCTCGTATCACGGTTCGGACTCGAGCAGATGGGGCAGAGCAGCCCTGCGGACTTGTTTTCTTGGAAAAATCTGAAGCATGATCCGCAGATCTTGACATTCTTTTTTATCTCCATGATATTCCGCGCGATGTCCTCGAGATATGCAGAATTACGCGTCATGAGAAAGTAGACGAAGCGCTTGGCCTGGCGGGGACCGATGCCTGGAAATTCAGCGAAGTATTCTGCGAGCTTGTGGAGGGAGTCCATACGGATTTTAATATATAGTTTTTTCTTACGAGTTTTTTCTATTTCCTACTGTGCTCCAAATTCTCCAAAATCGTTCTTATCAACACTCATAAACGTCGTCTTCTTTTCGTCAAAGAAGAGCTCGACCATGCCGGTGGCGCCGTTACGATGCTTTTCGATGAGAATCTTGGCGATATTTGGCCGCGCTGAATCCTTGTCATATTTATCTTCGCGATGAATGAACATGACGACGTCCGCATCCTGCTCGATCGATCCCGAATCCCTCAGGTCCGACAGTCGTGGCTGTCCTCCGCGCGTCTCGACGGCGCGGTTGAGCTGGGAGAGGGCGAGGACGGGGACTTCGAGCTCGCGGGCGAGCTGTTTCAGCGACCGTGAAATTTCCGTAACCTGTTGCACGAGGTTGTCGTTGTTACGACTCTGATTCGGCACCATGAGCTGGAGGTAGTCGACAATGATCATGCCGAGACCTTTCTCACTTTTTAATCTTCGGGCAACGGCTCGCATTTTCAAAATATTATTGGCCGGTTGATCATCGATATATATCGGTGCATTCGAGAGACGATCCATGGCGTCGCGAATGGCTTTGAAATCATGCTCGATAGAAAGGTTGTGACCGGTGCGGAGTTTCCACGCATCAACCTGCGACTCGGCCGAGAGCATGCGGTCGACCAACTGTTGCGAGCTCATTTCGAGAGAGAAAATGCCGACGGGGATCTTGTGTTCGATCGCGGCCTTCCGGGCAATGTCGAGGGCGAGGGCCGTCTTTCCCATGGATGGTCGCGCGGCGAGGATGATGAGGTCGGACTTTTGGAATCCGGCAAGTTTATTATCGAGACCGGCGAAACCGGAGGGAACACCTCGCAGTTCATGTTTCGTATTATGTAGATGATCGATGCGTTCCCAGGCCTCAGTTAGCGTATCACCGATCGCTACGAATTTGTGCGTACCGGTGAAATTCGTGACCTCAAAAATCTTTTTCTCCGCCTTGTCGAGCAGATCATCGAGCTCGCCAGCTTCATCGAAGCCGAGCTCACCCACATATTCCGACGCGCCGATGAGATCGCGCATGATGTGTTTTTTCTGAACAATTTCGGCATAATATTTTGCATTCGTTGAGGAGGGAACTCCCTGCACAAGCTCGGTCAGGTAGCTCATGCCACCAACTTGCTCGAGCATCTCGCGCTCCTTGAGCCGAGTCGAAAGAGAAAGAAGATCAATGGGCGTGCTCTTCGTATGAAGTTCAATCATGACCGACCAGATGAGGCGATGTCGGTCGGAATAGAAGGAACGGTCAAAAATGATGTCGATGACATCGTGCATGACCTCGGGACGGATCATGATGGAACCGAGAAGAGCCTTCTCCGCCTCGAGCGATTGCGGCGGTATGCGAAGGTCCTTGGTCTTGAAATATGGCGAAGTGGGGGACATTTGAATTGTGTGACTTTTTCTCTGTGCATCCCATTGTACCATTTTGAGAATAAAAGATGCTAGATGAAAGTGTGCATAGGGAGTTTATAAGCTGTGGGTAACTTTGTATTTGAATTTATCCAAAAAATTGCTTGCAAAAATATATAGAGTGGTATAATTAGAGGATCATAATCTCGTGCGAAGGTTGTGGTGTTTATCAGCTTAACTCAAAAAACATCATGGAAATAAATATAGATCCAGTAGTTTCAAATTATATAGACATAGCGATAGGGCGAGAGCGCAAGATATTTAAAAAGGATCTCGGTAAATTTGAGAGTAGAATTACTGTCGAGTTTAAAAACGAGGCTAAAGCTCTTCGTGAGGGTTTTCAAGATGACATTAAAAAGGCTGCAGAAATGATTGGAGCCTTTGCGACGAAGACTGATGCTAGAGACATTGCCCAAGAAGAGATCAAACCACTCGAAACGAAGATTAACCTCGTCATCAGGGAAGTTGGCCTCATCAACCAAAAACTCGCTTAACAATCGCCCTAAATATGGTACTATGGTGCCATGCAAAGAACATATATAAAGGATATCGCGGGCAAGGTTGGTCAGGAAGTCAGCATCTCCGGTTGGATCGACATTCGTCGTGATCAGGGAAAGATGGTCTTCTTTGACTTCCGCGATGTCACGGGCTATGTCCAGGGCGTCGTTCTTCCCATGCACACCGAGGCTCTCGAGGTTGCAAAGGAGATCCGCTCCGAATGGGTCGTCGAGGTGAAGGGTAAAGTCAATGCCCGCCCGCCAAAGAATGTGCAGGCCGACAAGCAGAATGGCACGATTGAGCTCGAAGTCCTTTCTATAAAAGTATTAAATAAATCAGAAACTCCTCCATTTGATGTTCGTTCAGATGGTAAAGAAATAGGGGAGGAGATCCGCCTCAAGTACCGCTACCTCGACCTGCGTCGTCCGCGTCTTCAAAAGAATATCATCATGCGCGACAAGATCATCTCGTTCTTCCGCGACTACATGCACAAGAATAATTTCGTCGAGATCGAGACGCCGATTCTCATGAAAGGCACTCCCGAGGGCTCCCGCGAATACCTCGTCCCGTCACGCCTCGAAAAAGGGAAGTTCTACGCTTTGCCCCAGTCTCCTCAGCAGTTCAAACAGCTCTCGATGGTCGCCGGCTTCGACCGTTACTTCCAGATCGCCCGCTGTATGCGCGACGAAGACCTCCGCGGTGATCGCCAGCCCGAATTCACCCAGCTCGACTACGAGATGTCGTTCGTCAATCAAGAAGACGTGCTCGCCTACACCGAGCCGATGTTTATCGAACTCGTCAAAACCCTTTTTCCTGAAAAAACTTTTACCCAAGTCCCTTTCCCACGTCTTACCTACACCGAGTCGATGGAGAAATACGGTTCCGACAAGCCCGACTTGAGAAAGGATAAAGACAATCCGAACGAGCTTGCCTTCGCTTGGATCGTTGATTTTCCCATGTTCGAAAAAACCGAGGATGGTGGGCTCCAAGCCGCGCACCACCCTTTCTGTTCGATAAAGGAAGAAGATGTGTCGAAGTTCATGGAGGGTAGGGATCTCATGTCTATCCGGGCAAACTCTTACGACCTCGTGCTCAATGGCTACGAGCTCTCGTCTGGTAGCATCCGTATTCATCAGTCGGATATGCAAAAGAAAGTCTTTGAGCTCCTCGAGATTAGCGAAGAAGAACAGCAGGCAAAGTTTAGTCACATGCTCGAAGCCTTCAAGTACGGCGCGCCTCCGCATGGTGGCTTCGCTCCGGGCATTGATCGTATCGTTATGCTCCTCATGGGTGAGCCGAACATCCGCGAAGTGATTGCGTATCCTAAAACTGGCGAAGGTCGCGACCTCATGATGAATGCACCGAGTGAGGCGAGCGGGAAGCAGTTGAAGGAGTTGGGGTTGGGGGTAAGGGAGGATAAATAAAATGTCGTCAGATCAATCTGCGAGGTGGGATAAAGTGTATGGTACCAAAACAGAGATCTTACCATGGACTAATATTATTTTCTCAGATTTAGTGCATGAATATTTAAATTCTCTCAATAAAAATGAATTACTTCTGGTTCCTGGCTGTGGGAGAGGAGAAACGGTGAATAGACTCTATATGGAGGGATTTAGAAATGTAGTAGGTACTGATATTTCAACCGAAGCTATTACACAAGCACGAGAGTTATTCCCACGTCTCGATTTTAGAGTGATTGCCACAGAAGATCTTAAAAATTATAAAGAATTTTTTGGTTGTAATGTTTTTGATTGGCTCAATCTGCACCAGATCAGTCCCAGCGATTTCGAGTCATATTTGTCGTCACTGGGTACAATAGGCAAGACTCTCTGTATGAGTTGGATTTTCCATGAAGGAATAGAGAAACTTCGCTCGTATGTCCATGACGGAGAAGTATATTTTCACAACCCACAAACAGTTTTTGGCATCATAAATTCTGAAAGCCTTACATTAAAAGAAGAGTCTGCCTTTACATTTAAAGCAAATATATCCGAGAAGGATACTACCCACTCCGCAGTCACTCAAGTATATGCAAAATCATAACCCCAAGAGTATATTGATAATTGGAGGAACTGGAATTATTGGAAAAGCAATGGTAGCCGAAGCTATTGGAGCTGGCTATCTAGTTACTACAATCGGAACAAAGAAAAACCAAGTTCTGTCTAAAGAAGTGACGCAGGTCTTGGTCGATAGAAAGAATAAGCAAGAATACAGCCATGTTCTCGGTGAAATAAACAATGGAGTACTGTGGGATATTGTTCTCGATGTACTTAATTTCGGCGGGGAAGATGCCAGAGAAACATATGAGATCTTTAAAAATAGTGCAAAGCACATCTTTATAATGAGCACGACTCTGGTGTACGATAGAAGTCAGCCATCAAACTTAATTAAGTCTAGTCACCCTCTCGCTCAAAAAGGTGTTTTGGGAGGATATGTCGACCAGAAACTTGAGCTCGAAAAATTCTGGTCATCTATAACGGATCATAATTGGACCATACTTCGTCCGTACCATATTCTAGGTCCGGGTTCTTTGCTTGGCTGTCTTCCTGATCACAACAGGGATCCGAAACTTCTTGAACGAATTAAAAACAACGAGCCTTTGTATCTTTGTAATGGCGGAAACATTGCATTGAACTATATTCATCCATCGGATATTGCACACTTAGTCTTGAAATGCGCTGGAAATCCTATTACATACGGAAAAGCTTACAATGCGGTAAATCCCACACGAATTATTGCAAAAGATTATTTTGAAATGATCGGTAAGGTGTTAGGTAAGACTGTTTGTATTGTAAATAAGCCTATTCAGGAAATATGGGAAGAAAATAAAGGCTGGCAGCTTACTACTTTACCTCATGAATATGATGTTTCTGATTTGAAGCAAGATATCGATTTTATTCCTTCTGTTCCACTAGAAATTGCAATCCATGAAGCAATTGGAAATTATCCTAAAGAACAAGATATTAAAAATATTTCTGTACATGAACGAATGACGTTGCTCCCAAGGCCACAACCAATCAAATGGTTACTGGATGTTTGATCCCTCCCCTCAATCCTGCTATCATTACCCCCATGACAGCCACACAGTCCATCAAAGTCAAGACAATGTGTCTCTTTGTCCACAACGGAAAAGTCCTCATTCAGAGTGGCGCATCGTTGAAAAAGAGAGTTGTCGATAAGCCCCGTCCGATTATCGAAGGGGATTTCTACCGTGTCCTTGGTGGCAGTCTTAATCTCTTTGAAACCGCTGAGGAGGGCATTAGAAGGGAAATCAAGGAAGAGCTCGGAAGTGAGATCGAGAATCTCCAATTCCTACAAGTCGTAGAAAATATATTTACCTATTGGGGCGAGAAGAATCATGAGATTGTTTTTCTCTACCGAGCCGACCTTACGGACAAGAGTCTCTACGAGCGGGAGAAAATTCATATCGTCGAAGATGTCTATGAGTTCGACGCGGAGTGGATGCCGATCGAGAAGATTTTAAATAAGGAGATTACACTCTATCCATTGGCGGATTACGGAAAGTTCTTAAAATAAAATCCAACTTATGAACCCCCAGATCCTCGTTATCCACGGCGGCAACGCCTTCGAAAAATACGACGAATATCTGGCGTATCTTCGCGAGCGAGATTTTTCTCTCGATCGTTTCCGAGCGAAAGATTGGAAGACTACCCTCCGAGATGTTCTTGGTGAAGATTATGATGTCCTCAATCCTCTGATGCCGAATTCTCAAAACGCCCGCTATGCCGAATGGAAAATTTGGTTTGAAAGGATTGTGCTGCTGCTCGACGAAGAGGTTATTCTCATAGGCCACTCCCTCGGCGGTATTTTCCTTACGAAATATCTTTCGGAAAATGATTTTCCAAAAAAAGTGAAAGCAACCCTTCTCGTCGCAGCTCCCTTTAACACTGAAAATGAGCATCCTCTTGTCGACTTTGTAATTTCTCGAGATTTGAAAAGGTTTGAAAGGCAGGGAGGTAAAATCATTCTTTATCATAGCACAGACGATCAGGTAGTTCCTTTTTCAAACTCCGAAAGCTATAAAAAACTCCTACCAAAAGCAGAACTCGAAGTCTTTGAGAATAGAGGCCATTTCAATCAATCGGAGTTCCCCGAGCTTGTGAAAGATATTAAGAGGTTATCCACACCTCTTGAAAACTAAACTGATTTAAGCTATAGTTATGGCATAACCCTCACCGCTTCGGCGATGAGCCGCGAAATCCCAGAGAAATCTGGGGTTTTTGCCTTTTATGGTATATAATTACCCCATGAGCCTCGATAAAGAAATTCAAACATTCAAAACTCATAAGAAACAACTGCTTGCCGAGAAGAAGGACAGGTTTGTTCTCATTAAAGGGGATAAAGTTATCTCTGACTTTGTAAGCTACGAAGATGCTTTATCTGACGGTTACAAACGATACGGCAATCAGGAATTTCTCGTCAAGCAGGTTTTGGAAAACGATATGGTAAATTTCTTTACCAAGGATTTTTTCCTTGCCTAGGTCTTATATTATGCCTTTACAATTTTCCACATCACCCGATCTCCAGAAAATGGGGCCTACAATCACCGTGAAGATAACTCCTTCAGCAGCCCTTTTAGGTACTCTAACTACCCCTACAGAAATTGCTAAATATGATAAAAGTTTTCTTGCGATCCTTATGATTGATACGGGAGCGTCCTGCTCAATGATCGATGAGGGAGTCGCCAAAGCTCTAGGTCTAGTAAATCACGGTAAAGATAAAGTCCTGACTCCTTCTGGAGAACGAGAATGTCTTACCTACGATATAAACTTGGTTTTTATTGGAAATGGGAGAACATTTAATAATATACGAGTTGTAGAAAGCGACTTCAAAGAGAAACAAGGAATTGATGGTTTGATCGGAAGAGATATTCTTAAGGACTCCTTGCTTGTATACCAAGGCACTGCAAATCAGTTTACTTTGGCTTTTTAACCTGCACCCCTTGACTTATCCCCCAACCCAAGCTATGCTATACCCTATGACAAACACGACTCGCAACGTGAATATAAAGAACCACCCTGCTATACAAGCAGGTCTTCTACGCTGTGTTCCCAGTATTTAAACTTCTCGTTTTGAATACCTTAAACACCGCGTAAAAGCGGTGTTTTTAGTTCTTTGTGCTCGTAAGCTCCTTATGCTTACCTCAGTTCTTCACAATTCACTTAACCTCAACAAAACCTCGGAAATAGAAAGGTAGAAAGTATGAAAGAAAAGCAAAACCCTCTTGTGTATCTCTTCAGCAAGACCTGGGAGTATTCAGCGGGGAATAGGAAACAAGTCGTGCAGTATTGGATTGGTTGCATCGTAGCCAACACTATCAGTATGATACTGCAACCATTCCTCATTGCATGGCTCGTCAATATTGTTCAGAAAGAAGGAGTAACGTGGAGTAATATCACCAAGCTTCTTCTGATTCTCACAGGGACATGTGTCATCACATTCGTGTTCTGGTGTCTTCACGGACCATCACGGATCAAAGAAAATAACAACGCAGACAGATCGAGGGGTCAGTACCGGAAGTTCTTATTCAAAGGCTTTCTGATACTGCCTCTCGAATGGCATGCAGATCATCTCTCTGGCGATACGATCGACAAAGTTGAGAAGGGGACAAGCGCGCTGCATGATTTTGCGTCTGATTCATTTATCCCAATCTTCTTCTGCGTACGGCTCGTCGTGAGCTTCGGCATGATCGCGTATTTTAGCCCGCTCGCAGGTATTATTGTGCTCGTCATGATGATGCTTGCGGTTGCGGCTATCAGAAAGTTCGATACAGAAATCATGGAGAATTATACGATCCTGAATCGTTCGGAGAATAAAATATCCGCGCGTCTTCTCGACATAATCCACAACATCACGACCATCATAACCTTGCGCGTAGAGAAATCAATGTATGAGACAGCTTGTCGGGAGATCGATGAGCCGATGCCTCTTTACAAAAGGAACAATGTTCTCAATGAGACAAAATGGTTTCTCGTCAGTATGTGTTGTGCAGGTATGGAAGCCTTCGTGCTCGGAGCCTATCTCCTGCAGTGTCTCGTGACATCGCAGGTCATCCTTATCGGTACCCTCTACCTCCTCATTCGTTATCTAACCGAGATGGACGAACTCTTCTTCAGATTTGCAGATATCTACGGTGAGGTCATCAAGCGTCAGTCGAAAGTCTTTAATTCCGAAGAACTGGCGCAGGACTTCAAACCAGAGAGCTTTGCAAATCATGTCCTGCCGACAGACTGGCAACGCATCGAGATAAAGGATCTCGACTTCTCCTACACGGATGCGAAAGGCAAACGCCTTCATCTCGACAGCGTCTCCCTTTCTTTTAATAGAGGAGAACGGATCGCTTTTGTCGGAAAAAGGGGGAGCGGTAAAACGACGCTACTCCAAATCATTCGAGACCTCTATCATCCGGGACACCTACGGCTATTAGTGGACGGTAAGGAAATCGCAGATGGTTTCGCTGGTATCAGCAGAGCGATAGCTCTCGTTCCTCAAAGTCCAGAAATATTCGCCACAACCATCCGTGACAACATCACCATGGGAGTTGATCATGACGAAATAAAAGTCATGTCGTATGTCAACATGGCGCGCTTCAGCGATGTCATAGACAAACTTCCGAAAGGTCTTGATTCGCGGGTGCATGAAAAAGGGGTCAAACTTTCTGGAGGTGAACGGCAGAGTCTGGCCCTGGCACGAGGCCTGCTCGCCTGTGAAGACAAATCGATCATTCTCCTCGATGAGCCTACGAGTTCAGTTGATCTTCACAATGAGCATGCGATTCACAGAAACATCAGTGATAGATTCAAAGGCGCTACGATCATCTCATCTGTCCACAAGCCGCATCTATTGCAGTATTTCGATCGCATCTGTATGTTCGAAGATGGACGTATAGTGGCTTCAGGAAGCTTCAAAGAACTTCTGGCTACATCGCCTCAGTTCAAGGAGTTGTTGCAACACTACAAGACGCTCCAGAATGAGCAGGAGTAGATTTAGTAAGGCATAGTTTACACAAGCAGTCCGCTCACCCCGGCTGCTTTTTTATTCCATTATTCTCATATGCTATACTATACCCATGCCCTCTGAACACGAGGCGAGAAAATTGGTGCCAAATGTGAAAAACAGTACTGGCACCTTTAAGATAAAAACTGAAATTTTTGAAGGCCCGCTCGACCTCCTCCTCTTTCTCGTCGAGAAACGCAAGCTCTTTATCAATGATATTGCTCTCGCGAAGGTCACCGACGATTTTATCCGTCATATCGAGCAATTTAATCAATCCTCCAGCCGTCAGTATATCGGCGAGTCTGCCCAATTTATTCTCATTGCTTCGACTCTTCTCCTTATTAAATCCCGCTCACTTCTGCCGATGCTCGAACTGACTGATGAGGAAGAAGAGGGAATCCACGACCTCGAGACACGGCTCAAGATATATAAGAGGATAAAGGAGGCGAGCGAGCGTGTGCGGGCACTCTTCGGCACATCGATCATTTTCCAACACGAGGCTCGCGTGCCGGCTTCCGTCTTTTCCCCTCATGAGTCCATGAACCTCCTCGCACTCGCCAAATCAATAAAGGACATTATCCATAGTCTGCCAAAGAAAGAAGCCTTGCCGAAGGCCATTGTCCGACAAGTCGTCAGTCTCGAGGAAATGATCGACAGTCTCACCGATCGCATTACGAAAGGTCTGCGGATGAGTTTCAAGGAATTCTCGGCGGGCCATAGAGAGGAGAGGGTGAACGTCATCGTGAGTTTCCTCGCAATGCTCGAGCTTGTCAAACAGGGGACCATCCATGTCTCGCAAGGAGCAAACTTCGAAGATATCCACATGGAGACGACCGCGATCGGTGTTCCGAGATACGGATGAGTTTCTGTGTGGTATACTAGTACCTACATTTTCAATGCCACTTTTACTATCATCCCAAATCGAAGCGATACTTTTCTATAAGGCAGAACCGCTGTCGGTCAAACGTCTCGCGCAGATTCTTAAAAAGGATGAAACGGAAATACGAAATGCTGTTAGAGAACTCAAAGAAGAATTGAAGGGCAGGGGATTAGCTCTTGTCGAATGGGAAGACGAAGTAACGCTCGGAACCTCGCGTGATGTTGCCCATCTTATCGAAACTCTCACAAAAGAAGAGTTGACGAAGGATCTCGGCAAGGCTGGTCTCGAAACCCTCTCCATTATTCTCTACCAGGGTCCGCTCGCTCGCGCTGATATCGACTATATTCGTGGAGTTAATTCCAATTTTATTCTTCGCAACCTCCTCATCCGCGGACTCATCGAGCGCGTCGAGAATCCAAAGGACCATCGGAGTTTCCTCTACAAGCCTTCGCTCGAGCTCATCTCGCATCTCGGACTTTCACACATTACTGAATTGCCAGACTATGAGTCCGTTAGAAACGATATCGAAGCGTTTAAAAATACGGATGAAAAATAAAGCCACCATTGACGCTATTTACCTTGCCTCCATCGTCCTCCTGACCGTAGCCGGCTTCCTTATCTTCAGCTCAGCATCACTCGGACTCCTGGCCCGCGACGGAGCTTCTTTCCGCGCGGTTGCAGTCAACCAGAGCCTCTCGCTCGTGATCGGCGGGATTGTCTTCTTTATCATGTCGAAAGTCGATTACAAGTATCTCCGCAAGTACGCTTTCTATATTCTCCTCTTCGCCGTTTTTCTCAACCTTCTCCTTTTTATTCCGAGCCTCACATTGACACATGGCGGGGCGAGTCGCTGGATCAATCTCCACTTTGTCACATTCCAGCCGTCAGAGTTTTTGAAGATCGCCTTCGTCATCTATTTTGCCGCATGGCTCGCGAGTGTCAAGGATAAAGTCGCAACCTTCAAGCTCGGAGTTCTGCCCTACATGGTCATCATTGCCATTCTCGGCGGGCTTATTCTCGCCCAGCATGATACGGATACTCTCGTTGTTATAGCTGCTGCAGGTATCGTCATGCTCTTTTCGGCTGGAGCGCGGCTCCGCGATATGGCTATTCTCGGTGCCGTCCTCATCATTCTTGTTGGATCTGTCGTCTATTTCCGTCCCTATGTCCGCCAACGCATCGTGACTTTTTTCCATCCGACACAGGATATGCAAGGTGCGGGCTACCAGATCCAGCAGTCGCTCATCGCTATCGGTTCGGGACAGATTACTGGCAGCGGTTTCGGACAGAGTGTGCAGAAGTTTAAATACTTGCCTGAGCCGATCGGCGACTCTATTTTCGCCGTTCAGGCCGAGGAGTTCGGCTTTCTCGGTAGTATCTCGCTCATCCTACTTTTTCTACTTTTTATTTTCCGGTCAATAAAAATTGCTTCTTGTGCGCCGGATATCTTTGGCGGTTTGACGGTCATCGGTATCGCGGCGGTGATTATCATTGAATCCTTCATGAACATTTCTTCGATGATCGGTGTTCTGCCGCTTTCTGGTATGCCTCTCCTCTTCGTCAGTCACGGCGGTACGGCGCTCATCATCATCCTCGCCGCAGCAGGTGTTATCGCTAACATTTCGAAATTTCAAAAGGGGTAGGGGGGTATGATTATATGGCTAGGTTGAGGGTCCGATTTAGCTTGACAGAATGACCACATCCCGATCGATGTGGTTTTACTTTTCTCTTTTAGTATTAAGTGTGTGTAGAGTCAAGTCTAATTTTCGACGATACTTTCGTCGAAATTCGGTATAAGTTGATAATGAAAAGATGAGACTCCGAACGGGGAGTGAGCCTTTTTTTCCCAATCCCCATTTAATTTTCCTATGCTATAATACTCCCCATGAAAATCCTTTTTACTGGCGGCGGAACAGGTGGACACTTTTACCCCATTATCGCCATTGCCGAAGCCATCTATGATCGCACGAAGGAAAAGAAGCTTGTCACGCCCCAGCTCTACTTCATGTCGCCCACACCCTACAACGCCCGGGCTCTTTTCGACACGGATATCGAGTTCATACCAGTGCCGGCAGGGAAGATCCGTCGCTACTTTTCCTTCCTCAATTTCACCGATATTTTCAAAACGTTTTTCGGCGTCATCTCTGCCACAAAAAAAATGTTCAAGCTGTATCCCGATGTAGTCTTCGGCAAAGGTGGCTACGCGAGCTTCCCGGCACTCCTCGCCGCGCGCGTTCTCCGCATTCCCGTCGTCATTCATGAGTCGGACAGCAAGCCGGGCAAAGTCAACGCATGGGCAGGGAAATTCGCCCGCAAGATTGCCCTCGCCTATCCCGAGGCCGCACATGCCTTCCATATCCGCGACACGAGCAAGATCGCCTTTACCGGCATGCCCGTCAGAAGGGAGATAAAGGATCCGCTCGAGAATGGCGCCCGTGAATTCCTCCAACTAGAAGAGGGTACTCCTGTCATCGTTATCCTCGGCGGTTCGCAGGGTTCGCAGACGATCAACGATGTTCTCATTGACGCCCTTCCCGAGCTCCTCTCGCGCTACCAGATCATTCACCAGACAGGAAAGAATAATCTCGAAATCGTCAAGCAGATGAGTAGTGTTGTCCTCAAGAATAATGAGCACGCTCATCGTTACCACCCCTTTGATTACTTGAACGACCTTGCCCTCCGTATGTCCGGTGGCGTTGCCGATGTCATCATTTCCCGTGCTGGTTCGACGATCTTCGAGATCGCCTCGTGGGGGGTGCCGTCCATCATCATCCCTCTCTCACAGGAAGTCAGTCATGATCAGACGGAAAACGCATTTTCCTACGCCCGTTCTGGCGCCTGCACGGTTATCGAGGAACACAATTTCGGCTCCCACATCCTCGTTTCAGAAATTGACAATATCGTCAAAAATCAGTCTGTTAAAGACAGGATGCATCTTTCTACCAAGCAGTTTAGCCATCCTGACGCTGCGCAGAAAATCGCTGATGTCATACTCGAGATAGGACTGGAACATGAGTAAAGAGTGTGCTATACTACGCATCTAATAGATTATTAATTTACCAGCTAATTTTACATAACATATATGGAACCAAATCAAGGAATCAAGACATGGCAGTGGGTTGTGACGGTGATAGTTATTATCATCCTCATTGTGCTCGGTTACTATCTCTTCAAGGGTGACAAGACTGCACCTGTTACAGAGACTCCTATTACAGAAGAGCCAGTGGCAGACGCAAATGAGGTCAACCGCATCACCGTTTCCGACCAGTATCCAGGAAACGTCGTCTATGTTTCTTCAGCACAGTTTGCGAACGCCGGCTGGGTTGAGATTCACAAGGATAATGCAGGAACTCCAGGAGCAATCATCGGATCTATGTACTTCAACAAAGGCATAAATCCAGGAAAGATCACTCTTACTGAAAAAACAGTTGATGGCGGCACCTACTACGCGATGCTCCATAGCGATGACGGAGACAAGAAATTTGACGCCGCAAAAGATCTTCCATTGAAGAATAGCAAGGGCGATATCATCATGAAGGTCTTCCGCGCAACAACAAGTCTTACAGAGGTAAAATAATTCGGTAAAGAATTTGTAGGCACATAGCACCCAAAATAAGGGTGCTTTTGTGTTATAATGATGCCATTCATGCCACGAAAAACACTTCTTTTCCTCTTCATTTTTGTTCTTTCCGCCTCTCTTACCCATGCTCAAAGCGCCGAGGAGCTTCGTGGCCAGATAAGTGAGAAAAATAATTCGATTCAACAACTCGAAGCAGAGATAAGGGCTTACCAGAACCAGATCGACACGCTCGGCAAGGAAGCCAATTCGCTTAAGAATACCCTGACTTCCCTTGATCTCTCGCGTAAGAAATTGGAGACAAACCTTGCCTTGACCCAGAGGAAGATAGAGAATACCAACCTGGAGATAGCTCGGCTTTCCCTCCAGATAGACGATAAAAGTAGTCGGATAGGGGACAGTAGACGCGCAGTCTCACAGTCGCTTGTGGCTATTTCGAAAACAGATACCACATCACTCTTTGAAACCTTCCTGAGCTCGGAAACCCTCACGGATATCTGGAATAATGCCGAAGAACTCGCGACGCTTCAGACGAATGTCACCAGTCGTATCCATGAACTTCAAACCGTCAAGGTCTCCCTTGAAAGCAACAAAAGTGCGACAGAAAAAAAGAAAAAGGAGCTCGTCTCTCTGAAAGCTGATCTCGCGGATCAAAAACAGGTTATCGCCGATACCGTGAAGGCAAAAAATGTTCTTCTCTCAGAAACAAAAAATATAGAATCAAACTACAAGAAACTTCTCGTTACCAAACAACTTCAGAAAGAGGAATCCGAAAGAGAAATGCAGGCTCTAGAATCCTCACTCAGAATCGCCATTGACCCCACGAGTTTGCCAAGCACGGGCAAAGGAGTCTTGAGATGGCCGGTTGATATGATAAAAATTAGCCAGAATTTCGGTATTACGAAATTCTCTCCAGTAATTCCTCATAATGGAGTGGACTTCGCCATACCGATAGGTACTCCGATAAAATCTTCTTTGAATGGTTTTGTTGTCGATGCGGGTAATATGGATCTCGCGAACGGAGGCCGATGTCGGTCATATGGAAAATGGATACTGGTACAACATCCGAACGGTCTCTCGACGCTCTATGCCCACCTCTCGCTCATAAAAGTAAGCAAAAGCCAAAGTGTCTCTACTGGTGAGGTCATAGCATATAGCGGTAATACAGGGAATTCAACAGGACCACACCTACACTTCACCGTCTTTGCTTCTCAGGGTGTAAGTATCCGCACACTCGTGAATGGGGTCAGCTGCAAGAATGCCCTCTTGCCGGCCGCTCCGAGGGAGGCCTACCTTAATCCCTTGTTGTATTTACCCTAACTATTTAAACCGTGTCTTGAGGTATCTCATGCACGAATATGCATAATAAAAAATAGTACGGAAAGGAATATCAATATTTCCCATGTATTCGAGTTCCTGCCCTTTGAACTGGCGTTTGTAAGTTGTTAAGCTCGGCCATCGACGTGAATCAATAGCACCAAGGTCATAATACTTGCACCCTCTGCGCTTGGCCTCCTTCATGGCGTACCAGTGACAGTAGGTATCGGCCTTCGAGTTCATTTCTGCAGTATGGGAAGCACCGTAAAGGTATGTCGCTGTCTTTCCGAAAAAAAGGACAAAGTGAATTGATGCAGGTCTGTCCTCGCAATAGCCCAAGAACATGGTGAGGGGAATTTTTTTAAGAAGAAAGTGGAAATATTCGTCGTGAGGATAGGCGTTCTTACCGTTATTACGCCTAATCGTATCATTCACCATGTCCGTGAAGATCTGATAATCAGCAGGAGTGGCAGCATCCTTAACAGTTACCGTTACCCCGCGCTTTTCCGCCCGCCGAGTGTTCGAGCGTGTTGAAGAGTGAAAAGATGCTAGGATATCTTCCTCACTTTTTGTTAGATCAACGACGATGTTGTGGCGGGGCTGGACGTAATGGGAAGGAAAATGAAATCCTGGAAGTCTGAATTCAGGTGAAAAGGTAACAGGCGGTTCGAGACGCACGAATATGAGATGGGGAAATTGTTTCCTCACCCACACTCCGACTGTCTGGAAAACCTCGGCAATCTTTTTTGCATCGATATTTCCTCGTACTACCGGTCCACGAGGGACGTAGCCGTATGCGAAGCCAAAAGCTAGTTTTAATTCGACGAGGGTAAAGACAGCCACTAGATTATCCCCATCCATGACAGAGTATCGACCAACCCTTCTCCCGAGATCTTTCTGGAACGCTCCCCAGCCCCAGGCCTGCATAAAGGCTCCTACGGGAGGGTAGTTGTCTTGTACAAAGAGATCCCATTGACGGGGATCTAGAGTTGTGTCGGTTACCTTCATTGGGTGAGAGGAATATTTTTAAAAGTTACCAGGTCTCCTATCCGGATGTCGTGCGCTGTGCTGAAGCCCGCGTTGACCTCGAGGACATACTGGGCAGGTCGCCGTGGTGTGTAGTAGACAGGTTTCGCAGGGTCAAAGGTGTTCGTGACATCATGCGATATGTCAACGACCCGTCCTTCGTTCAACCATATCATATCGAGTGGAAAATGCATGTCTGGCATCCAGAAACGATAGACGGAGGGCTTGGAGAACATGAACAGCATGCCGTGTTCAGTATCGAGCGACTTTCGACCAGACAGACCCTTTTGTATCTGCGCGCTTGTACGAGCGAGTTCGACAGGGATGGAAGTGGTACCGATTACTATTTCAGGTGAGTTCGACACTACACGTGGTATATCTGCCACGGCGGCAGTTTCCGAGGTGAATGAGTGACTATTTTTAAAAGATACCGAAGCTATGCCCGCTAGTACTAGAACGGCGACGGAAAAGACAATGACCTTTTTCATACGGATATTATACCATACAAGAATAGCGGGTTGCTGGTGGATAATCCGTGAAAATTCTGCTAGTATTAGCGCATTCATCACTCACATGTACAGGAAAACTTATATCGAAATTTCCACAGACGACCTACAACATAATGTGAAGACGCTCATTCGCGATTACCCAGACTACAGCTACTACATCGGCGTCGTTAAGGGGAACGCCTACGGGCACGGTCGCGAGGCCGTGAAGTCTCTCGTTCTCGCTGGTATTAATTATCTCGCCGTTTCCTATCTCGAGGAAGCAGTTGCCCTACGAAACGAAGGTTTAGAAACGCCTATACTCTGCCTCCAACCCATACATATCGATGAGGTTCCCCTCGCCATCGAACACAATGTTGCTATTACACTCTCTGAATATGAATATTTCAAGAAGCTCGTCACGCAGGACTTCCTCAAGAATCTTCACGGGGAATTGAAAATTCATGTCAAAGTAAATAGTGGATTGAATAGATTTGGCATATCAAAGAAAGAAGAGATTCTAGAAATAGTCAACATACTCAAGAAAATCCCTCAGCTCAAGCTTGAAGGCATCTATTCGCATTTCGCAACGACGGGTGTTCACGATGCGCATTGGAATAATCAGCTCACCGCGTTTAAAGAAATAACCTTCCTTATAAACCTCAAGGAAATTCCCATTGTCCATCTCGGCAGAAGTCTGACGCTCCTGCATCATGAAAAAATTGATTTCTGCAACGCGGTACGCGCGGGTGTAGTCATGTATGGATATTATCAACCCTCAGTAAAACCTAAGGGATTCAGGGCGTGGATACGTTCGCTCATGTGCCGCATGGATACGCTTGAGGCGCCGCGAGATTTCAAACCTGCTTTTGGTGTGAAAAGTGAAATCATAGAAACTCGCAACATAAGGAAAGGAGATTTTGTCGGTTACGGAGCGGCCTTCGAGGCAGAGGAAGACTGTCGCATCGGCTTTATCCCGATCGGCTACGCAGACGGATTTTTCAGGAGAAATAAAGGGGGAGATGTTGCTATCGGCGGTAAACGATACCAGATACTCGCGGTCGATATGGCGGTCGTGACGGTGCTTGTTGACGATGCGGTACATGTAGGTGACGAAGTGGAACTCATTGGCGTAAACATCCCCATCGCCGAAGTCGCCTGTCGTAACAATACAACCGTCTACGAGATACTCTGCGCCTTCAAGGAAACTTTGCCGCGGATACTCATATGAATTTCACCGTACTCATCCTCGGGTCAGACGCGAACGCCTACTATATGGCGCGGTGTTATCATGAGCTCTATGGAAAAAAGGTCGATATGATGAGCAAGGGTCGCATCGCCGTGACCACCTACAGTAGCATCATCAACTTCACCGAGGTTGATGGAATATATGATAAGGAAACTTTTATACTAACCCTCAGTGCGTATGCTCAAAAAAGTAACTATGAAAAAATTCTTTTAGTCGGTACGAATGATAAATATGTACGACTCATCGTGGAAAATCAAGACAGACTTGATACAAAGTTTGTTCACAACTATCCGAGTCTCGACCTTATGGATACCATGCTTGTCAAGGATAAGTTCTACAGCGCATTTCAGGGATCTTTTCAAGGGATGCTCGGACTGCCGAAAACTTTTATCTATTCCTGTACAGAAAAGCCGAAGATTGCGGACGACTTTACCTATCCTGTAATACTCAAGCCGGGAAATGGTATCGAATATCACGACCATCATTTCAATGGAATGAGTAAAGTTTATAAAATCCAATCCTACGCATCGTTGCTCGATACGATTAAAAAAATAGAAGATTCTGGGTACACTGACAACCTCGTTATTCAGGAATTTATACCCGGTGACGACTGCGCACTTTTCGACGCCGTATTTTATTCTGGTAAGGATAAGAAGGTGAAGCTCATGACGTTTGCAGAGATCGGTCTCCAGGAGAGGACGCCGACAGGTGTGGGGAACTGCACGGTGCTCGTCAATGGCTTCGACGAACATGGGTACAAGGAATCCCTGGTCTATGCCATGAAGGATTTTCTCGAAAAGATTGGCTTCCAGGGCTTCTGCGAATTTGATCTGAAATATGATTCTCGGGACGGGAAGTATAAGGTTTTCGAAATCAACCCTCGGCAGGCGCGAAGTAGCTACTACCTGGCGGCGTGCGGGCATAATCTCATGAAATACCTGATCGATGATGTGATATATGGAAAGGAAATTCCCGTGACTCTTATGAAAAATGAGCTCGCCTTGAGCTTTGTTCCAAAGATTGTTGTCAGGAAATATGTGACGAGCGTTCCGCTCCGAGCAAAGATAGAGAGTTTGATTAAAACTGGCAAATACGTCAGACCACTCCATTATGCCAAAGATTCAGGAATAAAGAGAAAGATGTATCTGCTTTTGAGGGATATAAACTACATTATTAAATACCGGAAGCTCTCTTGGTAAAGAATTCTTCGTACCACAAGAGAAAAGAGAGTAGTGTCCATATCTTTCGAGCATTATTCTTCCTGCTACTTTTGTGTTCGTTGAGAATACCCATGATTTTTTCCTTGTTAAAATATTTTGAGGCAGTTTCATTTCCAAAATAACTTTTCACGAAATTATAGTAGCGATCCTCTCGGAGCCATTCGACGAGGGGAAGAGGGAAGGCCATCTTCGTCCGATCGGCGCTCACGGCGTTTATCTTTTGTGCTGCGGCTTTGCGAAGAGCCAGCTTGGTATTTGTCGCATCAACCTTATACTTTGTTGGCACTGTCCTCGCGATATTCCAGATCTCTCTGTCGAGGAAGGGGACTCGGAGCTCGAGCGAGCTTGCCATACTCATTTTATCCGCTTTGAGGAGAATTTCCTGGACCATCCACATGTGAATGTCGAGGTATTGCATCTTGGTGATGTCATCCTTATTTTTTACTTGATCGTAAAAAGGCTTTGTCAACTCAGTAGGGGATACACCCGCGAGTTTATTTTTATAAGAATCATTTAAAACATCTTTCCGCTCTTTTTCATTAAAAATGTTGCTGTTACCGATGTATCTTTCCTCCACCGTTTTGCTTCCGCGGATAATAAAGTTTTTTCCAGTGAAATCTGGCAAGATGCCGACAATTCCTGCTAGAATTTTCCGCAGAAAAAAAGGGGTTTTCTGATATTTCAGAAGCGCAAGAGGCTCCTTGTAGACATTGTAGCCACCGAACATTTCATCTGCACCTTCGCCCGAGAGGACGACCTTGACTTTACGACCGGCGAGAGCCGAGAGCTCGTAGAGGAGGTTAGCACTCGGGTTGCCCAGTGGTTCATCGAGATGGTACTGGACTTTCCCAGCATGTTTGAAATATTCCTCGGAAGAAACAATTTTGAGCTCATTACTGACACCGATTTCATCTGCAAGTTCCTTTGCACTTTCATCCTCACTATATTTTTTGTTATCGAAACCGATAGTAAAAGTCTGGATTTTCCCGAGTCGGGAGAGCTCGTATGCCACAATGCTCGAGTCGACACCACCGGAGAGGAAGGATCCAACTTCAACATCACTTATTTTATGGGCGCTTACCGACTCTTCGAGCGTCGCACCTATTTTATCCGAGAAGTATTCCATCGATTTGCTTTCGTCCATGTCGAAATTAACTGAAAAGTATTGAGTGACTGTCAGTTTATTGTTGGAGTATTCGAAGTAGTGTCCAGGTGGGAGTTTGTAGACGTTTTTAAAGAATGTATCATTACCCGGAACACAACTGAAGGTGAGAAAGTCCGGAAGCTTTTCTTCGTTAAGTTCTTTTTTAAAATGTGGATGGGCGAGAAATCCTTTTATTTCTGAACCAAAGAGAAAAGTGTTGTCCATGATTGCGTAATACATAGGTTTTATGCCAAAGAAGTCTCGTGCCCCAAAAATCTTTTTTAATTTTGTATCCCAAATAATAAACGAAAACATTCCCCGCAATTTATTTAATAAATCTGTGCCGTATTCCTCGTAGCCGTGAATGAGAACTTCGGAGTCGGTCTGTGTCGCGAAGATATGACCTTTGGCAATGAGGTCTTGCCTAATATCTTTGTAATTATATATCTCACCATTGAAAACGAGGACTTTTGTCTTGTCTTCATTATATATTGGCTGGGAACCACCTTCGAGATCGATGATACTCAGGCGCCTGAAGCCGAGAGAAATAGCATCATCGGAGTAGGTGTCCTCTGAGTCTGGACCTCTATGGGAAATAGCCGAAAGCATACTAGAAAGAACCTCTTTTCGAGACATCCCTGCTTTTTTATCTATTCCATTCTCGCGATCCTCTGTAAAGCCGATAAATCCACACATATTCTGATTATAGCATAGCGATGTGATATAATCGTCATATTGAAAAAAACACTTAAAAAAGTCGTTCCAACCTTTGTTTTCAGCCTTTATTACCGCCTTCTCGCGCTCGCGGGAGCCTGTTTCTATGGTTTTCCATCGAGAAAAATGGTTATCATCGGCGTGACAGGGACAAAGGGTAAGACTTCGACGGCGAACTTCATCTGGTCATGTCTCCAGGTTGGCGGGCATAAAACGGGGATTATCAGCACGGCGAATATTCGCATCGGTGGGAAGGAGCTTCTCAACGAATACCATATGACGATGCCTGGAAGATTTACCATTCAGAAGCTACTCGCGCGGATGGTAAAGGAGGGCTGTACCCACTGCGTCGTCGAGACGACTTCCGAAGGCATCCAGCAGTATCGCCACATCGGAGTCGACTACGACATTGCCGCCTTTACGAATCTCTCGCCAGAGCATCTCCCGTCTCACGGAGGAAGTTTCGAGAAGTATAAAGAGATGAAGACGAAAATGTTCGCCGCACTTTCCTCGCATAAAAAAGTTATTGACGGAAAAGAAATAGAGAAAGTAATTATTGTTAATAATGACAGCGAACATGCCGGAGATTTCCTGCGTTTTGTGGCCGATAAAAAAATAACTTTTGCGCTCAATAATTCCGCTGATTATCTAGCAAAAAATGTGCAGGAGACCGGCGCAGGTGTGGACTTCGAAGTCATGCATTCGAAGTATCAGATTAGCATTCTCGGCAAGTTCAATGTCTACAATGCCTTGCCAGCTATCATCGTTTCGCACCTTATGAATATTGAGGATTCCGCGATTACCCGAGGCTTGCGCGATCTCCAGATGATTCCCGGGAGAATGGAAAAAATAGATGGAGGGCAGAATTTCACCGTCATCGTCGACTACGCGCACGAGAAAGTCAGCATGACAAATGTTTTAGAGACGGCAAATGCTATGAAAAAGCCAGGGACGAAGACGATTATCCTGCTTGGTGCTGAGGGTGGGGGAAGAGATAAAGCCAAGAGACCGATCATGGGCGAGCTTGCCGCTACAATGGCAGACTACGTTGTCGTCACGAATGTTGATCCCTACGAAGACGATCCAGGGGAGATTCTCGAAGACATCGCAATCGCCGCAGAAAAGTTCGGAAAAATGAGAAATAAAAACCTTTTTGTCATCGAGGATCGTCGAGATGGTATTCAAAAAGCTCTGTCTCTTGCGGAAGCAGGGGACATCGTCCTCATTACTGGCAAGGGCGCGGAGCAGTCGATGATTATTGGTGGTAAAAGCATACCGTGGGATGATAGGGAAGTGGTGAGGGAGGAGTTGAAAATGGTACAATAAGCAGTATAATCGTTATCATATGTCACACAAAGTCATAACCCGCTTTCCGCCAAGCCCTACCGGCTTTCTTCACATTGGTCGCGCACGCACCGCTCTCTTTAACTATCTCTTTGCTCATAAAAACGACGGAGAAATGATTTTCCGTCTTGAGGACACCGATAAGGCTCGATCGAAGAAGGAATTTGAGGACAATATGATCGAGTGTCTCACATGGCTCGGGATATCATGGGATAATAAGACGATCGAGAGACAATCTGAGCGGGGCGAGATCTATAGAAAATATCTCAAGAAGCTTATTGATGAAGATAAAGCCTATATCTCAAAAGAAAAAATCGAAGAGGGGGAAAAAGCAGGACAGGTAAATGAAGTCGTCCGTTTTCGTAATCCAAACAAAAAAGTTACTTTTACCGACTTGATCCGAGGCGAGATTACATTCGATACCGAAGAACTCGGAGATTTTATCATCGCGCGTACTATCGATGATCCTCTCTACCACCTCGCTGTTGTTATTGATGATTTCGAGATGAAAATCACGCATATTATCCGTGGGGACGATGGTATTTCAAATACTCCTCGTCAAATCCTCATTCAAGAGGGGATAGGTGCTCCGAAACCCATCTATGCTCATCTACCGCTTATCCTCGCGCCAGATAGGTCAAAGCTTTCGGGTCGTCACGGTGCCGTGAGCGTCACTGACTATCAAAAGAGAGGTTATCTACCAGAAGCCCTCGTGAACTACCTCGCGCTTCTTGGTTGGAATCCTGGGACAGAACAGGAGATTTTCAGTATGAGCGAATTAGTCGAAGCTTTCGATATAAGTAAGGTCAACAAGGCCGGGGCTATTTTTAGTGAAGAGAAGCTTAACTGGTTCAACAAGCAATATATCGAAAAGCTGTCAGATCAGGAATTTCTCGCTCACGCTGAGCCTTTTATCCCAAAAAATCTTCCTCAGCAAGTCCTTCAATTACTCAAGGAAAAAATCTCATACTTCGGTCAGATTCCAGAACTTCTGAAGACTGAATTTGCTTTTCTTGAACCTCTTGCTCCATATGATCTGGTAAAGCTCGCAGGGAAGTCCGACGCGCCGAAAATTCATCTCAAAAAAGTCATCGAATTAATTTTTGAAATCCCTGAAGGGGAGTTTGAGAAAGAGAAAATAAAGGCCTCTGTCTTCCCTTTTGCCGAAGAAAAGGGAAGGGGCAACGTCCTCTGGCCCATGCGCTATGCCCTATCAGGTCAAGATCGTTCGCCTGACCCATTCATCATCGCTGATATTCTCGGTAAAGAAGAAACGATTAAGAGATTGACACATGCACATGACGCACTCTAATAATCTCACGACAAATCAGGGATTTATAAAGTTGATCATTATAGTTATCGTCGCGGTCATTATACTCGGCTACTACGGTCTCGATGTGCGCAAGGTGGTAGAAGGTCCAACGGTGCAAAAGAACCTGGCATATGTCGGACATGTCGCATCAGATATCTGGAACGGCTATTTAAAAGCCGCTGTGGTCTTCATTTGGGAAGTCATACGGCATAAGTAGAGCATCAGTCCTCGAAGCCCCCAAGAAGCCCCTCTAGTATTATTACCGCAAAGATATATTGTGCGACATCATACTCTCTCAGCTAGTTAGATAAGCTAACTGGCTTTTTTAATATAAATTAGCCACCCTGCCCTATCAATATAAAGGTCGTTTGTTTTAAACGTTACAAAATAATAATCATAAAAAAATGATAATAAAAAATATTGAACTCACGCTCCTGAAGATTGAGAAGCGCGAAGGTGTGGCAAAAGGCTCCGGCAAGAACTACATGTTCTACAACGCGAGTGTTGTGGACACTGAAGCCAATGTCTTCGGATTTATTCTTGATGAAAAGATCACAAAAGACGCCGACAAGCTCTCTGATCTCCTTTCAGCCAAGAATGTTCCTGTGCAAGCCGATATACGCTTCGTTCCAAAGAGGTTCGATATAGCTGGAAGCATTACAGCTATCGAGTTGGTCTAGTTCTCTGTTCCCCGTTCCCTGTTTCTTAAATCGCTGGGGAAGTCCGGCAGGATCTCCAGTGATATGGCGGACATGGTGTCTGGTGGCGCCGTCCGGCTCATAACCTGATTTTGGATAGTTCGATTCTATCGTCCGCAACTAGGTAATTATTAATTAATTAAAATAAAAAATGTGTATAAAAATAGATACTCAATCGTTCAAGAGAAGCACAAATATTGTGCCGGATGCTCTCGTATGTATGTTGTGTTCCTACTATTCCTGTGATTTCCAGAAGATGGCTTTTTGGAAGAAGTACCTCGACAAAGCCATGAAGGTTAATTACCAAGGGTGCATGTGCTCAAAAATTATTGTGAAGGAACTCTATGCTTAATTCATGGCACTGCGACAATCTGTATTCTTCGGGAAAAACACCTATTTTTACCGGCCAAGACTGCGTTGTCACCTCCTCATCAACACTAGCTGTTATCTTCCCTACAGGCACCTCGCAAAATCCAATGATCGCTCGTGATGATGGCACACTCGTATTCGGGTTAGGGATTGTAATATTTTTCCTCGCCATTATGTTCTTCGGATTATTATTCAATTCCTTCGGATTACGAAAATGACAAATACTATTCTACAACTCGCTAGTGCGCTCGATTCAGCTTCGTATGTCGATACCTTTGTCTGGTTCTTCCTCCTCATGCCCGCGCTCGTCGCTCTACCTCTTGTCATCTACGGAGTCATATTATTCGCCGTCACCTTTATCCGCTCACTTCTATGAACATAGCTCAAGACGCATATCAGGTTTACCTATCAGCCATAGCTCTCGCATTGTTCTACTACATGGTCATTGGACTCTGTAGAGCGATCTTTAGTAAATAACTTTGGCAATGTCAATAAGTCCAAATATTGAAAGGTCGAAATTATTAGAAAATTAACTTGAAAAATATATGGGTTCTTTAGCAACTTCCACGATCTCTCTTGCTTCTGTCCATACCATTTGGGATAACGCCATCGGCTCGGTCAACACCCTTGTCCTCGATCTTCTCCCTTACATGGTTCCAGCGATGTTGCTCCTCGGGGCGATATTCATCGTCTGGCGCGTAGCGAAAGGCTACATTGGCGGATTGCACTGAGGTTGTTTGGTAGTCCATTGAGATGAAGCTCGCTTCCCTCTCGGACAACAAAAAACACCCTGACGGGGTGTTGATCTCACGACACTGTTCATTATATCACAACCACCATGAGTGCACTACCTCATTATCCACATAAAAGGTTATCCCTATGTCACGCTCAAATTCTAGAAAAATAATATCACTTGTCTCATCTTCTATCTTGCTGTGTGGAATAGCTTTTTTCCTCGCTCCAAGTATGGCGAAAGCTACAATCTCACAGCAAGATTATTCGGTATATGGAGGTTTGGGCTTTATAAACGGTTATACCCAGACTCTCGGTCGTATATCTGGTACAGAGATACAGACCATACAGGTCAGGTTGCATTCTTCGGCCGCCAATCCGTTCAACACGACACAGATAAGAATACTCGAATGTTCCGCTCCAAACTGTGCGACTGCAAGTGTGGAAAAAAGTTACGAAAGTTATACCTCCTCCGGCAGGACCATTAAGAATCTCTCATTCACTGCCAATAGTTTTGATGGATTTCTCACTTTTAATTTCCAATACTCGAAAGAGCTCATTGGAAATACAAATGTGACGAATGTTCCTATCAATCCGAATAAATATTACGCTCTCTGGCTCTGGTCAAATGACGGTAATACCTCTCGTCACTATGGTTCAGTTGGCGATACATATTCTTATGGCGCGTGCTATATCTCCTCTGCGCATTATGTAGGTAATGCCTCGCCAGGCTCAAATGACACTTCTTGTTCCACTAACTCTGCTTATGGAATTTCCGATCTATACTTTCTGATCAACGGCGTCAATCCAGTTCCGTTTGACTTCTATACCCGCTTCCTCACGATGACTCCTCCTGGTAGTGCTATCGTATCTACTTCCACTCCCCCGACGCTAGGATTCACTGCTTTTGTTGCTCCAGAGGATGTTGGAAAGCAAGTCCACTTCCAAATATATCCTAAAAATACTGTTGGAGGTTCAGGATCAATATTCGGATGGCTCGGAGGCGATTTCACCAACTATGGAGAATGGGATGTGGTAGCGAGTACAACAGGCATATTCTCATTCTCGACAGTTGCGCCGATAAAATATCCCGCGGGTTCATACTCCGCTACGGCAAAATTCCGATCCCAGTGTCTCACCATTCCGGTACTCGGGACTGCCTGCCTCAATGATTTACAAGACGCGCAGGGCTTGTTCGTCGCAACCACGACAAATTTCGTAGCCGGCTACGCCTCTCAACTCGGAGTGGAACTGGATAATGTCACTTCTGTAATAAATTCAGCCTTGTATTCTCAGAGCGGTACTACGACGCCACTGTTGGAAAGTTGCAATCTTAGCCTCTCATTCTCCGCTTCGAAGTGTCTTGGAGCGCTCCTCATTCCTTCATCTGATCAGCTCAACGATACCTTCAATCGTCTCTATGGCGGCTTCCTACTCTATTCTCCCTGGGGTTATGTCACAAGAGTCGGTGGCATTCTTACCGGCTACCAATCTGTCGCTACATCTTCCCTCTCATCATCAAACCTAGCTATCACTTTCTCTTCCGGATCAAATCCCCTCTACAACGCTTCCTCGACTCAAATATTCAAAGGTAAAACTATCACCTTCATAAATTGGAATGCCATGGCTTCTTCCACAGCAAATAACTACTGGGGAGCAGGATGGACGGCGCTCAACACTTTCCTATCCACCGTATTCGGCGCAGGCTTCCTGTTCTGGTTTTGGAAGTTTGCGAGTCGTCATTTCAGACCATAAAAATATATGTTCATAACCTTCATCCTCAACATCATCGTAATAGTCATAAACTTCGTCTTCAGCTTCCTACCGACTGTTACTTCCCTCCCCTATGGGCTCGAAGCAACACTCACGACTGTCTATGGATCCTATAAAGCCATGACCGCCATCTTCCCTTTCCTTGGGACCGGCATCCAGCTTGCTATCTTCGCTATAAGCATCGAGATTTCGTATAAAGTCTGGCAACTCGTTACCAAGATTGTCGGTTGGATACGAGGATCAGGGTGATCTCATCTCCAAGAGTTCTCTTATCAAATTATCAAATTTAATCTTAAAAAATATATGTCTCCACAAGAATATACATCACTCTCACGCACCATCCTATTCTGTTTTGTTTTCTTCTTCGCCATCGTCTCCGTCATTATCATTTTCTCCGGATTTTTCGGGACTATAGGTACTGCAGTAGAGTTTAGATCCAATGCTCTGAATTGTGCCGAATACTCCATGACACCTCGTGAAAAGTTGCCTGTCTCCTGTTACGAATACTTCGGTTTCAGTAAAAAATAATCCATGAAGAAGCTCGATATAGAACATGGAATATATTGCTACTGTGGTCGGCTCGGTCAGGGCAAGACCTACACCATGGTGAAAGACATCATCAGGAAACTTAATAAAGGAATGATCGTCTATTGTAACTTCACCATCAACTGGCAGGGCTACGATGAACGTCTCAATCCAGTATCTATGTTTCTCGGTGCCTTTGGTATGAAAAGAAACTTCGTAAAATATCCTGCTAGTAATCTCAAGAAAATGCCAACCAATGAAAACTGGCACGAGGAATTCGGCAAGCTCCGTAACTGCATTGTCGCTATAGACGAGGCGTATATCCTCTTTGACTCCTACCAGATGGCAAAGATGCCAATGTCTCAACGACTCAATATTCTTCAAACAAGAAAGTTCGACAGATCCATCTGGTATACCACCCAGCGCCCTACCAATGTTCATGTAGTTATGCGCGGAATGACCAATGTTTTCTATCGCTGTGAAAAGTGGAATGCTCCCTTCATGACCCTCTTTGCCCGGGATGAATTCGATCTAGGTTCTGATGAAACTCTCGATATGGAAAATCGCTTGGGCAGAAAACTCTACTGGGGCGAGTCCAAGTACTTCAATATGTACAACACGAAGGAGACAGTGGGTATAAAAGGAGAATTGGGAAATATGGGTGTAAAAATTATTCAGCACGATACTACAAAAGAAGTGTATCAAGTAAAACCACGAGAAATCTGGGCGGCTTTAGCCGACCAGATTAAGAAAAAGTATTTCAGATGAGCTATGCCATTTATCCCCGCCCTCCTCCTTCCTTTATAGTAGACCCGCCGTATGAGCCAGTCAGACACTTATATAGTAAGCAGAGCGACTTTAATAGGTGTCTGACTGGCGGATGTTACCAGTTTGTTATCTTAAAAATTAAATAATAAGTAAAGGAATTGTTGGACTTGACTATACACACACTTAATACAAATAATCAATGGAGAAAGATGACGTATCAGTTGAAGAAAAAGTACTCGACCATCTTCACGCCACTCGATTTGGACTCAATTTCTCAAAATATAAAGCGGTAATTTCTGGGAATATAAAAGAAGAGTACCATTTTGAGCGAATGATTCATTATGGTGGTTCCCTCTCCCGTCACAAGCGCACTGGTAAGCGTACATCCAAGATCCGCAGAGCTTTCTCCATCTCCCGCGCTCGTCAGCGTATACGTCGGCTTATATCTGCTAACACAGGTCAATATGGCTGTAGAGATATCTTCATTACATTCACCTTTGCGGATAATATAAGCGAGCTAAAGGAAGCCAATGCTTGCTGGACTGCATTTATAAAGCGACTCAAGTATCACCTCGGCTTCAATCCAGCCTACGTCGCTGTAGTCGAGTTCCAAAAACGAGGTGCTGTACATTATCATGCTGTATTTTTCAATATCCCCTATATCGAAGGAATAAAAGATAAATGGGCGGAAATATGGAGCCATGGTTTTATCAGCATCAAGTCGGTACAGAAGATCAACTCCATCGGCGCCTACCTCTCGAAGTATCTTCAGAAAGGTGTAGTCGATGCCCGGCTCTTCAATGAGAAGTGCTACTTTACGTCCCGAGGACTTTTTAAGCCTATCGTCATTCGGGAACTGCCACTCGATATAGATTTTGGAGGTGAGCCGATAGAATATGAGTTACAAATAGAAGAAGAATTGCCGGAGAATAAGTGGACGGGGAGAGTGAGGTATATGAGGTGGGTAAAGAAATCCAATTAAACGACGGGTCTCATATGCTTAGTACGATTCTCTGAATCCTACATAGAATGGAGTGCTTCGACATACGCAGGTGTTTGTTGCTCGATCGACAATAAAGCATTCCATCCAGTGTACTCCTGTATAGAGACTCCTCTCCCACTGTTCTTTACCACCCTTAAATATCTCACCCCTCAAACCAAATTCTCTTTCCGCATGTTCGCCCGTATTTACTACTTGCCAGTACACCTCGTGTGGCTTGTCATAAGAAGTAATTGCTCTATATTTGAGCCAGTGGTATTTGGGTATTTCAGTTTTTGTTGCGAAGGATCCCAAATGTCTTCGATTCATCACTGGCGTTTCACCATGACCCCAATGTAGATCCGCTTCAATCCTGACAGATGATAATGAGTTACCAGAAAGGATATTAGCATCTCCCAATTCTTGTCTGTGGCTAAAATCAGCCAACTGTAAACCGTTGATTGAAACTGCAAGCGATCGTTCTTCAGTTGAGGTGTCCACTACATCTCCATCAGACAATTGAAAGCTGTCACCGAATGCATCTTGCCAAAGTTTCAAACTCTCGTCGACATCATTAGTGTCGTAGGCTTCATCAATTTTAATTCGTAGATCATGAACTTTCTCCTGCGTTTCTGTGAAGTTGTCTTGGTCCCAATGCCGTGCAAAGCTCTCCGTTGGAAGAACTGGATTTTTTACATCGAATGGACCGCTGTGGGATTGGAGGTAATCATCATACTGACCAAAGAGAATCTTAAAGGTCGTGGGTAGATCTGAGTAGTGTGTTCGATTTCCAGAGTTCATCACGATACTACCTAAAATTGTGGTGAGCATAATTGACTTTATTGGCATAGCTTCTTTGTCACGGAGATATTTTGTGAGTCGCGTAACTTTTATAAGAAAGTCGTTCCCACTCAATCTATTAGCTTTTTCGAACCATTGTGCATAGCCGTCGCCGTCGGTAGGCTCGAAGTTATCAGTTTGTCGATTCATGATTACGTTTCCGACGGTGGTTTGAATGGAAGGAATAATATCGATGTGAAAGTCGTCGGCATAGTCGAGAGTAACGCAACGATTCTTGCCGCGGCGGTCTACAATGTCAGTATATCTATCTGTATTTTTAAATTCATTATGTAGGGCATCGAGATACTGTTTTGCTGTCCAGCCAGAAAATTCATTAAGTTCAAGAAGAACATCAACATCGAAATTCCCGTCTCCCTGAGAGGGTTTAATAATGGTCTTTTGTCGGTATGATCCTTGCGGAACAATTTTGATAAAATGATCCTTGAATACAGGGTTATTTTTTATAAAAGTCTCCACGGTGGCTATCCCATCCTTGATCCTCTCGATTCTTGTGGGGTTGAGGTTTACTTCATTTTCAATAAATTTATCGAACGAATTTATGTATTTCATATTTGTTGTTATTTATGAATTGGCTCAAATTGAGTAACTTTTTCCTGAAAGAAGAAGCCAATGATTGGTAGGGCTTTTCTTGCCTCCGAATCCCCCAAGCCTTTTAGATTGCTAATCTCAGTAGTGGTATCCAAAGAAAACTTTCCATTTGCAACCGAAGGACTAATCCTGTGGATGTTAGTATGACCAGCTAGTAATTGCGCTGTCCCCAATGATGCTGATGATTGAGCGGTCATGAATACTTTCACTGCTTTACATGCCCAGTACGCTTTACCCATAGGCACTGATCGGGCGATACCGATATCCAAGGGTTCAGTGGTGCATCCAAGACTCAACACCTTTATGTCATCCTTTGCCCACTCCAAAACTCCGATTCCTTCGACTACTGCCATACCCATAGGGTTATTCGCCCAAACACCCCCATCAATTAAAGGTACACCCGCCGTAGAGTGATATGTTGGGAAATAAGAAGGGGCAGCACTTGTAGCCATTGCGATGTCAACAGCTTTTTCCTTAAAATCTCTTCTAAATCTATCGTGGTGGGAAGTTTTGTAGACATGTACTTCACCAGTCTCTAGATTCACACTTGGTATAACCAGACGATTTTTGCTCTCACCAAGCTTGCGTTCACTGAATTTATCAACTAGTGCTGACCGCAGAGCACCATTGTCGTATTTTGCAAAACCTATACTTCTCAGTATCTTCATAAACCCGTTCCCTCCGAAGACAGTAGGCCCCAACTCCTCATAAAATTGGAGCATTTGTTTTGCCGAATACCCCATGCCGATACCGAGCGCTATAATTCCGCCCGTTGAAGTGCCAACTATGAGATCAAAATATTCGGATATGTTTTTTCCTGTAGTCTCCTCAATTGAGGCTAGGAAAGAAGCCGGAAATACACCCTTTATACCACCACCATCGATAGAGAGAATTTTTTTCATTTGTTTTCCCAACTGATATTTATAAATGAGAACCGTTGGCGTTCCAAATAATGTCACTAGAAATTATTTAGCGCAATCGTAGCACCTCCTCTCATCGAAATCAAGTAAACTTACTGTATTTACAGTGGTCATTGACAAATAATCAAATTTTTCATAGAATGAGGTTACATTAACCTCATTTTATGAAACCCGCTTTAACATCGAAACAGCAGAATATATATTCTTACATTCGTCAATACTTAAACAAGAACTCGCAGTCCCCTACTTTATCTGAGATACGATCTTTTCTTTGTGTTGGATCATTGAATACTGTGATTGACCATTTAAAAGCCTTGGAACAAAAGGGTTACATTATTCGACGCAAGCATATGAAACGAAATATTGCAATTAGAGATGTGGACTCTACAAATTCAATTAATTGGACTGTATCTATTCCCGTGATGGCGTCCGTAGGATGCGATAATCTTAATGTATTCGCAGAGGATAAATATGACGAGTCTATTGATGTAGATAAAAAACTTATTGAAGGTAAGGGTGATATTGTTGCCGTTCGTGCTGTGGGTAATAGCATGTATGATGCTGATATACATGACGGTGATTACGTCCTAATTGCTCTCACAGATGTTGCGGAAAATGGAGATCGAATCGCGGCGGTCATCGGAGATATGGTTACTGTTAAGCGTTATGAAAAAAGAGGAGGAGTTACAATCCTAAGACCCGAATCCAAGGATCCAAAATATAAACCAATCATCTTAAATGAAGATTTTAAAATTGCTGGCAAAGTTATTTGTTCGATACCTGGTAATAGTATGGATATAAGTGAGGTGGTACCTCTTTAAATAAATAAAAAACCAGCTGTATAAAGTTATAAAATTAAATTTCCCCACTCCTCCCAGTCATCCTTCTCACACTTCTCCCAGTTGTATTTTGAGTCGTCATTGATCAACCACGCCTTGTTATGCTCAATGACAATGCCACCGAACAACTTTTTATTTTTCTGCTGCATAAAATATTTCTGAAGTGCCTCGGCCTTTGCTTTCGTATAGTTCAAACCGTCACGATCGTTCTTTTCCTTCACCTCAACAATGCCCAATCGGCCGTCTTTGAGCTGGACTAGGTAGTCCGGATAGAACGTGTAAATAGCGCCTTGATACTCGTATTTAAGGCCGAAATAGTCCAATTTGCTTTCTCCATTCTTCCACCACCAAACGATTTTTGCCGAATTTGTACCCAGAAAAGTCTCGAACGCCCTCTCAGGCTGTGAACGATCAACATTGAGGTAACAAGGTTCGTACGCGTAATTTTTGGTCTTCACCCGTTCATCGGCATATTCGTTGTAAAACTGCTCAGGTCTAAGTTCGAAGTTATAGAATTGTTCGCTTTCCTCGACGCGTTCCCGGACCTCCGTTTCCTTGACACCCTTGTAGAGATCAATAGCTCTGGAGAGAATATGCTCAAAAATACCACGATTCTTGTCGTGCATAAATATTTTCTGGGTCATGAACATTTCATCGTCCCATTCTTTTGATCCGACAGCCTTTCTGAACCAAAGATAAATAGCGGTCTTCACGGTAGGTATAGAGCGCTTCACGTTCTTGAATGATCCGAGGTTATTTTTGATCGTTTGCTCAAAGAAAAGTTGCAATTCACCAGCGGCGACCGTGAGTTTTGCCATTGCATCGGCGGAGATATTACCTTCCATGCCATCGAAGGATTTGGCATCGATATGAGTATCAGCTATAAGCTCCTGCTGGTATTTCTTGATATTGAGATCAATGCCAACCTTTTCAATCAGCTTTATAGATTCCTCGGAGCCACCTTTCTTCAGCCCAAAATAGGCATCTGCAACCTTCGCGAATACAGGATTGAAGCTCGATGTGACATCACCATAATCAGCGCGAGTTTTATAATACGATTCGAGTTTGATCGGTTTGTAGTCCTGTGTCAGTACCGCTCGCAAATGTTTAATGATATTCGGGTTGTATTCCTCCTTCTTTACCTCAATAGACCTGAGATTAGTATAAATGTAGCCGCGATTAAGTATTTCGTTCTGGTAATGCTTCTGTTCCGGCATACGCAAAATACGACCAACGGTTTGTATCTCGAACGGAATGCTATGCGTCTCACGGAATTTCACCAGTATGTGTGCACGAGGACAGTCCCAGCCGGTATCGATCGCTTGTTTGAATATCAAAAACTCTATTTCATTGTCCGGTTCGGCGACCCAATCGATGAGCTCTGATTTTTCTTCAGCTAACCAGATAGCGAGCTTACCGTTTCCAGACTTTCCTTTGCGCTCAGTAATGCTCTTATCGCCCAAGAATTTCTTCACCGCAGCAATCTTCTGATCACCGGCTTCGGCCGTCGGTATCTGGACCAAGACAAGTGGATTGACGTCTGACCCTTCTTTCTCGAATGCTTTCTTGATTTCCAGGCGCTTGCGATAGGCAGCTTCGAGAACAGTGGCTTGTGAGTCATCTTCAGAGGTAGCAATCTTTCCGATGTCTTCGTTAATTATGAGCTCCTTCTTGATCATACCTTCGTCAATCACATCTTTTGGCTCGACCATGACGTAGCCAGCACCACCTCTGGCAAGTTCCTGGATAAAACCAAGCTCCTGCTGTGGTCGACGAGGAGTAGCACTCATTTCAAGTACAATATCTGCACCGATGAGGTCGCGGAGCTCATTCGCCCGAGCAGTGTCTGCACTCACATGGCTTTCGTCGATAATGAGGATAGTCTTGCGCTGTTCCCGTGTCTTTTCAAGGACATCTCGGAAGTTGAGTTTTTCTCCTTCCTTCATGACTAGGTTTTTCCAGTCACCGGATGCACGATCTTTACTTCGAAGCTTCTCCCAGTTTGCCACGACGACTTCGTTCTGGACTATTCGTTCTCGGCCACCACTGAATTCTTCCTCAACAGAAACCACGCGCGGAAAACCACCGAATATTTTTTCGAGTGAGTGTTTACTTTGGAGATGCAGATCGCCCTTACCAATACTCATCCAGATAAAGCAGAAATCTTCCTGCGGTAATTCCTTAATAATCCCTTCGATAAATTTAGCCATCATGACAGTCTTGCCGGAGCCGGTAGGTGCTTGGAAAACACAGACCTCACCTGGACCGTCATACGAAAGAAGCCTGACCGTTGTCTCGATCAGCTTATCCACCGCTTTTTCCTGATATGGTTTAAGGTCAATACTCATAAATTTGTTTATAGACATCCAATATCTTCTGCGGGATTGGTTCAAGTGTCACATTATCCCATCCCTTGAAATCCTTTTTATCCAAGCCCAAAGGATCAAGGGTAAAACAGTAGAGGACTTTATCTCCCTCGAGCTTATCTAAATCATTCTTCAAGTCTTTCAGATCGGCACGTTCGAGCGCATAGTATGCGGCAAATATCTTGTTTCCATGTTGGAAAATCCGATATTCAGTTTTACTTTTCAACTCGTCAAAAATGTTCTCGCGCAAGCAAAGCATTTCTGTGCATTCTTCAGTAATCTTTCGTTTTGCATCATCAGGATTCGCCGTATTTTTAATAAATTTAGTTTTAAAATATTTAAGAGAACTGCCTAGACCCTCAATCGATTCCGCTTTCTTATTTTTGTATCCATTGATGATCCGCTTTATCCTCTCATAAGTTATTTTTTCACAGATATTATTCTCATTGTTTGTGCACATGATAAAACGTCTCGAACCTTTGTCTGCGGTGTTCATCTCCATGACAGCATGTCCGGTAGTACCTGAACCAGCAAAGAAGTCCAAAACTACAGCATCCTTCTTGTCACCAATTAAAGGTAAGAGACTATCGTATACGGTATGGATAGATTTCGGGAAATCAAATTCACAATTTGGAATGATCGATTTCAATAATTTTGTGCCGTACTCACTAGCATCATATTTTTTATCAGTCCAGACTGTTTTGTACGTACCATAATCTTTCGCAATAAATATATTCCATATACCTTTCTTGTTTTTTTCTAGTCTTAGAAAATCCATGATGCCCTCGACACTTTGTCTGGCATATCGCCATTTTCTTTCAACACCCTTCTCATCCACCGGCCATATCCATATTTCCTTGCCGTTAACTTCATTCGAAGTTTTTGGATGAAAATTATCTTTGGCCACATCTCCAAAACCGACAATCTCACTATCCTTAACTTTGATTGGATAGAAGCAATTTTTAGCATCGGTCCTAAGAGATTCCGCACCCCAATTTCTCAAGTTGGAGACGTACATTTCTGACTCACTAAGCGTTTTATCACTTATCGTTTTCTTGTCTCTTGGGAGAACAAATACTGCATACTCGTGCACATAAGAAAAGTTTGTACCTTGGACACCTTTTGGATTATGCGAAATGACAATCGAATGAACATCTGAGTTGGGGAATATGTTTTCAAGAAGAAGAACAAGTCGAGCATGTTCATTTTCATCAATCGCACATATGAGCACTCCATTTTCCGATAATAGTTTTTTAGCAAGCAGAAGCCTCTTACTCATAAATGACAGCCATTTGCTGTGACGATATTCATCATCACCATCTACAAAATCATTATTGTAAAGCCAATTTTTTGCTCCTGTGTTATAAGGTGGATCAATATAAATCACATCAATCTTGCCTTGATGTGTGAAATTCAAAACCGAAAGCGCATGATAATTGTCACCTTCTATGAGAATATTAATCGGCTTTGATGTATCCTTATCGGCGATTTCCTTACCTTTCACTTCTTTAAGAATTGGTAAGGCATTTTGAGCGTCTTTCTCAAACTGCTCTTTAACTTTTTCCTCATCCCAGATAAGCCCATATTTTTTACGGGATTCTAGTTTCTCAACGATTTTTATAAGTTCTTCTTTCGATAATTTGTTATATTTGTCCATGTGTATGCCTATCGCAAGTATAGATGACTTACATACTATCATTTTTAGACTAAATTGCCATTATATTTTGCCTCAAGTGCTAAGTATGCTAAAATCATCACAACCTATGAAATACCTCAAAAAACTCAAAATTGAATTTGTTAAGGGTGAATTCAAAAACCCTATCAAGGGCCAAGTCCGTGAACCTCAACAGATCTATCAGGTTTTTAAAGATGTAAAAGACTGGACAAAAGAAACGCTTATCGGCGTGTTTCTGGATGATAAGCTCGAGCTCAATAGCTATGAGATTATTACTATTGGCGGTGAAAGTGTTACTCTTGTTCTTCCTGACGAGATCTTCCGTAGTGCAATACTGACCAACTCACGCAATTTCATATTGATCCACAACCACCCGTCTGGTAAAGCTGAACCTTCGGAAGATGATAAAGAAGTAATAAGAGTCCTCAAGCAACAAGCGCAAGTGATGAAGCGATCATTTCTAGATTTTATTATCGTCGGAGATGATAAATACTGGAGTATGTTTGAAGAAATGGATGGTGGAGAGTATGGATTGGGCTCGCCAGAATAAATTAGTGGATCAAAAATCCACTTTTATTTTATATTTTCAATAATTACAACACAAAAAATATATTTCTACCTAATTTTCATTTACAAAATCAAAAGTCCATTCTGTAACTATGATTTTTGTTTCAACTTCGATTTTTCTCGAAAATAAATATCCTTATTTAGCTTCACAGAAACGACTACTTTTTTGC
>CAYGGI010000003.1:0-35662 GCA_964349525.1 uncultured Candidatus Saccharibacteria bacterium
ACTTTATGGAGTCTAAATATAGGCCGGGGCTGATTGACTTTTAACCTACGATAGGTTAGCATAACACTATGGATTGGGGTGTCCCCGATCGGCACGAGGTCCCGCAAGGGACTTTTTGCATTCTAAGGGAATATCTTCAACCCATATCCCACATACGACCCCGAACTGTTCTTTCTGAACTTCTTCTCTACAATGTCATACGCAGGATACGGTTCCTTTGGATTTATTATATGTCGAGCAACTGGGTATGCGCAGAGATCAGCTATCTGTAATCCGCAGTCGTTTTCCTTCTTTTTCTTAAACTCTATTTTCTCCAATCTCTTTTTGAATCTCTCGGGAGTTATGTGGCTACTTCCATTATCAAGAAGACGGTTATAGCGTTTTTGGATTATCTCATCTTCCACCTTGCCACGACTCTCAAGGGTGATGTGCATCGTGCTATCTCCTTTATCAATCTCCATGACCGCTCGCTCGAGGAGAAAAGAAAGTGATAACTCATATGGATCATCGGCAATCTTTCCATATTTTTCAATAAATTCTTTCTTGTTAATGCCGACAGAAATTACAGTGTAGTTGCCATTTCCAAGAATGAGATTTAGTTTCTTATAGAAATCTTCCTTAACCTTGAGATCAAATAGTTTTACAAAAACGCCTTCGCATTTACGGATGTCTCGGCTATGGAGAATAGCATGTTCGCTTCCAAAAAACTTTTTCTTGAGTTCTATAATTTTTGCACATATTTCTTGATAGGCAGAATCCTCAAAAAGACATCCGAGCAATACGAAAACAGGAAAATCAGTATTGACTGAGCTCAAGCTTGGGTCTCCCGATTCATCGATGAAAAGATGGTATTTCATGGATATATTTTACACTAGAATCATGAAAAAGCCCCATGGCTCAAATGCTGGAATTGAGCCACATTGTTGTTTATTGCGTCACGGCTCGAATTATCTGCGGAAAGGGGGAGATTTGAACTCCCGAGAAGCTTGCGCCCCTGGCACTTTTCGAAAGTGCTGGTTTAAACCACTCACCCACCTTTCCGTTTATTCCTTTTTTCCTACCATATCAAACAATAGCATTTTTTGCCATTTTCTCAAATAATGGTATATTAACTTGGCCAGACGGCCCCATCGTCTAATGGTCAGGACAGCAGGTTTTCAATCTGTTAATTCGGGTTCGATTCCCGGTGGGGTCACAAATTATGAATACCCAAGAAATAGAATGTCGTTTTCTCGAAATAGACAAAGAGGCTTTAATAAAAAAGCTGCGTGAGCTTGGTGCGAAGGATCTCGGCGAAGTGATGCTCGAGGAGACCATTATCTATGATCGGGAATTGAAATGGAGGGACGAGCAAAGGTTTCTGAAATTAAGGAAAGCAAAAGACAAAATAACGCTTACATATAAAGAGCAGAAAGAACACACGATCGATGGTACCTATGAAATAGAATTCGGAATCGATGATTTCAAGAAGGCGGAACTTCTTTTTGAAAAAATAGGGTTACAACCTTTTCGACATCAACAGAAACTGCGTCACACTTTTCAGCTCGGTGAGGTGACCTTCGATATCGATACATGGCCGCGTATGCCGGCATATGTGGAGCTCGAGGGGGATTCAGAGGACGATCTGAAAAAGGCGGCGCAAGTCGTCGGTTATGACTGGAATAATGTTACTTTCAAACCGCCACGATGGATTATTGAAACAAAATACAACATTCCTGTAGGAAAAATGACATGGTTCACCTTTGATAGATTCGAATAGAGGAAATTGTTATAATACTCCCCATAGGATTACCAAAAAATATTGAACGCATAACTTTTTAAATATATGACTACAGACCACATGAAAAAATACGCGCCTACAGTCCTCCGTATCGGTCTCTCGCTCGTATTTCTCTGGTTCGGCACGCAACAACTTCTCCATACAGCATCGTGGCTCAAAATGATCCCACAATCCATCGTTGACATTTCAGGCTTCACCGCACCTACACTCGTGCATTTCAACGGCGCATTCGAGATCGTCTTTGGCATCTGTCTGCTCCTCGGATTTTTTACTCGCATCACAGCGCTCCTCCTCTCGCTCCATCTCCTCAACATCACCTTTGTCGTCGGCTATGGCGCAACGGGCGTGCGCGATTTCGGTCTCTCATTTGCCATGATTTCTCTATTCCTTTACGGCGCGGATTCTGTTAGTCTTGACGCATGGTTAGCAAAAAGGAATTTTTCCAAAGGGCAGTCGGATATGCAGTAGTCATCGGTCTCATCATTCTCGCGACCGGTCTCATTCTCTATTTCCAGAGACCACCTGAAAATCCTGGAAAATACGCCGAGGATATCAGAGAAAATGTGCTCTACCGCGTCACGAGCGTACTCGATGGCGATACGCTCATTGCCAATGTCGCCGGCCACGAGGTCACCCTCCGCCTCCTCGGCATCGATACTCCCGAAATCGTCGATCCGCGGAAGCCTGTGCAATGCTATGGTCCGGAGGCTTCGGCAAAGGCTAGAGAGCTTCTCGCGGGTAAAGAAATATATATTGAAAAGGATGGAATCAAGGAGCATACGACGGGGAATTATGATAAATATGGGAGAGTACTCGCCTATGTGAAGATGGCGGATGGGACTCTGTATAATCAAAAGATGATTGAAGAAGGATTCGCGCGAGAATACACTTTTGGAAAGGAAAAATACATTTATCAAAAAGAGTTTAAAGATGTCCAGAAAAAAGCGAAGAAGGAGAAAGTGGGACTGTGGGGGAAGTGTTTGTGAGAAATAGATAAAAATCGACCCCACACTTGCGTATGGAGTCGGGTGAAAGGGAATGTCCTGGGCGAATCACTACCGAGACTCAAGGTACCCTTGAATGACTGCCACGGCGGTGTCAAAGTCTTCCTGGCTGAAGTCAATCCCGTGATGACTGTAATGTCGTCCGAGGAAGAATGCTAACCGATCCATGCTGACGGGAACTGAACTTTCCAAGACCGCGGAGATGATATCACGCTTGTAGCATGCATCCCGATAGTCACGGAATGAATACTTGTCAGGCTGATCATGCCACGGTGCTTGGGGGTCCACTTTCCTGCCTTCGTACTCCTGAAGCTTTCCAGTTAGGAAAACCCGTAGGTCGTAATCCGTTGGGGGAGTGAGGATAATATCCCCACTTCTACTGTTCATGATGTGCTCCTTGGTTGGTTTACACCACCATAACATCTTTTATAAAATAAGTCAAATAAATCGAGAAGTTATCGAGATAAAAGCGGAGGTGTTGAGTTTGCCACACTGTCAACATGTTATATAATACAGAGTATGAAATCTGAAAAGATACTTGTGATATTTATTTCACTTGCAGTCTTGTTTATTACCACATCTGTTTCTGCTCAAACTACTGCAAGCGACCCTTGCAAAATTTCCCTTTCCCTCAATGTCACTCCTGACTTTCTGATCATCCCTCCTGATTCTGTGGTTGATTCACCTGATTTCCTCGTTCCTCCTTCTAGTGTTGTTCCAAAAACCAATATCTCGGGAGATTTCAATGCAACTGAAAAATGCAAAGCGCCTTTCACCATTCATCTTTTCGACGAAGTACGATCAGAACCTCCCGTCATCATTGATACTACTACAAAAAACCTCTCGTATTCTTTCAAAAAAGATGTAAATAATAATCGCACTATGACTGGTGATAGACGAGTGAAACTATCTGTAGCCGATGCCTGTGGATATAATAACAATGTTAGCGTTTACAATAGTGTTGTTGATGGCGGAAATACCAGTAAGGCAGCTTTTGATCTCTTGAAAAAGAAACATCCTCCCGAGAGTAGCAAGAAGAGCGATGGAAGCAAGACACAATATAATCCGAATAATCCAAGACCAGCTCAGGAATTGAAAGTTTCAGATATAGTCTCGACCTCCGTTGATTTTGATCCTGAGTATGTCAAAGAAACTATTCGGGACAGGCATTTTACTCCCCATAAGCCATTTGCACCGCTAGATATAGTCCAAGTAAAAATAGAAGTAAAAATACCAAGTTGTCTTTCAAGAGATATTATTAATGATTTAAAAAATACATATTTTACCGGAACTCTTGTGGGAATTGACTTCAAGGGTGATGAATCAAATATCAATTCAGGAAAATTTTCTCTCGTTGAACCGTATACCGGTGGCAATGCAACTTTTTCCATGAAACTGCTTCTGAGTGCCTCGGAGGATCTCATATCTGCTATTAAAGAGGCGAAGCCTATTGAAATTAAGATCAATGACGATTCGCAGTCAATTTCACAAAGTGTTCCCATACAAAAACCGACAAAGAAAGTTGTCTTTGAAATGACCAATTGCGCACAAGTATATGGAAGCGGTTTTTTGAAGGTGGTAAATATGCGTGGTAGAAGTTCGCAAATGACGCCTGCAGATCTGGTTACTATTGCGGATAAAAATATTAAGGAGGGTTTTGATGCTATTGAACCGTTTAAGGTTTCTCGACAGAGATTTTCTCATTTTGTAGATTTCGAGATAGAGCCTGATTCTGTTTGGCCAATGCGAAATATAGGTAACAGTAGTGCTTTTGCAGAATCTTATTATGATAGAGTGCCAAATTACTCTTCATGCAATTCTTCTTCGAGACTATTTATACTCTATAGCGATCGAATCAGCAGTTCATATACTGCCAAATTTGCTAAAGTTATTTTTATGGAAAAGCCTGATACCTCTTATAGTCCGAGAGCTCTTATACATGAGGTTGGACATGCGCTCGCTGGATTGCAAGATGAATATGTATATAAGGGGTCCTACGGAAGAAATTCTGCTGACGATGGTCTTTTTACAGGAAAGAATTGCGCAAAGTTGCCAGCAGTTGATTTTAGCTATAATGGCAATAGATATGGCGATATAAATCGACAAGGTTGTGGAAAGAGCAGTCTCTATCGATCAACCGATGATAGTATGATGAAAAATACTAAGAATAACTTCAATGTTGTTTCTTGCGGTTATATCTTTGCGGCGATTGAAGGAGGAAATGGACCTGAATATTGGCAAAAGTGTATGGAGATTAATACTATCGTGAAGCCTTATGGGATGCCTAACTATCATGGCATGCTTCCTTTCCAAAAAAATATTACAGATTCTTTGGATGGATTGCTTATGGCACAAGTGGTAAAGGCGCCGATTGTCGAAAATATTATCGATAAAATTCCAGAGAAATCAACTGAATCGGGGAAATATTATATACTAGAAAACTTCTCCCCCGGCGGCACCATCACAGGTGACATATTCCCTATAATTGACGATGAAAATGGTGAAATCTCCCCCACCCCTGTTCCCGAACCCGCTCCCACTTTTGACCTCTCCATCCGTCCAGTCACGAAGCCTCCAAGTCCCTACACGAGCGGTAAAGATGAAAGCATCGCCGTCCTCAAAGGTTCAAATATTGAACTCAAGTGGACATCAGACGGATCTTCGAAATGTTCCCTCATAGAAGCAGAAGCTCAAATCCCATTGAGTACTGATCCGGAAAGCAACAATTTCGTGCAAAAGAACCTCATTTTCCCAACCTATCAATACCAACTCACCTGCGGAGCGTCAGTAGAAACGGTCAATGTGATGGTCTACAAGGAAGGGGAGAAACCTCCAACTTTCATATCGAAAGTTTCTTCTCTCGTAGAGACTGCGGTAAAGAAAGTATCATGTTCTGTACTCAACAATTGTCCTCCACCTCCACTACCACCCCCTCCTGTTCCTGTTTTACCAAAACTAACTACTCCACAGATCACAGCGTCTCCATCACCCAAAGTTGTTCCAACTGCAATTCCTTCCTCTACTCCTTCTCCTTCAGTCACAGCTTCACCGACTCTCACTCCAAGCATTACTCCCTCCCCATCATCCTCCTTACCCAACCTTCAGCCTTCAACTCCAACTATCGCAGGGACACCAACAGGAACCCAAAGTCAATTCTACACAGGTAGTATAACCATCAAATCTACCATAACAAATACCGGTACAGGATCAGGAGGATCTTCCTCCACATACTTCCAATTCTCGACCGATGGCACGAACTTCTTCGACTGGGCGCCCATATCTCTGCCAACTCTCAGCGTGGGTGCTTCCTACACTGCCTCATATACTTGGAATGGAGGAACCGGCACCTACTACTTCCGTACGCGCATCAATTCCACTTACTCCTCGCCAGTAACTTTTGCCATCGTATCTCTGCCAGCGCAAAGTCCTAGCCCTTCACCGTCTGTAACTCCTAGTTCCACTCCTTCTCCCTCGGCGACTCCAATCTCATCAGTCACCGCTTCGCCATCGCCGACATCGAGTCCATCTCCAAGTCCTACCGTCTCTCCTTCCTCTACTCCACTCCAAACTGTTTCTGTCACTCCTACTCCCACAACATCAGCTACGCCGACTCCAACCACTTCCTCAAGTCCGAGTCCTTCAAGTAGTCCTTCGGTTACGGCTTCTCCATCACCCACAACTACGGCTTCTCCAAGCTCGAGCCATTCATCTTCTTCCACTTCATCTCCATCGCCAAGCTCTTCTTTATCACCTTCGTCATCTGCTTCACCATCATCATCTAGTCATGCCAGCGCAGATCGTAGCAACCGAAGCGTCCTTGCCGCAGCTCTCTACGCCCTTGGGGATTTCCTCGATTCTTTATTTAGCCTTCAGAAATAGATAAATATCCTCTAGCGCCTTGACCGCATCTCCCGCAGCAATATTATTCTGATGATAGAGCCCATCTGTGCAGTCTCCCGCCGCCCAAATTCCCTTGACCGAAGTTTCCTGCGTTCGCGGATCGACGATAATATGATTAAATTGATCCATCTTTACTAAATCTTTTGCGAAATATGTCGTCGGAATCGAGCCGATCTCGACAAAGATTCCCGTGACCGCTAGATCCACATCTTTCCCTGAAACAGTATCAGTATATGTGAAACCGTTGACAAACTTATCTCCTTTGACCTCTTTTGAAATGGCGTTCGTGATGATTTTGAAATGGGGATTCTTCGAGACGGCGAGGGTGGTGACGGGATCGGCGCGGAATTTGTCGGTACGATTGATGAGAGTCACACTTTTACAATATGCCAAAAGCTGAGAAGCGCTCTCGAATGCCGCGTTGCCTCCACCGACGACGACGACATCCTGTCCGTTAAAAAGGGGACCGTCGCAACTCGCGCAGTAGGTCAGGCCCTTGTGTTCGAAGGTATCAGCGCCCTTTGCCTCGAGTTTTTTTCTGAAACTGCCGGTGGTGATGAGAACGGTTTTAGCTTCATAAGAATTTTTCCCAGTTGATATGTTGAATTTTACATCCTTACCTTCACCAATTTTTTCTATCTTGTCTGCACCTTCTCCCACTTTAATATCAACAAAATTTCCCGCATAGGCTCGGAGATGCCCCTCGAGATTCTTTGCAAAATCCGCGCCGGGAATCTTCACCGTCCCGATCCAATTCTCAATGCCTTCGGAGACGCTGCTCTGGCTATTCCAGTCTTTGGTAATAAAAATGGTCTTGAGCTGTTTGCGCGCAGCATAGACCCCCGCGGCAACTCCCGCAGGTCCACCACCAATGATTGCAAGGTCGTAGGGCATAGAGGACATTGTAACAAAAAGTTCAAAAGAATGTCCTATTGACTTTTATATAAAATATGATATACAGATAGCATAGTTCTTTGATTTATTATGAATGATAATCTTGATCCGATGGTTCGAGTCGATCCGAGCTCTATCACCTTACCATGGTGGCTTACAGGTTTCGAATACCTCGACTTGCAAGCTTGCGGACCAAAGGAATTTGACGTCCGCCAGATCCAAAGGCATAGGCTTCCCGAGCAGGATACGGCAAAGTGGATATGTGGTAGAACGATCTACAACTTCCATTTGAAAAACAACATGGTTCCTGGAGATTTCGGGATTCATGAGATTCGAGCACTCTTTATGCGAGGACTTCCGTTCTACCAAGAGTTTCTGAAAGGGGTCATTGGCGTGGGATGGAAATCTCTCGCTCGTGATTTGGCGGGTCGCCCGGACGATCTCTATGTTCCATTCATCTGCGAACGAAAAGATTCAGGTGTGCTCGTAATGGATTGGTGTAAGATCGACAACGCTCACTTCCATGTCGAAGGCACCGCGTTTCGTTATTGATAACCAGTTTGACACAAAAACCCTGCATCGCTCCGGCGGCGCAGGGTTTCCTTCATATGAAAAAGTGACGAAAAATTCGTCACTTTTTTGAACTCATAAAATAAGACCTCCCGCCGGTTCTATTTAGATCTAGCCTTATTCTGACCTTACTTGAGCTTCGATCGTCGTAGAAACGCCGGTACTGCACCCCAATCATCATCCTCATCTATGATGGGCTTCACCTCCTTTTTATCATCCCCACCAACTGGTTGACTCATCTTTTCCTTTATATCTTTCATCGGTGCAGGAGTAGAGACATTATTAAAAATCCTTCGGCGCGGTTCTTCTTTTTCCTCTACTTTTTTATCATCTCGCTGTTCATTTCTTTTGTCATCTCGAGTAGGCGCGGCATTTGTAGAGCCAAAAGTTGCAGGTTTAGTTGCGCCGGCCATTCCAGGTAAAGGATTCGGAAGAACTCCTTCGGGGAATCCTGCGGCAATGACAGTGACTTTCACTTCATTCTTCTTCAATTTATCATCTCGCACCGTACCGAATATAACTTTGGCTTGAGGATCGATGGACTCGGTAATGATCTTCGCAGCATCCTGGATCTCGAACATTGTGAGGTCTTCGCCACCGGCGATGGAGAAGAGCACGCCCTTTGCGCCATGTATCGATACATCCAATAGGGGCGAATTGATCGCTAGCTTCGCAGCCTCTATAGCGCGGTTTTCACCCGTTGCTGTACCGATACCCATGAGGGCTGATCCAGCGTTCTCCATAACTGTGCGTATATCGGCAAAGTCGATGTTGATGATTCCGGGAGTAGTGATCAAATCAGAAATCCCCTCAACGGCCTGTCGTAGAATCTCATCGCAGATAGCAAAGGCATTTTTTACCGTCGTGTTTTTATCAATCGTAGAAAGGAGTCGGTCGTTCGGAATGACGATGATGGCGTCCACTTCTTTTCGCAATTCCTCGAGTGCTGTCTCGGCGACATGTGATCTCTGCTGTCCTTCGAAGAAGAAAGGCTTGGTCACGACAGCGACGGTCAGCGCCCCGAGCTCCTTTGATGTTCGTGCCACGACGGGGCTCGCGCCGCTTCCCGTGCCTCCACCGAGCCCACATGCGACAAAGACCATGTCTGCGCCCTTTATAGACTCCTGCACATCCTCCTTTGTTTCTTCCACCGCGCGCTTGCCCATCTCGGGATTCATCCCGGTGCCGAGTCCGCGGGTCAAACTTTTTCCGATATGAATGCGCTTCTTTGCAAGAGAATGATGGAGTTCCTGCGAGTCGGTGTTGATAGTAATAAAATCAACGCCTTTGACTTTGGAATTGATCATGTGGTTGACGGCGTTCTTTCCGGAACCTCCGACTCCGATGACTTTGATTCTCGCGAATGCTTCTATGTCTGGCGTGATGTTGGGCATGGGTGAATGTGGTAATGGGTAAATGTAATGCGGTTGATATCTACTATCATACCACTCTCGTTTTCGCGTGCAAGAGGAAAAAAACGAGGCAATACAAGGGGATTTTGGGGAAGGGGTGAGGGTCTTGGCAGGCACGGGGATATATACCCATAACGGACCGAGCGACGGCAAGGTCAGAGTGGAGTATCGCGACGGGGATGACAAGGAATCGAACAATGAAATGCTGATCAAAAAAAACGCACACTGCTCCGGCATGGTGCGTTTTCTCTTTACCAAAAAAGTGACGAAAAATTGGTCACTTTTTTGTATGTGTGAAAAATTGAGACATCGTCCGGTAAGGGAGTCTTTTTGAGAGCGAAGCGGTCCAAAAAGAACTCCCGAGCGCAAGTCGACGATGTCCAATTTTTCCCTATACCATGATTACATCATAAAAAATTCGGTTGTATAATTGCAAAGATTTTTACAAGTAGTATCCTTGTCTCATTATTAGTAATTCTAATGTAAAAAACCATGTATGAAACAGAACCAAAATATTTTGCAGAATTTAGAAAGAATCTTGATCAGAGACTTGATAGTCAGGATGAACAGCTCGCGAAAGTATCAGAGGATGTGACAATCTTGAAGCAAACTGTTGTCGAATTGAAGGAGGATGTTCAAGGAATTAATAAAAGACTCGATATTCACTTTGATCGAAATAAAATCGTCACTGAAAAAGTCGGTGATCTTGAACGACGCACCAAGATATTAGAGACGCACGCTTTCGCGTAATTCCATCTCTCAAACTTACTAGACTTACGGGAGGAACTGCTTCACCCAGCTCACGATAGCCTTCCACATCTTTACGAAAAAGAGATTGGAGGTATCGATCGGCTTGTCTTCGTCGGTATGCGTGCCGAGGATGCAGAGCCCGTAGGCCACTGCCCATGTCGAGTCGCGGAAACTGCGCTTCTCATCACCGCCGAGATTGACCGAGCCGATGCGCGAGGGAAGACGGAGGGCGACTTTCGCCATATCTTCAATATTATTAAGTCCCGAACCTCCGCCGGTGATGATGATGCCGGCAGGCAGGAGACCGTTTCTCCCGATCTTTTTCAGATGAGCCTCAATGAGTTCGAAAATGTCAGAGAGTCGCGCGGAAATAATTTCCTCGAGTTTCTTGCGCGGATAGGAACTGCCCGTGATCGCTCCTATCTTTATCTGTTCAGCTTCCTCGAGCGGAACTTTGAGGCCGAGGGCGATGTCATTGGTAATATCCGTCGAGCCAATGGGGAAGATCTCGAGCGAGACGGGAACATTGTTTTCGAAGACTGCGATCGAGACAGTTTCTGCTCCGATGTTCGCGAGGATACAACCGGCGATCTTCTGGGTCTTCGACAGAGTAATGAGGCTCGCGGCGATAGGCGCGGCCACAACATCCTCGACGCTCACTCCGGCTTCTTCCACTGCCTGGATGATATCGTTGAGGTGATGCTCGAGGCAAGTGATATAGAGCATCTTGACTTCAAGTCTGCTACCCTTCATTCCCTCGGGTTTTCCGAGCGCAACCTTGCCATCAATTTTATATGAAAGGGGGACGCTGTTGATTATTTTCTTGTTAAGAATAGAACTTGAGGGAATGTCTTTTTCACACTGCTCTGTCACTTTTTTAATATCAAGCGCGGTGATCTCGAGATCGGCGCGGGAAATGATAACCGAGCTTGTTGAAACAATACTTCCGAGGCCGATACCGCCGATTGCCACGAAGGCTTTCTTGACCTTCACTCCAGCTTTCTTTTCAGCATCAGCGAGGGCGTATTTAATGCTCATTGCGACGTCGGGCAGGTTGACGATGTATCCGTGTCGAAGACCACGAGATTCAGCTATACCCATGCCGAGGATTTTTTGAGTGCCATTGGTAATAACCACCTTAACATTGTAGGTGCCGATATCGATACCGGTGATGATGGAGCGCGACATTTTTATGAGCGACTCAAACTCCGAACTTTTTCCGGAATTGAATCTCTATATGTTCCATTGTACTACCATGTTCGTATCCTTTCAAATGTACACATCCGTGGATAAAGAGGAAACGAAGGAAATTTTCATAACTCCTGTCAAATTTCTTGGCTTCCGTGCGCGCTTCGGAAAGGCAAATATAGATTTCTCCTTCTTTTTTTGAAAGTGGAAAAGAAAGAATATCGGTCGGTTTATTTACATTCCTATAAATTAAATTTAACTTCTTAATTTTTTCGGCAGTAATAAAAGCAAAAGAAAGATCATACTCCTTTCCGAGTACGGCTTCTTTCATCTTCTCAAATTCCTTTGTCCTATCCGCGCGTACCATTATCGAGAAAAACGAGATGTTTTCTCCGCCATTTTACCCATCTTTATGAGTTCCATAACCTCTGCTTTTCGTCTGATAGCCTTGAGGGTCTTCATCTTGGTTTTGTATGAGGACAGATCGCGCTGGTGGTAGCGGATACTGCGGACACGGGGAAGAATGCCGGCGCCCTGCACTTTCTTGGTGAATCGGCGCAGTATTCCAAGCCCATTTTCCGTGCCGTTTCGTATTACTTCTGCATTTATCATAGTGGGGAAATACTAACATATTGACCCAGAGAGCGCAACTATTTTTCGAGTTTCTTCATATATTTCGGTAGTTCGGTAATCGGTACAATATCTTGCGCATGCGTATCGATATTTCGCACAATGGCAGTTTTCTCGATCGCTTCCTTTTTACCCATAATTATGTAGTAGGGAATATGTTGTTTCTCCACGACGGAAACCTGCGCACCGAGGCGGTCTTTGGCGAGAGAAAGACAGAGTGGAATCTTGACTTGGCGCAGACTTTCAATAATGCCTAGGCTCAAGAGTTTCGACTCGAAGCCGAGCTGGACAAATGAGGCAAAAGGCTTCTTGACCTTTTTGAGCTCTCTACGGAGTTCAGGGCGATTGCCCTTTATGAGGAGCGAAATGCCGACACCCTGCGTCTCCCGCTTCATCGAGATTTTCTTCGAGAGACCGTTGTAGCGGACACCGGTGGCGAGAATCTTGTGCTCGCCATTTTTCTTGCCTTTTTTTTCATAGTCGAGGTTGGTGATAGAGAAGACGGTCTCGGTGCAGTATTTACGGTTGCCGATGAGATGATTGTTGATTTTGTAGGGAATCTTGAGGACTTCGAGATGTTCGAGGACTTCTTCAAAATGGGCACGGCTGGCTTCAGAGAGGAAATTCATCGATCGGGGCGCGCTCTCGTTGATCTTTTTGCACTTGTCGTTCTGACAGCCTAGGAGCGTAAAAGGATCTTTTTTAAGAAGCTCGCGACATTCCGTATGCATGTCATTGATATGCTTGCGATAATAATTCCCGAGGTCGCGGGTGAAGCGGGCGATCGAGTCCTTGTCCCCAATACTATTGATTTCTACGCCGATATTCGTGTAGCCTTCCTCCGCGAGTATCATTCGCGCTGTTTCGATGAGCGTGGCTTCGGCGATACTCCTCGAGTTCCCGATAATCTCGAGGTCGCAGTAACGATGATAATCAGCACTTTTTTTAAGTGAGCCTTTAAAAGGTTCTTTGAAATAGAGGAGAACGGGCTGGGAAAGGTTATAGAGGCTTTCTTCCTGGTACATATTGAGGAGGGCAATTTTTTCTTCGACATGGAGGGGGAGACGAGCTTTGTTTCCTTCCTCGTCATCGATAGAGTCGCCCTCGAGAAGTGTTCGCGCTTGATCGATATCACTCTTCTTTATGCTCGGACTTTGTCGTGGGGTGAAGCCGTAGTAGACAGGGATTTCCCCTATTTTATCGAGGTGTGAATAGGAAATGTATTCGATTTTCTTCTCGCTTTTCTTTTTCTTCTTTTCTATGTGAATTTTTTTAATCGTGCGTTTTGGCATGGCTATCTTCCGGGAAAAACTGCAACTTTCGAAACGGGCCACAGTCGCAGGAACGGACGTCCGACGATAAACTTCCTTTCGAGAGGCCCCCAGACGCGTGAATCAGAACTCTCTCGTCTATTGTCTCCCATGACGAAGTATTCTGTGTCGCCGAGGGTTACGGTGAAGTCATCCATTCCCTTACGCTCGTCTCCAACATGGGAATCATCAATCTCGATACCCTCTGGATACTCCTTATTCACAATAGTCACATGTTTATTTTTCAACGTCAGTGTTTCGCCTGGCAAACCAATGATGCGCTTGACGAAAAAAACGCTTGGATTGAGGGGATATTTGAAAATGATGACGTCTTCGCGTTGCGGCTCGTGGAAATGGTAGGTCAATTGATCGACGATGAGGTACTGGCCGTTACTGAAGGTTGGATCCATCGAGGCACCGCTCACAATGAAGGGCTGGGCGACATACATGCGCAGGGGAATGACGATGACGAGCGCGATAAGAGTGAATTTTACAATTTCTTTCAGAAAATTTTCTTGTGGTACTGTAGTTTCAGGTTGCATTTGACCCAATTATAGTCTACAAAATCATTTGACACAAGATTTAAATGTATGGCACAATGCTCACATGCCTTACATCATCGCAGGTCTCGGAAATCCGGGAGAAGAATACGCAGGAACACGCCATAATACTGGCAGAAGCATACTCATGTCGCTCACCGATGAGGAATTTTCTTTTGATAAAAATTCAAACGCCCTCATTTCCGAGGTAAAAATAGGAAAAGAAAAAGTGAAATTGATCGCTCCGGAGACTTTTATGAATAATTCCGGAAAGTCTGTCGCATATTTCGTAAAAAGCATAAAATCCGCAGAAAAACTCGTCGTTATCTACGATGATTTCAATTTACCCCTCGGAAAAATCAGGATTTCATTTAATAGAAGCTCGGGAGGACATAATGGTCTGGAGTCTATAATCAAAGCAGTAAAGACCGAAGCTTTCTTGCGAATAAGAATCGGTGTTGCGCCAGAAAAGAAAGACGGAAGCGCAAAAACCCCTCATGGTGATGAGAAAATCGAGAAATTTATCCTCGGGAAATTTAAAGATGATGAGGTGAAAGAATTAAAAAAGGTAGGAAAGCGGGTGATAGAAGGTATAGAAACCTTAATTAAGGAAGGGAAGGATAAAGCGATGAGTGTTGTGAATGGGGGATAACAAGACTACTTCTTCTCTCCAATATACGAGAGTGCCATCTTTTGCTCCTTTGTATCGAAGAGAGTGATCTTGAAGTTGTAGTTTTTGCCGAGCTCGAGCGTCTTCCTTAGCTTTTCCTCTGAACCGAATTCAGAGACATGGACAAGTCCCGCGACGCCTTCCTCTATAGATGCGAGAGCGCCATGCTTGTTGAATTTAATGATAACACCCTGGACTGGCATATCCTTCTTGTATTTCTTTCCGGCTTCAACCCAAGGATTTTCCTTGAGAGCTTTCATTGAGAGAGAGATTTTACCTTCTTTGATTTCAATGATTTTTACTTTGACTTTCTGGTCAACCTTGAAGAGTGTGCGAGGATCCTCGACGAGCGCCCAGTCGATTTCGGAAATATGAACGAGTCCTTCGAGACCGTCTTCTATCTTCACGAATACTCCAAAATCCACAATTCCTGTAACAACGCCACCCACATCATCTCCGACTTTGTAATGTCCGATGATTTTTGCCTTATCTTTGGCCTCAGGACTCTTTTCAGAGAAGATTAATTTACCCTCTTTTGGAAGAGCGGAAATAATAGAGACAGAAATTTTCTTACCAATGAGCTTCTTGAGTTCCTCGAGAATCTTGTCCTTATCGCCATCATCGACGCGAGGATAGTGCTCGGTCTTGAGCTGGGACGCAGGAAGGAATCCGGAAATGCCCTGCCATTGAATAATGAGCCCGCCTTTGTTGGCTTCGAGAACAGGGAGGTCGAGAATAGTCTTGTTAGTAATGGCGGTTTCGGCTTCGCTCCAGATGAGCGCCTGTCGAGCTTCCTTTAATGAGAGCTCGATGTAGCCGTCTTTGTTATCAGTATCGACGACTTTCGCTGCGATAACATCGCTAATATTGAGCTTCTTGATAATATCGCGGGCAGTAATGAATTCCTTGCCGTAAATAATACCTGTTCCAAAAGGCGCGAGGCTGATGTAGACCGCCGCCTTCTCTATGTTGATAACTGGTCCTTCTACGAGATCTCCGATAACGGGGGGATTCTTTGTCTCAGCGAGGAGACGGTCCATGAGGGTCTCTATCTTAGGCTCTACAATTGTATCTTTTTTAGTCATATATATGGACACGATCCGCTTTTTAGCTAATAAAATAAAAGGTGCGGGGTTACGTGTCGGACTCCCACTATAGACGATAATTGTCTTTTTGTCTATTACTTGTATAATGTACCCATGATTATCACGTATTTCGGAGCGGAATTCTTTAAAGTCCAATTCGGCGACATCACGCTGGCTTTCAATCCCATTTCGAAAGATTCGAGCCTCAAACCCTCGCGTTTCGGCGCGGATATTGTCTTCGTGAGCGCCCTTCATCCTGATTTCAATGGCATTGAGCAAGTCACGCATGGCGACAAGAAGCCTTTTGTTGTAAATGGCCCCGGTGAATACGAGGTTAGGGGAGTTTTTATAAAAGGCTTGCCCTCAGAGTCCCTTTTCGGTGGTGAACAACTCGTCAATACTATATATACAGTATCTCTCGAGAACATGAACATCTGTTTTCTCGGAGCGCTCAACACTCCTGAATTAAAAAATGAAACCATCGAAGCTCTCGACGAAATCGACATTCTCTTTGTCCCGATCGGCGGCAATGAGAAAGAGCAGGGCGTCCTCGAACCCGCAAAGGCTTACAAACTGGCGATCTCTCTCGAACCAAAGATTATTATTCCCATGCATTACACCGATGCCACTCTCAAAACCTTCCTCAAGGAAGCCGGAGAAAATCCAAAGCCAGAGACGAAACTGACCATTAAGAAAAAAGATCTCGAGGGCAAGGAGGGGGATGTTATTGTGCTCGAGTCATCGAAGGAGTAGGAAAAATTGAGATATAATTTACGCACATGCTTCACCACGTCGAAAACCACATAGAAAAAATGAGAGGCAAGCCCCACCATGTGAAAAAGCAATACGCTTTTTCCGTCTCACTCGGAGTCACGGCGATCATCTTTGTTTTCTGGCTTGCGTCATTCGGTGTTGGAGCGTCCCGCGATGTAGTGGCGAAGAAAGTAGAGTCACCAGTGAGTGCTATGACAGCGAGTGTCAGCGACGCCTTCAAATACGCAAAGGAACTCTTCTTTGGCGCGAACAAGACGACATATTCGTCGGATAACGTGGAGGTGGTAGGGGGGAAGTAGTTTTACTTTTCTTTTTAACTTACTAGTTATATACTTACGGTATGAGTATGATCACTAGAAAAAGTAATGCCCTATCTGTTGCAGAATATTTCATTGATAAGGCAAATAAGGATCATAAGCCTATAACTAACAAGAAGTTACAGAAGCTCCTTTACTATGCTCAAGTCTGGTCCCTAGTCATTAATGATGAAAGACTTTTTTCTGAAAGAATTGAAGCTTGGGTTCATGGGCCAGCAGTACCCGCAGTGTATAGGAAGTTTAAAGGGTTTGAATTTAATCCTATCGAACTCGATACATCAAGCATTTCTTTCGGTTTTTCAAAAAAGCAATCCAATTTACTCGATAATATCTGGTCTGTCTATGGAAAATACGATGCCGAGTATCTCGAAGCTTTGAGCCACTCAGAACTTCCTTGGCAGGAAGCGCGAAAGGAGATATCTGTCTCTGAACCTTCACATAATGTGATTAATTTAGCTACAGCAAAAAAATTCTATGCAGGAAAACTCAAATCAAAAACTTCCAAATGATGTCGCTCATCTAACATCAGACAATAGCACCATCTCTCCAACTGTCGCGATTTCCGACTCTTTAAAGGATTATGAGAATAAAAGAGTCGTTTTCAGTTTCGAAATTTATAATAGTAGCCAGTGTGAGATTGCGAAGATAGATAAGGTGGAAGCAAAGAAACTCACGAGAGAATTGAAGAAAATATCATCAACATCAACCAAACATTTTCGACACCAAAATGTTTCTGGTATTGCCTGCAAACCAGTCTATAATTCAGGCAACTACTCGGTTTTATTTACCAATATTCCTGAAGATATAGAATTACTGGAAGTCGATTATTCTGGTACGGGAAGGATATTTGGCTACATCGTCACCAATATTTTCAATGTGGTTGCGATAGGGAGGGATCATAGGTAAAATAAGAAACTGCTGTCTGTTGAAAACCGACGAAAAATTCGTCACTTTTTTGAGGTGGGGAAAAGAAAACCGGCAACCATTTCTGATTGCCGGGAAAAATTCTTATGAGTTTTAGACTTGCATCACGGTTACTTTACCGAGTGGGTTAACCACTATTTTGAGTGAGGAAGGTGTGCGCTTCCTGCAGTTGCTTGATTAGTCCAGGAATGAGTGCAAGGGGGACATAGGTTTCCTGTCCTGGGTGGGCGCCGTGTAAAGAGTAATCTGGCCAAAATCTTACAACCGCCCCCATACTAAGACCTGGTGTAGAAATCAGTGCTGGATCGCAAACAACCGCCATCACATGACCAGAAACAGGAACTGATTGATGAGTCACTGCAACGGTCATATGCTTTTTCGCAAGGTTGCTTCCATGCGGAAACTGACATTGTATCACACGGTTCATTTGACTAGCCACCTCTCGTGCTACCTCCAGCCTTTTCACCTGGGCTCTTAATTCTTTGATTTTCCGTGAATCACTTTTCTTTTTCATAATAATATCCTTCACTGGTGCATTGTTTCGGCGCACCAGTTAAAGCCGTTATGTTTTCAAAAACCTACTATATATTAGCATATATCTATATAAAAGTCAATAGTATTTCCCCTGTCCAAATGACCAATCTTTTGGTATACTTCTTGAGTAAAAATCATCCACCCAAATGCCTAAAAATCCCGACAATCAGCCCCGCAATTCAAAGGACGTCCCTGAGGGCGTGGCGAAGCGTGACGCCTCGCTCGGCATCGTCGCTCGGAGCATCACAACCGAAATGCGCGAGTCGTACCTCGACTACGCCATGTCGGTTATCACCGCCCGCGCCCTTCCCGATGTCCGCGACGGGCTCAAGCCCGTGCATCGTAGAATCCTCTACGCCATGCACGAGAAAGGCCTAACTTTTTCCTCGAAATTCCGCAAGTCCGCCGTCGTTGTCGGAGATGTCCTCGGAAACTATCACCCTCATGGAGATGTCGCGGTCTATGACTCGATGGTCGTCATGGCCCAGGACTTCAAGATGCGCTATCCACTCATCGCCGGCCAGGGAAACTTCGGTAACATCGATGGAGACTCGCAGGCGGCTATGCGATATACCGAGGCTAAAATGTCGCGACTTTCCGCGGAGCTTCTCAAGGATATCGAAAAGGATACGGTGGATTTCCGACCGAACTACGATGGTACGAGGAAGGAGCCGATCGTTCTGCCGACCGCCGTTCCCAATTTACTCTTGAACGGTACCCTCGGTATCGCTGTCGGTATGGCGACAAACATCGCTCCGCACAATCTCGGCGAGGTCGTCGATGCCACCATGCACCTTCTCGAAGACAAAGAAGCAACGACAGAGGATCTTCTGACGCATATAAAGGGTCCCGATTTTCCAACTGGCGGTATTATGTATGGAGAAAAAGACATTCATCACGCCTACTCGACCGGTCGTGGAGGTATCGTCGTCCGTGGTGAGGCGGAAATCGTGGAAGATAAAAAAGGACAGTACCAGATCATCATTTCTTCTATTCCATACCGCGTTACGAAGTCAGACCTTATTATAAAGATCGCCGATCTCGTGCGGGATAAGGCAATCGAGGGAATAAAAGGTCTCCGTGACGAGTCCGACAAGGATCTCCGCATTGCGATCGACCTCAAGCAGGGCGCGCATCCGGAAAAAGTCCTCAACTATATTTATCAGCACACCCAGCTTGAAGACACTTTCCATGTGAATACAGTGGCTCTGGTCAACGGCGTTCCGCAGACTCTGTCTTTGAAATCAATACTCGAAGAATTTATTACTCACCGTATCGAAGTCATTCGCCGCCGCACGAAGTATGATTTGAATAAAGCCGAAGAGCGCGAACACATTTTACTCGGTCTCAAGAAGGCCCTCGATCATATCGACGAGATCATCACTCTCATTCGCGGGTCAAAGGATGCGATAGAAGCCCACGCCAATTTAATTAAAAAGTTTAAATTCTCCGATCTCCAGGCGACAGCCATTCTCGAGATGCGTCTCCAGAGACTTGCTGGCCTCGAGAGAAAGAAAGTTCTCGACGAACTTGCAGAGGTTCAAAGGCTCATCGGCGAGCTCAAGGAAATTCTTGGAAGTGAAAAGAAAGTTCGCGCGCTCATAAAGGGCGAGCTGACAGATATAAAAACAAAGTACGGTGACGATCGTCGAACGAAACTCATCAAGCATAGTCTCAAGGACTTTAACCCCGAAGATCTCATTCCCGACGAAGAGAGTGTACTCGTGCTGACGAAAGGTGGATATATCAAGCGCACTAATCCTGACGAATATCGCAAGCAAAAGCGTGGTGGCGTCGGCGTCGTTGATCTCGATACAAAGGAAGAGGATTTCATCTCGCACCTCATTTACACCAATGCTCACAGCGACCTCCTTTTCTTTACCGACCTCGGCAAGGCATACCAGATAAAGATGTACGATGTGCCGGAAGGTAAACGCGCGACGAAGGGTAAGTCTATTATGAATTTCCTTTCACTCTCCGAAGGCGAAAAAGTCACTTCTATATTGCCGATGCCGAAGAATAAAAAAGAGGCAGATGGACTCGCCCTCATGATGGTCACAAAGGGTGGTACGGGTAAAAAGAGCTCAGCAAAACATTTCCATGACGTCCGCCGATCTGGCCTCATCGCTATCACACTCGACGAGGGCGACGAGCTCATGTCCGCATCGTTCGTCTCAAAGGGTGATGATGTCGTGATAGCAACGAAGGAAGGGCAGTCTATCCGCTTCGAAGAAGCCGATGTACGAGAAATGGGAAGAAATGCGGCTGGAGTGCGCGTTATAAAATTGGATAAAAAGGATCAGGTCATTTCCGCCGACATCGTGTCGAAGGATGCAAAGAATCCAATGCTCCTCGTTATGGGCTCAAACGGCTACGGTAAAAAGACGAAACTTTCAGAATACAAAACTCAGAATCGCGGTGGTTCCGGCATCCTCACCATGAACGTCACGACGAAGACCGGTCCCCTCATGGCGGCAAAAGTCACGACAGATGATAATGAGGAAATCGTGGCAATGTCGAAGGCGAGCCAGGTCATCCGCGTTGATATAAAGGAGATTCCGACTCTCGGTCGCTCGACACAGGGCGTCCGCGTCATGAAGCTCCGTGATGGGGATTCTCTCGCGAGCTTGATTTGTTTCTAAGGGTTTGCTAGAATGAAACCATAACGAGTGCTGGGGACAGATTCCCGTGTGGAAGTGGGTCGAAAGACTCTTACCCAATAACACTGGCAAAACCGCCGAAAGGCGGCTTTCGCGTCTATAGCCATGATAGGTTAAAATTGGAAGCGTTTCGAGCGATTAAATTGAATAACCTTTTTGTTTCTATGTGTTCCGGATTTTCTAGATGAAAGCGGAACAAACCCGCTAGAGCATCGGCGAGTCGCAGGAGTGGTGAAGCCCCGTCTTTTCTTATGGAAAGGATGCGAGTGGAAATTTTATTACTACGAAGAATCCCTTTTATCCTTCTTTCGTATGAATGAGTTTTCTGACCGTCAAAGATAACATGTTTTACTTTTTTATTTCTGATAAACATCCCCAAGGAAGCAGAGAGAAAATCATGGTAATACAGGGGATTATGTCTGACTGATATTTCGATAGAGATTTTGTTTAAGATGTTCTTGGTTAATACTTTATCAAGAAACTTCTTACGAATTTCCATAGTATGATGTGTCCAGTGGAATAGTGGTATGTGTAAACTTTTCTCAACCGAGATTATTACTTTTTCGAGCTCTTCAATAGCGTCAGGCATGATAAAAAACATTGCTACAGTCGAAAGGCCTGTATCTTTATGTATTCCTGATTCATCGATAAATCCATGCATATTACCAGCATACACACTCGAGATAAAATTTCGATAAAATAAAGATAAAATATCGATAAAATTTTAATTAGACAACAGAAAAGGTGCTATTGGCAAGTTCTCTAGAGGGAAAAATAGATTTTTTATAAGAAAAAAGAAGAACCCGCTTGGCCGTGAAGCAAAGCGGGTCTCTGATTTCTTCCGACCGACATGTGTCACTCATTGTACGGCGGTGTTAGAAATGTATGTGGGCAAAGAAAACGATTGATTGCCTTACGGTGCCTCCATCTTGACCGCACCCATGACCGTCGTTCTCCTTGTTTGCGCATCCACCACAGCTCGCAGTGCAAGCCGGTGGAGTGAAGTCCTCGGGCACGACGACGGAGTGTCTGACCCCCTTGAGGATACCCTGAGTGAAAAGCCTTGCTTTCTCGCCGGTGAAGACGAGAGCTTTGTCTCTTTGCGGTTGATACTGCAGGCGACGATCAGGTAATTCAAGGACAAGGGCTGGATGGCTCTCGTAGACCTGAAATGTACCGAAGTTCCGATCTACATGAGGCTTGCCGAGCTGTTGCCCGGGTGAAAGCCCTTCATTGTATGACAACAGCCGAAGTACATGCCGTGTCCTAGCGACTGGGGAGAGAAACCTCTCGGCGAAGCTGTAGCCTACGAGTTGTCTGTCGAGACCCCGTGCGACTTCGAGGAAGCGGTCATGGCAGTACTGCCAGAGCGCGTTCATCCCGAGGAGCCAGTTGAGCCGGCGGGTGTAGTCCATGCCTGCATGGTCGAGCAAGGCGAAGAGGTGTGGTTTGTGATGGAAGAAGTGCTTGTTGTCGTATCCTCCACCATCGCGAATGACATACCCGTCATCCCAATCATTGGGATTACCGACCCGTCAACGAAGGCGGTTTTCGGTAGAAAGCAGAAGGAAGTCATTCCACCCTGCCATGATCCGATCGATCAGCTCTCTGCGAGGAGCGAAGTCGATGAAGCTGTATCCCTGCAGTTTTAATTCAGGGGCAGTGCAGGAGTTCTGCGCGGTCGCGCACGATGCGTTCATAGGCGTTTCTTTTTTTTGAATGTTGATTCAGATCTGGTGATCCGCCTTTAATTTAATCATGAAGGCAGAAACAGGTAAAGCAAAAAATACACTACGCAACACATTGAGCTACATGAAAACTGTAAAGTGTGCTATACTTACCCCCTCATGCCCTCATTCATCCACGCCGATATTTTCTTCTTCATCTCCTCGATCGGATTTGTCACACTCTTCATCATTCTCGTCGTTCTCCTTTATTATATCGTGAAAGCCACTCGCTCATTTACTGATCTTATCATCAAAATCGAGGAAAACGTTGACAGTGTCGGCGATGCCGGCAGAGACCTCATCGATGACATGCGCAATAGTATTGCCTTCAAATTCTTGTTCAGATCGCGAAAGAAATAACGATACTGAAAATAGACTATTAAAAAGGGGGATATTATTAAACTAACAGAAAACACATTATATATGATTAAAAAAACAAAGTCAGTTTCTCCGTCGACGAAGACCATGATTTCCATTGGTGCGGGAGTAGCCGCGCTAGCCACAGCGTCATACTACCTCTTTGGTCCAAAGGGTAAGGATCACCGGAAGTCTATGAAGGGCTGGATGATAAAGATGAAAGGGGAGATCGTCGAGAAGATAGAGGATGTAAAGGAACTCACCGAACCCATTTACCATGACATCGTGGATTCTGTCGTCGCTTCCTACGCTACGACAAAGAAGATTGGGAGTAAGGAGCTCAGCGTCTTTTCTGATAACCTAAAGGGTCAATGGAAGGATATTATAAAAGCGTCTTCCAAAAAATAATCGCGAAGACACTGGCAAGGAGGATTCGGTAGATTCCAAAGGGGATAAAATCGTGTTTTCTGATGTACTGCAAGAGGAATTTGATGCTTCCGAGTGCCACGAGGAAAGATACGATAAATCCGACTGCGAGGACTCCGAACTGGTCCATTGAGAAAATTGAATAGTTTTTCACGAGATCAAGTCCACTGGCCGCGAGCATGGTCGGTACTGCGAGGAGGAAGGAGAATTCGACTATTGTAGTGCGCGTGAGACCAAGGAGAAGCCCTCCTACGATAGTGCTCGCCGAACGGGAGACGCCGGGGATGATGGCAAGGGATTGGAAGGTGCCGATAATGGCTGCCTGTTTGTATGATATTTCGTCAGATTCCTGGAGTTCTGATAGGGGTTTTTTCTTGTACCACATTTCAAAGACAATAAGACAAATACCTCCGAGCGCTAGAGACCATAGTACGATGGTCGTAGAGCCCATGAGGTATGTCTTCACTATTTTATACAATGCTAGTCCGATAATACCTGTCGGGATAAAGGCAACTAGCAATTTTTTAATCATCTCCCAATTCCACAATTTCTTCCAATACACAACGATGACGGATAGAATAGCGCCGAGCTGGATCACGATCTCGAAACTCTTTAAAAATGCACTCTCGGGAATATGGAGGAGGGAACTGGCGAGGATAAGGTGACCAGTCGAAGAGACAGGCAGGAATTCAGTAACGCCCTCGACAATACCGAGAATGATACTATGGAAAATATCCATGAAATACGGCGGGAACTATGAAAGATGCTTTGAAACGAGCTTTGTCATCTCGAACATGTTGACCGTCGCCTTGCCTCCGAAGACTTTCTTGAGGTTTTCGTCAGCGTTGATGTTTCTCTTGTTGGTCTCATCCTGGAGCTTGTTAGCTTTGATGTAGACCCAGAGCTTCTTTACGACTTCTGATCGGGCCATTGGACCCTTGCCGACAACGGCTGCGAGATCTTCACTGACTGCGAGCGGCTTCATAAATGCTGAATTAGCGTTTGCCATATTTTTTATAATTATTTAATAACCCCCTCATTATACACTAGAGGGAGTTTTTACGCTATTTCTCCAAATCAAGCGTCTCATCAATACGAATCTTCTCCACGAAATCTGGCACATGGGAAACGAGAATCATGGCGCCAGCGTAGGAATCGAGTGCCGCAGCAATAACGGGAATATGGCGGAAATTGATGTGGTTTGTCGGCTCGTCGAGGATGAGGAGGCCGGGCTTCTGGAGCACGAGTCGGGCAAATGCCACGAGACCCTTTTGACCTTCAGACAGATCGCCGATCTTTGTATTGATGGAATCACCTCCAATGAGAAATCCGGCGGCGACACCGCGCATCGTCTGCTCCACCTGTTTGTCCATGACGGACATGAGGGAATCGTAGACGCTTTCTTCGAAATTGAGGGTCGAGAAATCCTGGCGATAGTAGCCGACCTTGATGCCGGGAGCGATGATGGTGCCTTCAGCCGTGCCTTTTGCGAGTGATTCGAGAAGGGTACTTTTCCCGATACCGTTCGGACCTTTTAAGAGAAGGTGCTGTCCGCGCTTGAGCTTGAGGTCGACTTTTCTTTTAACTGGTTTATGGGTTTTCGGATTCATAACGGTAAATGAGGAGACGGTCGCGATGGTTCCGACGAGGTCATTCTGGCAGGGAATCTCGAAGGCACGGATGGTCTTGTCTTCCTTCCTCGTATCGACGATTTCTTCTTCGAGCTCCTCGGCTTTCTCGCGCATTCTCTTTGCCACGAGGCGCATCTGGCCACCTTTGTTTGCAAAGAATCCGGCTTTGTCTTTATTCTCCTGAATCTCTTTCGCGAGTTGGGCATTCTTGCGGTTTTCTTTCTCTACTTGAGCGGCGATTTGTTCCTGTACATCATAGTAGTTGCCGACGAATTGCTCGACTTTTTTTGTATACACATCGAGATAGAGGACGCCGTCGGTAAAGGAGTTGAGGAACTGGGCTTCGTGGGAAATAACGATGACAGTTTTCTGGTAATTGACGAGGAACTGGGTGAGGTGCTCGATACCGGACTTGTCGAGGTTGTTCGTCGGCTCGTCGAGGAGTAGGAGATCGGGATCCTGAATGAGCGCCGAGGCGAGGAGGAGGCGAGCCTGTTGTCCGCCGGAAAAGGAACGGATGATGCGCTCGTGCGGCGCGTGGAGGTTGACGACTTCGAGAACAGCATCAATTTTCGGATCGATATCGTACATTTTTTCTTTGAAACATTTCTGGAAAAATTCGCGGATGGAGAGGTCGAGCTCGTCCTGCGGGATGACCTGTCGTCCGAGGGCGATCGTTATTCCGTTGGTCAGGAAGATACTACCGGACTCGGGTTTCAGATGCTTTGTTGTCAGTTCGAAAATGGTGGATTTTCCAGCGCCGTTCTGGCCCATGATGGTGATCTTTGACCCGCGACGAACGTTAAAGGAGACCTCATCGAGGATGGGTTTATTGTGGCCGTATGAAAATGATACTTCTTCGAAGCGAAGTATGGTGTCGGTGGGGGAGGGCATGGGTGGAGTGGGTGTGGTAAATAAAGGGGATTTCAGTGTAACACAGAAGACAAATTGGACAAGCGTGCGGTCTTTCCCTTTCCTTCAACTGGTAACATTCTGTAACCAGTTCCCTAGAACCGGTAACAGTTTGTAACCGGTTGGTGAAAACCTATCAGATTGAACAGTCTTATTAAATGATATTTTTAAGCTCATTCAGTGGTGTCGATCCTATGAGAAATTTCAAATCATTTCCGTCGAGGTCAAAAGTTTGAATCCATTTGTTTCCTTGTTGCACGAAGGCTATGTGAAATAAGGCGGCGTCTATTCCTCCCGATGTTTGAACGCCTACGACAATCCGATATGTCTTTCCGCCACTTTCAATATCAACCCAGTGGGTGATCCTAACACTCGGCTCTCCTGCGGTAGGCGATTTTTCATCACTTCCACTTGGAACCTGATGAACTTCTTCATATTGCTTCTGGACGTTGGCATCCATAAGCGCGAGATAAGGTTCTTTGTTCGTTTCTGGAATGTTCCAGAGCGCTTCGAAGACATCGAGGATGTCTGATTGGTCAAAGTCTGCCTGCATTCCTAAGCCTTTGAGTTTATAGGATGGCTTGGCTTCTGTGAGGGAAATCACTTTGCCACCCTTGATGTTGGTCGGTGTGTGTCCTGGAGTTGTAATGAAATTCGTCTTGCGAGGAAACGCTACCCAAATACCTATACCGATAATAAGCGCTATGATGATAGAACCGATAATCTTTTTATTTTTTGTCATGCTGCCAGACTTGGAATCGAACCAAAATTCCTGCTTTCAGAGAGCAGTGTCCTACCTTTAGACGATCTGGCAATTCTCGCACTTTGAAAATGCGTATCACTTAAAATACCTTAAAATCGGAGATTATTCAAGTTTTGATTAGTCACTCCGTATCTGATGCGTATTCCCAAAGCTATCCACATATGTACCAGATGAACCAGCTGGAACATCCGTGCCGGAGTTGAGACTTGGATCACTTCTATATGGATTACTTGACCCACTCGACCCACCCCTATTTGTGACTCCCGGCACATAGAGTGTCGATGTTCGATCGATAGCATCCGTTGGCGCGGAGTCATTTGTTCGGAATGTATTGCGAAGAATTGCGACGAGTCCCCAGATGGAGAGAATAGCAAAGAGCGCGATGACTCCGTAGAGAATAGCCGAACCCATATTCTTTCTCATATCGTCTCCGTCCGCGATGAAGTAGCGAACTATGCTCACGATGATCCAGAGAACAGTGAGGGAAATGGAGATGCCGATAATAAGATTGCCAATGCTGACGCCCTTTGCGGCGACATCGTCAATATTCTTGATCGTCTGGGCGAAAGCGAGAAGGGGAGAAAGAACAGCGGCACCAGACACAAGAGCAATGAGTTTTTTCATATATTAAAATGTGTTGATAAAGGGGGAGATACAATAAGTATAATATAAGATATAATATAAGTACAATGTTTTCCGATCCTCAAAAAAATATCGCAGAGCTCGGTCTCACCGACGGCATGAAGGTCGTCGATATGGGCGCCGGGTCTGGCTTCTATACCATCGAAGCGGCAAAGAAAGTCGGCGCTCGTGGCAGAGTCTATGCCGTGGATGTTCAGCAGGATATTTTAAGTAAATTAAAAAACTCGGCAAGCCTTGCTGGTCTCCATAATGTCGAAGTCGTCTGGGGAAATATTGAAAAAATTGGAGGAACGAAACTCCGTGAAGCCCTTGCCGATCGCATCATTATATCGAACACCCTTTTCCAGGTAGCTGTAGCCGACAGAGACAACCTTGCCCTCGAGACCAAGCGCCTCCTCAAGCCTGGAGGCAAGATGCTCGTTGTGGAATGGATGGCTGGCAGTCCATTAAGCCCGAAGACGCTTGTGCCTCGAATGCTCGCCGAAGGCATTTTCCAGAAAGTCGGTTTCACTATCGAGAAAAATTTCGACGCAGGAGATCATCATTATGGAATTATTTTTAAAAAAGGTGCGGTATAATACATCACATGAGTAAATTTCAAATCATCGTCATTGGAATTTTCGTAGTCTGCATCATCGCCGGCGTGGCACTCTTTGCAACATATAAAGGTAAAGATTCCTCGACCGCTTTACCCGCCATCACCGTCTGGGGAACTTTCCCTTCGGGAGTTTTCGGCACCCTACTTTCCCAGCTCAACAGCTCGCGAGCCACTGTTCTCGCGGTGAACTATGTCGAGATGCCGGCGGCGAATTTCGACAAGAACTTCATCGAAGCCCTCGCCCGCGGACAGGGTCCCGATGCCATCCTCATTCCTCAAGACATGCTTCTGCGTCATGGGGACAAGATCATTCCCATACCCGCAACGATATTGACAGAGAGAGACTTCAGAAATACCTATGTCCAGGAAGCCGAACTCTACCTCTCTCCGGCCCGCGAAGCTCTCGCTCTGCCATTTACCCTCGACCCTCTCGTCATGTACTGGAACCGCGACATATATACGAATGCCGGTATTGCTACCTACCCGCGTTTCTGGGACGAGTTTGACGGGATCACGAGCAAGATCGACCTCAAGGATGTCAACTCGAACATTCGCCGTAGCGCCATTGCGCTCGGAGAGTTTAGCAATATTAACAATGCGCGGGAAATCCTCGGAGCGCTCCTCATGCAGAATGGCAATCCGGTAACCTTCGTCGATACTCGGGGCGAGGGCGTTGTGAGCGCGCTCGGCGACGGTCAATACTCGGGGATACAGTCCTCAACTCCCGCCGTCACATTTTTTACCCAGTTTTCTAACCCCCGTAATCCTCGTTATTCGTGGAATAGGAGTCTGCCGTCGTCGAAAAGCTGGTTCCTCTCCGGCTCACTCGCCACATATTTCGGTTTTTCATCAGAACTCTTCGATATCATGGCAAAGAATCCCAATCTCAACTTTGATGTTGCACCTTTTCCGCAAGATAGAAAAGGGAAGAATCGTGTGACCTATGGCTCGATGTACGGTTTCTCTATCGTCCGTAGCGCGTCGAATCCAACAAACACCTTCAACTCCCTCCAGATCCTCACAGCGCCGGATAGTCTAGCACTTCTCAACAAGATTTCTTTCCTTCCCCCTGTTCGTCGCGACATGCTCGCCACGGGCTCGACCGATCCCTACCAGAGCATCTTTTACGACAGTGCGCTCATCTCGCGCGGTTGGCTCGACATGAGTTTCTCGAAGACCTATGGCATATTCCAGAACATGGTCGAGTCTATCTCGAGTGGCAAGGAAACGGTCTATTCTGCCATTCAGACGGCGCATGATCAGCTCGGTATTTCGTTGCAGAATCCATAATGAAAAAAATTATTTTAAAAATTATCGTGTTGGTCATTGCGATTGTTTTTCCAGCGCTTTCTTTTGCCCAGAACGCACCGCCACCTCTTGACTACAGCGGCTTCGTCAAATGCGACGGGGTAGTCAAGAAAGACGGTTCCGAGCCACAGCGTGATGTAAAATGTGACTTCGTCGCACTCGTCGATACGGTCAACAAAGGCATCAACTGGCTGTTCATTATCTCTATCCCCATCGCCACCGTCCTCTTCGCCTACGCCGGTCTCCTCTACCTCACGGGGGCCTCGGGTAACATCTCGAAGGCTAAAACAATTTTTACTTCCGTCGGAATAGGGTTTATAATAATGATCACGGCATGGTTCGTTGTCCGCACGGCAGTCGGCTGGTTCCTCGATGACGATCCGAAGAATGATGTCGGTAAGAGCGCCACGATGTTTTTAGGGAAATGATATGAAAAAATATACTTTATTTTTAATTGCTGTGGCTTTCATACTATCGATGGTTAACATCGTGCATGTGAATGCACAGGAAAAGCCCGGAGTCGGAGTGGTAAACTCTGGTACCGCTCCGCAGTCGATTCCTTCTCTCCAAAATCCCCTCAAGGCAAAAAATGTCACTGATGTTCTCCTGAGCATAGTCGATCTCGCCATATTCCTCGGTGTTATACTCGCTGTTTTCATGTTCATTTTTATTGGTTTCAAGTTTATTCTCGCACAAGGCAATAGTGCGAAATTGGCAGAAGCGAGAAGTTGGTTTCTCTATGCGGCAATCGGTACGGCGGTACTCATAAGTTCGAAGGTGATCGTAGAGGTGATAAAGTCCACCTTCATCTCCGCTGGAGTGGTTGATAGCAAGTTGTTTGATAGAAAGATTTAACATAATATAAAACATGAAAAAAAATATTTATAAAATAGGATTGCCGATGTTTGCACTAGCCATTCCCCTACTCACCTTCGCGGCAGGGAAGACCTTGAGGGATATCATTACCATTATCACTGATTATTTGAGTATTGCGATCGGACTCATTATTGCCTTGGCTGTCGTGACATTCGTCTTTAATGTCTACCGTTACTTTTTCACAGAGAAAGATAAAAAGGAAGCCGGAGCCTATGTGCTCTACAGTGTTATCGGCTTCTTTGTAATCTTGTCACTCTGGGGACTTGTCGCTCTTCTTACGAATACCTTCGAGCTCGATAATAATCAGCCTACCTGGCCGTTTGGGGTAGGAGGAGGAAATAACAGTGGTCAGACCACTCTACCAGGAGCTAAGGGTGGCACTGGAACAGGTCTACCAGGAACTAAGGGTCCACTATAGTAATGTGACTATCCCCACCTCGTATTTGTGGCAAAAGAGGATCCTTGGTATAATTTCCCCGTAGCTATCATTTACTTATTATTAAAAGATTACATATGAAAAAATTTATTGCCCTTGTTTCCAGTGCTGCCGTTTTCTCACCACTCTTGGCTTTCGCCCAGACATTAACAGATATAAATAGTGTTGCGACAAAGGCAACGAACATAGGAAACCTTATTGTAGGTCTCGCTATTTCCCTCGCCGTTCTCTGGATAATCATCAGCATTGTTCGCTACCTCATCGCCGGAGGAGATGATATTCGCAAGAACATGGGTATGTCGATCCTCTACGGAGTCATTGCCCTCTTTGCCATTCTCTCTATCTGGGGACTCGTCGCTATCCTCCGCAACTCTTTCCGAACTGACGACAATGTTCCGATCAACGATATAAATAGGACGACCACTCTTCCTCGACCAGCACAGGTACCATAAAGACTATGTTTCTTGGAGCCAAAATCGCTTTAGCACAAACCCTCGGCGCTTTTCCTAAGATGGAGAGTAATCCTGCTGTTAAGGATATTGTCACAAAAATAGTTGTCAATATTGTCGCACCACTGATCCAAGGTCTCTTTGTTCTGGCTGGGCTCATCTTCATCTGGGGAGTTTTCGGGTTCATTTCAAAGGCGGCTGACTCGACTGCGCAGAAAGAAGGCAAGGATCATATTCTCTGGGGAATTATCGGTATGTTCATTATGATTTCAGCGTATGGGATTATCAGACTTATAGGAAACACTGTCGGGGTAGGAGATCCATTTCTTTAGACCTCTGAAAATCAGCAAAAGGAAAAGGCGGCCACGAGGGTCGCCTTCTTTCGTAAATCAATTCAAAACTTTCTACTTTCGAATTCGAATGATTTTAATTTCTCTCACCTGCTCGCGCTGTCCACGAACGAGTGAGATGTGTATGTTAGTGACTCCGTTTCCAAAGTCGCTCTCATCTAAGTCGGAATAGGTGGAAAAGGGAATTTGACGCCTAAAATCTCGATTGATGACGATGAGGTATTCGAATCCTCCTTCGCTCACATCGAATTTGAGCATTTCCCTTCGGGGGTTTGTGACAACTCTTGTCCACTTGCCAACCTTGGCGGGGATTATCTCGACTACTTTCTCAACTACCGGTTGAACGGGTGGTCGTGAACCCAAGAGACTGATGAGACCATAGATGCTTAGGAGAGCGATTGCTCCACCTACGCCGATTTTCCATGCCGGATAAAAGGCGCCGTCTTTTGTAGTGTCTGCCATAACTTTGCTTTAGGTTGGGGGATTCTGGGGTGGCCTATTGCGTCGCCCTCTCCGTCCTCGTTGAAGCAACTCTTCAGCGACTTCTCCTGCAACTACGGGATTGATTCCCCCGAGTCCTTGGAGGCCCCTTATATTGGCGTTCACGACCTCGACGGGTATGCCTGCCGCAGCAGCTGCGACAGTAAACGCGTAGGTCGGATCCATTGTAGGTAGCTGTCTCAATGTTTCCGCGGCCTCTTCTCTTACCCGTTTTAGAAGCTTCTCGAGTCGCGCGAGGTCTTCAGCCTCCTTAGTTCGTTCAATCTTGCTGATAACTATTTTCCCAACGGATCGACCAGCTTCTTTTTCTGGATCAGAGAGGTATTTGCTACTTCCAAGCAGTTTTTCGTCGAGGTCCTCATTCACTTCGGCAAGATTCGCCATTGCCCAGTTGAGGCCTTTAGTTTTCAGATATGGGACAATTCCGGCTTCAATTTTTGCCTTGAGATAGGCTTCGGCGATGGCTTTCGGAACTCGAAGAAAATTCGGTAGATATTTTCCTGGTGCCGGATTGTTGTTTCCCGTGTATGTCACCTTAGCTTCCTGGTTTTCGTCGTCGACAACCGTCATTGTTCCAGTCAGTGTGTCGGCGGTGATCATATCTATCGGTTCCCCGACGCGTTGCCACCATGGTGGTATGAGGTGTGGACCTGCCCCCAATCCAATCTGTCCTACAGGGGGCTCAATAACATTTGTCATACCCAACTGTGTTACTGGAAGGGGTACGGACGCCAACATATCCTGATAGATCACCCCCTTGTTTCCTCTTATGAATCTGAAACAGGTAGGGATAATCAGGAGACAATAGGCGACGCTTCCATACAGGATGCCCGCCTTGAGGGATGGGATAAATTGGACACCCCATCTGCGTCTGGCCATAATGCTCACGATGAGCACCATGATTACCCAGATCAGAAGGGCAACCAGATATTTACTGTCGAGTCGTTTCTTCATTTTTACTCTGTGTTCGGTGTTGTGCTGCGTTTTTCAACGAAGCGGTTGTTCTGTTGTCAAAAAGCGAAGTGTGCAAAAGCTCACTGCACTACTAGTAAAATGGTAACATATTTAATGTTAAAAGTCAAGGTTTTTTGTGGCGATTGAATTATCCATAAAAAGTTAAAAAATGAGTGCAAAAAAGGCGAGTATTTTCATACCCGCCTTCGCGTAAACTTTCTCTCGTCATTGGGGACGGAGATGGAATGTGATCACAATGGGAGTGTCGATGTTTGATTCGAACCCAAAGGATGCCACCGTCGGACTATTGGTGCTGGCCGCTTGAGGTGAAGATATCTTTGAGACATCCACCCATGCGGGGTTAGCTAGGTTGGCGAGGTTGTAAGCGCACCTGAAGTCCCATGACGATGCGTAAACCTTTGTTTCTGCCAACCATTCTTTCGGAAGAACGAATGCCAGTTTTTCAGATGGCTGAAGTGTCTTTGTGACAACCCAGTCTCTCTGTTGCACCTGTTGTTCAGGTGTGAGCAGACTCTCTGTCCTGTCGGGTACGAAACCCGCAGGCCATTGGGCCACACTCGTCCCGCTTTGTGCCACCGAGGTACTCCTTGTTGTAGGAGCATCTTCGATAACGACTGGGCGTACCACATGCACCGGTACCGCTTGAGGCGGAATGGGGGCAGGTGATGAGGAAAAGAAGATGAGGAGGACAACAAGTGCCGCCACAACTCCTCCCAACCTATACAACAGCTGTCGACCCTTGTCTTCAACAACCGTCGTTTGGTTTGTTGGCGACTGTTGTCGTGGGTTTGTAGCGCGTGTCTTCGGTCGTGTGGGCGCTGCACTAGCCGGAGCTGCTGCTTGCGCAGGAGCTTGTGTCGGAGTCGCTGCTGGATTTTGTGCAGGTGCTGCTTGCTGTGCAGTGGCACCTGCTCCGGTTGTCGCCGCCGCAGGTGCAACTTGAGATGCTGCTTGCACTGGTGTAGCACCCTGTGGAGCCGCACCTGCTGCCGGCTGTGTCGCTTGTCGCGTTGGTGCGGCCGGAATCTTAATGGATGGTGCGGCGGTTGGCTTCGGGGGGAGTGTGATTCGGACAGTTTCTTTCGTCGTGAATTTCACCTCAGCTCTAGGCGACTCTCCCAGGTCAGGACTACTCGCAGTGACACGGAAGTAATATTCCATCGCACTTCTGAGAGCAGTCATCTTAAAAGATGTTTCACCGATCCAACTATCGAAGGGGTTATTTCCTCCGACCTTGTTGTGTTCGATGAGGTATCCTGTAGCTCCCTCCACCGGATCCCACTCTATTGTTGCTGAATCTGAACCACGCCATTTTACTCTTAGAACAGGAGTGGTGAGTTTGTAGGGACTGGTCGGATCGGGACTTGGATTGTTTTCCATTTTCTACCTTCTGCTTTCTGGGCTTTTGACCCTGTTTGATTGTCACGTCCCTCATCTCCTTGAAAAAGGAAACTGGGAGTACTGTTTATATGGGTATAATTATACACATATTTTACATTATGTCAAGTATATGACATAGAGAAAATAGTTCATAAATATGAGATAAATTGAAGCTAGAAATTCAACTTCTCAAAATGGCTTCTTCTTGCCCTTCGGGTAATATCGCAGACTTGGCGAAGAGCCATTGAAAGTCTGTTCATGAGAAACAGCACCTCAACTTTTTTCAAGAAACTTTCCTTTACATTTTTTACTGCGCTGACATAATCACCGTCATTTGAAATAAGTATGGCAGTATCAAATTTACCAAGTGCTGCCATCGTGACCATGTCTGTTGCCAGCTGTGTGTCGACATTCTTTTCTTGCAGATTGCCTTTTGATCCTCTCAAGTCGCCGTACTTGACTTGAAGCAATGGAGATAACTTCTCTATGGCAGCGTAGTATTGCAATGTTGTACTATGTTTCTTGATACCTTTTTCACCTTCTTCTAACAAATACGACGGTGGTTTGACACAATAGAAACTCACATGCACAAGTTCACGATTTCCAGCGAGTTTCTGGGCTAAGGTTAGGGGATTGTAGAAACAAACCCACGAAGGATCACTTATCTTCAGATCATGGAGACTTCTGAATACATTACTGTTGTCAATAAATACGGCAATTTTATTTGGACTTGTAGTGGGGTTTGAGGCTTCCATGACCGCCATTTTACAGGAAATCTAGACAAAACAAAAGAGCCCGAAGGCTCTCTCGTTACTTACCACTGCCGAAGCGGGTGATAAGGACTTCTTATTCACTATACTATTCTAGGTGATTTTAGAAGTCAATAGGGGGTATGTGAATAACTATAATAAATGCTTAATCCGAAACTTGTCCTTTCGTGTGCCGGGGAGAGGACTTGGTCACTGGTTCTCGCCTGCTGGCTCGCCCCGCGACCCCGCCTCGGTCGCCTTCGCGACCTCCGGCTTTCAAGTCCTCCCACAGAAATAAAAATAGCATGAGACAAGCTCACGCTATTTTCATTTGGTGCCGGGGAGAGGACTTGAACCTCCATGGGTTACCCCGTCTGCTCCTAAGGCAGGTGCGTCTAGCCAATTTCGCCACCCCGGCATTTTTTCCTACGATATGTACATATTTCCCATGTACATCATCTTGTGCGCCTACTTGGGATCGAACCAAGGACCTTCTCGTTAAGAGCGAGCTGCTCTACCAGCTGAGCTATAGGCGCATGTGTGCAAAAAATATAACAGAAATATACTAAATTAGCAATTTTGATTTTGTGCTCGAGGTGGGAATCGAACCCACATGCCTTGCGGCGACAAATTTTAAGTCT
>CAYGGI010000004.1:0-27600 GCA_964349525.1 uncultured Candidatus Saccharibacteria bacterium
TGCCTATTTCGATGTATAATAAGAACCGGAAAATCAAGGTGGAAATTGCAATTGTGAAGGGTAAGAAGGCCCACGACAAGCGTCAGGATATCAAGAAGCGCGACACCGACCGCGAGCTCCGCCGAGAATTTTCCAGTAGGTAGGACTTTGACAATTTATTTTCATCATGGGGATGAAAGGCCTCGACAGTTGAGGTATTCCCTGTTATGCGCCACAGAGCACCGTTAACTCTCTAATCTGACGGAAATCGTAACTGCAAAATCAGTAGTTGCAAAGGCAATGTCTATTGTGTCTCCATTTTATGGAGCCAAGGATCTCGCTTTCGTTTACGCGGCTTAAACTCCACCTGAACGACACTTCGCGCTTCGTGCCGGACGCCGCGCGCGGTGATATAACCTCCGAATAAGATTCCAGAAATTTCCCTTCTGGAATTCGAAAACCCAGGAATCGCTCGCATGTGTTTTGTCTGCTTTCAAGCATGCGCGTTAAAAGGGGGCGACCCCGCCAAAGCCTACTAGGTGGCGAAGAAATATCAGGGAACTTCATCTGCACCCGAGTTCAATTCTCGGCATCTCCACAGTAAAAGAAAAGGTGTCCTTTAGGATGCTTTTTCTTTACCAATTTTCTCCCCAAAATTTCCTAGTGCTTCCCTCCCCCTTTATCCCCGCCTTTCTTATCGCCCTTTTTATCATCTTTCTTCTCCTTTGGTTTGCCGTAGGATTTAAAGAAGGCGAAATAAAATACGATTGCTACGATTATGATTCCGAGATTGCTCATGGGTATAGTATACTATATGCCAATGCCCCCTACCACCTGGACCCTCTATACCGACAATCCCCAAGCCTGGCTCGCCATGCTTGCTGACTGCGAGGGAGCGCGGGAAAGTATTGATTTTGAGAATTTTATCTTTACTCCAGATGAGATCGGAACCAAGTTCATAGATATCTGCGCACGGAAAGCCGCCGAGGGCGTCAAAGTCCGCTTCATCTGGGACGCGGCGGGAAGCTTCAGCTTCTTTGGCTCGTCGATCGCCGAGGATCTCAAGGCGAAAGGCATCGAGCTTGTTTTCTTTAAAACTCTCCTTCCTGGTATCTTTACTTTTCACCGATATCGCTCGTGGTATTTCCGCAATCATCGCCGCACACTCATCGTGGATGGGAACGTAGGGTTCACGGGAAGTTTTTGCATTTCGAAACGCATGGAAAATTGGAGGGATACTTCGGTACGCCTCGAAGGGTCTGTTGTAAAAGAAATGCAGAACTCTTTCGAGAGAATGTGGATGCGAGCACACGGCAAGCGCATGCCGAAGGTGAAGAAAATAAAGTCATCTGACCGTGAATTCGAATACATGCTCAACAGTCCTTTCCCTCACCAGCACCATCTCTATCGAAACTTGGTGGAGGCTATCCGCAATGCGCAGAAGTCCATAGTCATCACCATGCCTTACTTCGTTCCGCCTCACCGACTCATGCGAGTCCTACGTCTCGCCGCCCATCGCGGAGTTGAAGTGAAAATTCTTTTACCAGAAAGCTCGGACTTCCCCACGGTCGATCTCGCCGCCCGCACCTTTTTCCATACTATGCTCAAGGCAGGCATGCGTATATACCTTTACACAGGAAAAATGATCCATAGCAAGACTATCGTCATAGATCACGAATGGGCAACCGTCGGCACGCTCAACCTCGACCATATTTCACTCCTCTACAATTTCGAAGCCAATATTGTAACTGATAACGCTGACTTTGCCGAGGAACTCGTATCCCATTTTTATGAAGACCTAAAAAGTACACACGAAGTCACTCTCGAGGAATGGAAGGGTAGATTCTTCGTTGAAAAGATTGCAACATTTCTCGTGAAGTTTGTCAGGATATTTCTCTAATTTAATCTCATTGTCTTTATGTAGAATGAGTGGTATTGTTTCTCTATGAAAAAAATAATCTTCTTAATGGGTCTTATCATATGCTCGGGAATTTTTCTAGGCGTCAGTCAGGTAAAGGCAACTACTGGAGGTCCTACTTTTATATACAATCTCACATTTAATCCCGCGGATTCTTCTGTCTATTTCCTTGAAAGATCAGAGGGTGGTAAGGGATGTCCTCCCGAACTGAAAAAGATCTCACTGCTCGACGAGATTATTACCGATGTGATTTCCTGTGATATGGCAGGGATGTTAGATAAAAGTGAACTCGACTTAGAAATCAACACCATAACTTCAAATTTCAAAGATGTGACCATGTTACTTCTACCTCGAAATTCGATTGCTTTTGATGTCTCTCAAGTAAGAACGGAAATGCTTTCTGACGGCTGGGTTTCTAGAACTGAGTTCTTGGTAACAGTGTATCAGAATGGAAAACAAATCGGTCAATTCCCTGCTACGGGTTGCAGTGCAAATCAACCTTTTGTCTTCGGCGGTTATCTCGCGCGTGGTATTACTAAAAAATTCATTCTCATTCTTTCCACAAAGGGAGACTGCTTCGAAGGAGGCTACTCGAAAGACACGATCCATGTTATCAACGGTATAACGATCGAAGATAAGAGCTCATATGGGGACGCCAAATCAGACAAGCCTCTAACCAAAAACGAGGCAACTATAGTCGTAAATATAGCGGACCAGTCTACCAAAACAACCGCAACACCGACATCGCAATACACACAGGACTTACCTGTATATTCTTCCTCAGATTCGAAGCGCAGTACAACTGATGTTACCACAGCCATTCTTGCGGCAGCATTTACGATCCTTGGAGTAGTTTTGGGATATCATATAAAAAAGTAAAATTGAACCATCACACGGCATCTCATTTGCCTTTAAACCAAAAACCTGATATAAATTAGTCTCTAAACGAACCATCTTGAGCATCCCACGCGTACGCATCAATCACTTCATAAAGGCGCCTCAACTGCGCGTCATTACTGTTGACGGGGAAAACCTCGGGGTCATTACCCTTGCCGAAGCATTCAAGGCAGCAGAAGCCCGCGGACTCGATCTCATCGAAATCAGCCCAAATGCCACCCCTCCAGTTGCAAAAATCATGGATTATGGTAAATTTCAATACGACGAAAAGAAGAAACAGAGGGTAGCCAAATCCAAGACCCATATCTCGGATTTGAAGAATATCCAGGTCAAAATAGGCACCGGAGACCACGATCTCGAGCTCAAGGCGAAAAAGGCCTCAGAATGGCTCAAGGATGGTCACCGGGTCAAGATCGACCTCTTCTTAGTCGGCCGTTCCAAGTACATGGACGTGAATTTCCTTAAAGAGCGCATGGATCGAGTGTTCAAGCTCATTACGACTGAATACAAGGTTGCATCCGCCCCGTCGAAAAGCCTCAAAGGCCTCACGGCTATTATCGAGAAGAAATAACAGACTAATAACTCATCATGAAAACCAATAAATCATTCGCCAAGCGATTGAAACTTACCAAAAGAGGTAAGATTCTTTCCCGTGCCACAGGTCAGAACCACTTTAACTCAAAGGAAAGCCGCCGTTCCCAGCTGACCAAGAAAAATGCTCGTGTTCCCTTTCATATGACCATGAAAGAAAAAAGCCGTTTCCTAGTAGGACTATAATTCCCGCATCCATTAATTTAATTAACTAAACCCCCATGTCACGAGTAAAAAAAGGAGTAAACGCTCTCAAAACAAGAAAAAATATATTACGCCAGGTAAAGGGCTACCGTTTCCGCCGATCAAAGACCGAGCGAGCGGCCTATGAAGCCATCTCTCACGCCGGTACCTACGCCTTTGCCCACCGAAGGGACAAGAAAGGAGAATTCCGCCGCCTTTGGAATGTCCGCATCAACGCTGCTCTCCGCGAGATCAATCCAGCGAACTCCTACAGCAAGTTCATGGGGGCTCTCAAGAAAGCCGGGATCGCCCTCGATCGCAAGGCTCTCGCGACCCTCGCCGATGAGAACATCGAAGCGTTCAAGAAGATAGTGGAGAAGGTGACGGCGTAATTGACTTTTGTTTCAATTTTTTATAGTATTAATGCATAAAGAGCTTGCGAGTTCTAGAAACTCTATCGGCACTACGGCTGATGGCAAGCCTTGCACAAAGTCCCTTTGGGGGCTTTTGTGCTTTATGACTCTATATCAGGCAGATCATCGATAACACTCAAAAACTGCATGGGTTCAATGCCGAATCGACACACCACAATAAAGATATTTTTACCGTTGATATATTTTTTAAAAGACCAAAATTGTGCAGACGACTCGACAAGGCCATTCTTGGTTAGAATATACTTATTTGTCTTTCTGCAGGAGTCAAAAGCGGTGCATGTCACCAGAATATCAACGACATATTTAAACAATCCAACCCTTCTCCTTTGCTGACCTAGTGTTCTTGGTTCTCTACCTTTTCTAATAAGGTGCGTAAAGCCTCTACTTCGAAAATAGACTCTTTCGCCACCAAAAGCTGGACATTCTATATATCCTATCTTTCGATATTCATTTTTGGCCTTATGTACGACCTCTATCCAATTCTCTTCTATCATTCACAAACCTTACCAAACCGAGATGAATTTTTGATAAAATAAAAATAAATTTTCGATAAATTTTTCAACAGACAATAGTTTTTAATCTTTGACAAGAAAAGAGCGTTTTTCATCAAGTAAACACTGGTTATTAAATTCGAGAAATAAATCAAGTCTCGATAAAATTAACACTTACGAAACAGAATTGTCATTTTGTAAATGAAAAACCGACAATTTCTTGCCAGTAGACCTATTCCATCTCATACCCCACCCCTCTCTCCGGATACAGCGCCTTCACTCCAACTTCATCATTTATTCTTTGTGCTAAAAAGAGCGAAGCTTTTGGTTCTCCCATTACAACAAATACTTTTTTGGCAGTTGCTTGTGCCGTGGCAACAAACTCGACGAGATGATCTGAATCCTTGTGCGAAGAATAACCCATAATCGACTCGATTTTTGCTTTTACGATAACTTCAACTCTACCATCACCACCACCTTTGCTTCCTCCACCGATTGTGACTTTCTTCGACCCTTCGAGAAGTTGCCTGCCAACGGTCCCGAGCGTCTGGTAGCCAACGAGGAGAACGGTATTGCGAGAATCTGGTAAGTATATTTCCTCATGATGTCGCACGCGGCCGCCGACGGACATTCCTGAACCGGCAATGATTATCTTCGCACCTTTGACATGATCTATTCCCTGCGAAGATTCCTTGCTTTCTGTATATTTCAACCGAGGAAAATTGAAGAGGTCATCGCCTTTCCTGATTTCCTCTTGAGCCTTTTCATTGAAAAAGTGGGTGCTATTCTCATATACTTCAGTGACCTTTGTCGCGAGTGGCGAATCGACGAAGATCGGCACGGACGGAATGGCGTTCGTTTCCACCAATTTATTTATTTCATAGAGAATAACCTGCGTACGCTCGAGGGAAAATGCTGGGATAATGAGGGTGCCATCGCGGGCAATGCTTTCCTTTATCACCTGCGCGAGTTTGGCATCGCGGACATCTTTCGGCTCGTGGTTACGATCACCATAGACGCTTTCCATAATGACATAGTCTGCGCCTTCGATGGACTCGGTGTCTCGGAGCAAAGGGGTTGGAGAATTTCCGAGATCCCCCGTGAAAACTATTTTTTTATTTTCATATCTAAATTCAATCATCGATGATCCGAGAATATGCCCCGCGTCTTTTAAATATACAGAAAAATCTTTAAATACTGTCTCTGTGTGGTACGGGATAGTTTGCCAGAGTCCGAAAGCATTTTTTACATCCTCGATTCCATAGAGTGGCGTCAGTCCTTCCTTCTGCGCTTCATGGGTCATGAGTCCTACGGCGTCTTCGAGAATGAGCTCTGCGAGAGCTTTGGTTTCGGGAGTGGAGTAAATAACTCCTTTGAAACCTTCTTTTACAAGTTTCGGGATCCGCCCGACATGGTCGAGATGGGCATGCGTAACAAAAAGCATATCGATCCCACGCGGATCGTAGCCGAAGGGTTTCCTGTTTTCCTTCATCGCTTCCCTATCTCCCTGAATGAGTCCGCAGTCGACCAGTACCCGAGAATCCCCAACTTCAAATAAAAAGTTTGCACCTGTCACACTCCCCACTCCGGTACAAAAAGTAATTTTCATTTCTTCAAGAAATAGGTGGCAACAATGGCACCGAGAGTATCGTTGACGAGATCCTTTGCCGTATCCCAATAGTATTTCGTCGTGCCGACAGGAGCACCAGCGATGCTATTCATGGCTTCGAAGACTTCCCAGGCCACTCCGGCAACAAACGTCCAGAAAATGAGGTGCCAAAAAGACGGCGACGAATAGCGTGGAAACAATGTTGTGAAAATCCAGTAGAAAGAAAGTGCCAAACCAATGCCTCCGAGAATATGCATAAAAATATCCAATCCCGGATAACGGACATACCAGGAGCCATCCATCGCCATGAAGTGAAGACCAGCGAGTAAAGCAAGCGCGAACAGGGTCGGTATATATATTTTATTCATGCGAATAATTATACCACCAAGACATGAAACAGCCCATCAAAAATACCTGCAGGGAGGCAGGCATTCTCGATAGGTCGCTGGAGTACATAACCTAGATAAATCTAGGTGGGTGATCTGTGATCACACCAAGGTGTGATGCAACGCGAACTGGAAACCAGTTCTCGAAAACCCGTTATAAAATTTAGGGTTAATACTCCGGCGACCTGTCTCTAGTATAACCTATTCAAGTATGCCGTCGAGATTGACATCGTACAAAATTCGTTCCTGAGCGTGCGTATACTTAATAATTTCTTTTTCAGAAAACCAGTGGGTAATTTCATCATGAGCTTCTTTGACTGAACCCGATGCGTGGACGAGGTTCCTGATCGCTCGACCATCCTGATTCGACACCTGATATGAATCGATAACATGGTCACCTCGGATGGTCCCAACATCAGAAGATAATGGTTCCGTACTGCCTACAATCTTCCGCACGATCTCAACTGCATGCGATCCTTCCCATATCATAGCAACTACAGGTCCGCTCGTGAGATATTTGACCAAGGATTTCAGCACCATTTTACCTACTTCTATTGGTTCTTCTGAAAGTACTGGGTGTCCTTTCTCTTTTCCATTTTTAATAGACTTGTCTCCTGCTAAACGGAGCCATTCTGGATCTAGGGTGTAGTGCTTTTCGACAAGCTCAACCGTCGGCACCATCATTTTTATCGCCACGAGCTTCAACCCCACGCGTTCATAGCGCCCGATGATTTCCCCCATGAGAGAGCGCTGGATGCCGTCAGGTTTAATAATGACGAGAGTCCTCTCTTTCTTTGGGTGATTATTATCTTTCATATCCATATATTACAGCAAAGTCAGTATCTCTGCATCTCCTTTCGTAATTAAAATTGTGTGTTCAAAGTGGGCGCTTGGCTTCCCATCCTTTGTCCTGTAGGTATATCCGTCGTCCTTGTCGAGGACAACATGACGCGAACCCATGTTGAACATCGGCTCAACGGCCAGGACCATGCCAGGCTTCAGAAGCTCACCCTTGCCCGGCTCGCCATAGTTCGGAACAAAAGGCTCTTCGTGCACCGCAAATCCGACACCATGTCCGGCAAGTTCCTCGACAATTCCGTATTTTTTAGAAAGCCCGACAAGCTCGATCGCCGAGCTGATGTCGCCTATCCTCTTTCCCCCTTTTGCTGCCTTGATACCCGTCATGAGAGCGGCTTTCGTCGTGTCGAGGAGTGTCTGAATCTCGAGAGAGACCACGCCCACAGGCACCGTCACCGCCATGTCGGTCACCACCCCTTTATATGAAAAAGCAAAATCGAGATCGACAATATCGCCCTCCTCGAGAGTGATGGGATTCTCATTCGGTATTCCATGCACGACTTCCTCGTTAACGGAAATACAAATATTCGCTGGATATGGGCGATCGGCTCCCTGGGGTTGATAGTTGAGAATTGCAGATTCACCGCCAGCCTTCTTCATGAGCCTACAAGCCGCGATATCGAGCTCGCTCGTCACGAGTCCGGGTCGCACCATAGCGATGAGCTCCTCCATGATCTCTGCATGCTTTTTACCCGCTTCGCGGAGGATTCGGACGTCTTCTTTTGTCTTGAGCTGGATCATGAAATTTTCTTCAGGATTTCTTCATGTACTTTCTCTGGCGACTGTTCGCCGTTGATAACGAGGTAATGATAGTCGGGATTATTTTTAAAGAAATCGAGGGTCGGGATAACTTCCACCTCGAACCAGCCAAGTCGCGCCTCTATTTCCTCCGGCACATCGTCGAGACGCTTGCGAGCGAGCAGGCGTTTCATTGCTTCTTCCTTTGAAATATCAATATAGATGACATGCGGTTTCTGCATTTTGTAAAAGCTGATGATGGAATCGAGTACGCCAGCCTCATGATACTTGCGCGGACAGCCATCCATGATGATGTGCTCGTTTGCCGTATATTTATTTACGAGGATATTTGTCCACATGAAAATGGCAAGGAACTCTGGCTGGAATCCTCCTTTATCATAAATAGTCTTCGAAAGTTTCTGCGTTGTACTCTCACCCTTTATGAACTCGCGGAACTCGGCGCCGGTCTGGACATAGAGGACATATCGTTTTGGGTCGGTATTTTTTAGATACTCTTGCACGAGCTTGGCCTGCGTGCCTTTGCCACAGCCAGAGCGTCCGATGAAGATGAAGGTTTGGGGGGACATGTGATTGTTGGTTATATAGGCATATTATAGACGGAAAAGAGGGATAAATATATACCTTGACTTTATTATAAAGAGTGATACAGTACTGAAAGATCAAGCCCTTCGAAGTTCGAAGAAAGCCCATATCTCCTGTTGGCAAGGCTTGCCAAACTTTCACGAAAAAGCGAAAACTTTCTCATGGCGAAATGCCAGAAAGGTCAGTGTGAAGCAAAGTAATCAGAAACCAAAAGCCAGTCCCCAAGCTCGTGTCCGTGCCGCGTTTACCCTCTACCCATGGATGAAGCCGCAGTTCGAAGACCTGGACATCAAAAATGTTCACTTTCACAAGGTGAGTCATGCGGTGTTAGAACAAAGTGCTTATCCGCACCACGAGATGTTCAAGGAATTCAATCATGATTTGAGAATCTACCTCTATACCGAAGAAGGTAGGATGATTGACCATGTCGGGCGGATTGGCAGAGATCTATCGGGGAGCTCAGAGACTGTCGAAGTGGCACTGGTGCGAGTCAAAAACAAGGGAGAGGTGGCGCATTTCATTGTAGGAGCCTTGCGTGATGAGGAATCTCCGTGGAGCCTCCACATAGCTTCTCCTCCGGCGGGACTTACTCTCGAGCAAGCTCTCGAGGATGAACAAAAACTCGCTCTCGAAGAGTTAAAAAAAGAAATCTGAAATCACAATCCCGTCCTGCGACTTGTTCGCGGGGCGGGGTTCTTTTTTTTGCTACTTTAGTTAACTGAAGTGCCTCTATGGGAATATATCTTTATTTCACAAACAAAAAGTGACGAAAAATTCGTCACTTTTTTAATCTCACGAAACAAACCTATGACACAGGGAGAGGAAGGAGATAGGATCTCCGGAGCACGCGTAATCGCCTGCTGGCGATTCGCTCCGACTCGCCTACCCGGCTCCGTAGTCCCCTCCGACCCTATCTCCTTCCTCTCCCTAACCTAGTACTCCCTCATTGATGCCTGCGCGTCCACTTTTTTCAAAAGATCGAGAACTACGGACACAACGATGAGGAGCGCGGTACCACCGATGGCGAGCGTCTGGTTACCCGTGAAGCCCTGCATAGCGAGCGGAAGAACAGCGATGAGACCGAGGAAGAGCGCGCCGACGAGGGTAATGCGAGTCACGACTTTACCGAGATAATTCATAGTGGACTCTCCGGGACGAACGCCAGGAATGAATGCCCCTCCCTTCTGGAGATTCTCGGATATCATCTTTGGATCAAATGTGACGGCAGTGTAGAAATAGGTAAAGATAAAGACGAGGAAGAAGTAAATAACGCCGTGAGCCCAAGGGTTATTGAGAAAGTTCGCGACCCATGTGGCGATGTCGGCGATGGTGGTGTTGGAAACTTTCGAAAGAAAGTTAGCGATGATCTGAGGGAAAAGAAGTATAGAAAGGGCAAAAATAATCGGAATCACACCTGCCTGATTGAGACGAAGTGGGAGGTAGGTTGATGTTCCACCATACACCTTATTCCCTCGCACCTGCTTTGCATAGGTCACAGAGATTGGCCGTTCTGCTTCGGTCACAACAACTACAGCGATAATCACTACGAGAGCAACGAGGAGGAAGATGAGGTAGAGAGGAATCTGTGTGGCATCAAAAGCGGCAATAAACTGGTAAATCTGTGTAGGGAGCACAGCAACGATACCAGCAAAGATAATGAGGGAGACTCCATTACCGATACCAAATTCAGATATGAGCTCACCCACCCACATGAGGAGGACAGAGCCAGCGGTAATTACAAATATATTCGTGGCGAGATCCATGCCGGAAAGTTGAGGGATGACATTCTGGCTCGCGAGGAGAGCGAGGAAGCCGAAAGCCTGGAGCGCGGCAAGCGGAACGGAAATGAGTCGTGAGTACTGTGAGAGCTTTGCTCGGCCAGCCTCGCCTTCTTCCTGCATCATGGCCTTGATTTTTGGAATCATCATGGTCAAAAGTTGCATGATAATGGATGCGGTGATGTAGGGACCAACTCCGAGCATGACTATCGAAAGGCGAGAAACGCCTCCTCCGGAAAAGATATCGAGAAGACCGAAGAACTGGTTGCCGGCGAGCAGTCTCTGGAGACTTTCAGCATCAACGCCTGGGATGGGAATCGTTGAGAGTAAACGAAAAACGACGAGTGCTCCGAGGGTAAAGAGGACGCGCTTCCTGATAGATGGGTCTTTGATTACTGTTATGATTTTTTGAAAAATTGATCCCATATATTATTTACTTTTTTCTTACCTTTCTTATTTTACCGTCCCGCCTGCTTTTTCTATCTTTGCTTTCGCTTCCTTTGAGACTTTTACTCCTTCGAATGAGAGCTTTTTTGTAATGTCTCCCTTGCCGAGTATTTTAACATACGGCACCTTTCCCTCAAATGTCGCGAGGCCTTTCTGCGCGATGAGAGTTGCACGGGATACGACGTCTCCAGACTTGAAGAGTTTCTCGATAGATTCGAGATTGATGACGACGGGCTTCGTTTCAATAGTCTTGTTCGAGTTCTTTCCGCGACCACGAAGCTTTGGAATTCTTTTGATAAAGTCTCGGAGCTCGGGGCGCTTCTTGTTACCGGCGCGAGCTGTCTGACCTTTTCCTCCTCGGCCAGAAGTCTTGCCTCGTTTGCCTCCGCGGCCAACGATCATTATTTTTTTACTTTTTGTCCTTGGGACGAGAGTGTTGAGCTGCATGTTATTTGGTGTTAATTAAAGAAGGATTAAGCGCTTCACGGGAATGCTTCGAGAGTTTCTCGAGAGCTACGATCGTTGCGCGGGCAATGTTGAGCTTGTTCTTGCTTCCCGAGAGAAGCTTGGCACAGATATCCTTTATACCCGCATGTTCTATAACTGTGCGCACGGCGCTTCCGGCAACCACTCCGCGGCCTTTTGCCGGCATGAGCATGACCATGGCACTCGAGAACTTTGCCTCGACGGCATGAGGAATTGTCATGGCGGGAGAGAGCTTTACCTTGATCATATTTTTCTTTGCATGTCGGGTTGCCTTGTCGATAGCAAGAGATGTGTCCCCTGCTTTGCCAAGTCCCACACCAACGCGACCCTTGCGATCACCGGAAACGACGGCGACAGAGAATGTGAAGCGACGTCCTCCGGCGGCGACTCGAGTCACACGGCGGATGGCAATGATCTTTGTATCAAATTCAGGCTTGATGCGTTCCTTGTCCGGTCGTCCTCCTCGGCGAGGTGGGCGTCGGTTACCGCTTTGCATAGGCGCAGGCTTTGCAGCCACAGGAACAACAACCGCAACTGGTGTCGCTTCTACTGGTGCCTGTTCAATTATTTTTGTTTCTTCGTTCATAAGTATTTAAAATATAAGCCCACCTTCTCGCGCGGCATCAGCGACGGCCTTGATCTTCCCTGTGTAGAGGTATCCTCCGCGGTCAAAGACGACTTTATCAATCTTAAGGGCTTTTGCCTTCTTTGCAAGCTCGACGCCGACAGTCTTCGCATCTACCGCCTGCGCCTGCGCGAAGGTATGACCCTTTTCATCATCGATGAGTTGGGCATAGATGAATTTGTTCGAGCGGAAAACAGAGAGGCGAGGTCGCTCTGTGGTACCGGAAATCGTGGCACGGATTCTCTTGTGCCTTCGCGCTATCTTCATTTGTTTTTGTTTGCTGGTATTCATATATTTTTATACAGATTTTTTACCCTGCTTTCGGCGGATGACTTCATCATCGTAGCGGATTCCCTTTCCCTTGTACGGCTCCGGCTTCTTGAGCGAACGGACCTTTGCCGCGAACTGTCCGACCTCCTCGCAATCCATACCGGTGATTGTGATGACGTTCTTTTCCGCGGTGACTTTCAAAGTATCAGGAATGATGACCTTAACAGGATGAGAAAATCCGAGCGCCATGGTGAGCTCTTTGCCTTTAACATCGGACTTGAATCCGATCCCTTCGACAATGAGCTTCTTCTGGTAGAGAGTGTTGACTCCTGCAAGCATGTTCTTGAGATGCGAACCATAGGTTCCCCAGAGTGCGAGGATGTCGAGCGAATTACGGAGAGGAGTAAGGGTCACTTCCTTGTTCTCGACCTTGACCTCGATCTCCGGTCGGAGAGTCTTCGTAAGAGTTCCGAGAGGACCTTTGACCGTCAAGACACCGGCTGAATATGAGACTTCAGTCTTTTCGGGGATTGCTATGGGTTTTTTTGCGATTCGTGACATATATTTTCTTTTACCAGATTTTAAAGAGAACTTCCCCTCCGACCTTGTGCTTCTTAGCATCGGCATCGATGAGCACTCCCTTTGGCGTGGAGAGAACCGTGTTACCGAATCCGCTCTTGAACATACGCACGTCCTTTGCCTTCTGGTAGATACGGCGGGAAGGTTTCGAGATGCGGTCGACTCCGTTGACGCGAGGCTCACCACCGATGTAGACGAGACCAACCTCGAGAGTCTTTGCAACTTTCTTGCCCTTCTTCTCGATAGTCGAGACATAGCCTGCCTTCGCGAGAACATGGGCGATGGATTCCTTGAGCGCGGAGTAAGGAACAGAAATAGATTCCTTGCGGGCGGCGCTCGCGTTGTTCAATGTCGTGATGAAGTTTGAAATAGGGTCGGTTACCATGATGATTTCTTTATGCCAGGAATAACTCCATCATTCGCGAACTCGCGGAAGCAGATACGACAAAGGTCGAAGTCGCGCATGTAGCCGTTCTTGCGACCACAGCGGAAACAGCGTCGCACGACTCGCGATGCGAACTTTGGTTTCTTTGCTGCTCGTGCTTTGACTGATGTTTTTGCCATGTGTTATGGGGTGTGGGGCGTTTTTTGCAAATAAAATGGGGATTGGTTAGCTTGTTCCGGGCTTGTGGCCGTAGATAGGGCTTCCAATCACTATTTCGTATGTAGGAGCATCATAGCAGATGTTTAAAAAAGATGCAAGATTTTCCCCGGCTGGGCAGCGATGCTCCGCCGGTTTTCTTTTGCCTTTTTCATGAGCACACCACATTCTCTGCCCTTGCCGCAAGAGCTCTTTTTATTGTGTGGCTCAAATTTTATCGATATCTTAACTTTATTTTATCGAAATTTTATCTCGGTTTGTTATGGTAAGAAGATTATCAACTTAACAAACAAAATGATGTCGGATATAAAACAAGTGGGCGTGGGAGAATTCGGACCGATTTATGAAGGAATTAAAGGAAGAAAGGCTGTAGACTTCCTCATTTTGCAAAGAGGAGGTGAAATAAGGAACGCTTTTTGGCATTTAGAAATTGGTCACATTGATCTAGTCTGGGATTCCGGTGAAGGCAAAGGGTTATCGTCTATTATTAGGGATCATCCCGATGCTATAGTTTTTCTTGATAAGATGATTGAAAACGGTGAGGTGTATCAAAAGACGTCCAATAGAGTACGGTTGATAGCTCGCCTAGGTGACAAACATGGTATAACAATCGTGAGACTAGACTTTGATGGCAAAGAAAAAAACTGGGTACTTACAGGATTCCTTCTTGAGGAAAATATCTAGAAAGCAAAAGGCGGCATTTCTGCCGCAATCAACTAAGTACGCTTCCTATGATTGATTATCCTTTTGTGGAATCATTGTAAAGTATATCTGGTAATCGAGACGAAATCAAGACCCCCCTACTTCTTCCCCTCCTCCGGCTTCTTGAATGGGAATCCGAGATATTCGAGGAAAGCGAGAGTCTCTGCCTTCTGCTTTGACGATACGACAACAGTTACGCCTATTCCGAAAACATCTTTGAGATCTTCGTCAGAAGTCTCGGCGAAGATAGTGTGTTCCTTTACACCGAGAGTGTAGTTACCCATTTCGTCAACGGCTGTGCGGGAGATACCGCGGAAGTCCTTTGTACGCGGAAGGGCGATGTGAACGAGGCGATCGATGAAGTCGCACATGCGTTTACCACGAAGCGTGATCTGGTAACCGACAGGGTCGCCCTGGCGAACCTTGAATGAAGCAATAGATTTCTTTGACCCGCGGAGAGCAGGCTTCTGACCAGTGATCTTGGCGAGACGATCAGCGATGAGCTCTATCTTCTTTTTATCCTTGATCGAACCGATACCTGTTGAAATAACAACTTTCTGGAGGCGAGGTGACTGCATAGGATTCTTCCAGCCGAACTTTTCCTTCATTCCGGTAAATGACTTCTTGTTGAGCTCGTAGGTTGTTTCTGGGGTGATGTGTTTCATAACAGTTTATTTAAAATTATTTTTTCTTTGCGGCGACTTTCTTCATCGTTTTCTTTTCGGACTCTAGGCGGACATTGGAAACATCGATCGGCATGGTCTTTTCTATGACCTGACCCTTCTGCCCTTTCTGGCGAGGCTTCTGATTTTTCTTGATGATGTTCACGCCGGCAACGATGACCTTGTGGATTTTCGGCAAAGATTTAATAACCTTGCCGGACTTTCCTTTGTCCTTGCCTGCGATGATTATTACGCTGTCGTCTTTTTTTATATTCATATATTTATACAAGCTCTATACTATTTCCGGCGCTCGTGAAGCGATAGTTTGGAAACCTTTTTCCGCCATCTCGCGAGGGATAGGGCCAAAGATGCGTCCGGCGATCGGTTCCTTCTTTCCCTTTTCGAGAATGACGACTGCGTTCTCGTCGAATCGGATGTACGATCCATCCTTTCTGCGATACGCCTTGACCTGGCGGACAACGACGGCCTGTAGGACATCCTTTTTCTTTATCGCCTTGCGAGGTTCTGCGCGCTGGACGGAGAGGACGACGAGATCTCCGATCTGGGCATAGCGCTTCTTTGAGCTGCCGAGAACCTTGAAGATGCGACCGACTTTCGCGCCGCAGTTATCCGTTATTCGTACTATTGAGCGTGGTTGGATCATATAATTAAATTATTTTAAACGACTTGTCTTTTGAAATTGGCCTGCAAGATTCTATGGTAACTTTTTCGCCAATCTTTTTCGTATTGCCTGGGTTGTGGACCTTGTATCGTTTACGAAGTGTAATAAATTTCTGGTATTTCGCATCCTTCACATATCTTTCCACGATAACAACCACTGTATCTTTCATCTTGTCTGAGACAACGATTCCTGAGAATGTCTGTCTTTTTGGTGTAATATTCTTTTCCATATTATTTTGTTTTTCTCATCGTAAGCTCCGTCATGATGCGGGCAATCTCCTTTCGAGTCGTGCGGCCGAGCTTTACATTCTTTGTCTTGCTTCCCGTCGATCCGAATCGGAAATGGCGAATTACTTCTCTCTTTTCAGAGATAAGTTTCATCAAATCTTTCGGTGTTTTATCTTTATATTCTTTCATATTACATCATATTACGGCTCACGACCTTGGTCTTGACCGAGATCTTCGTACCCGCCTTGCGGAGGGCCTCAAGTGCTACCTTATCATCAACTCCGTCAATTTCAAAGAGAATGCGTCCAGCCTTGACCGGAGCGACGAATCCTACCGGGTCTCCCTTCCCCTTTCCGAGCTTCACTTCAGGAGGCTTCTGTGTAAATGGTCGGTCGGGGAAAATGCGCACCCAGACCTTGCCAGACTTCGTCGCGTAGCGCGCCATGACCTTTCGAGCCGCTTCGATCTCGTTCGAAGTGAGGCGACCATAGGCGAGAGCTTTGAGACCGTATGATCCGAATGAAATGGTGATACCGCGCGTCTCCACACCCGAGGCGAGCTTCGCTGCGTTCTTGCGTCCTGTGTGCCACTTGCGGAATTTTACTTTTTTAGGAAATAACATGGTAGTGATTTATATGGGAATTAATTCGCCGAAGCGTTTTTGAGATCCTTCTGCTTCTCCTTCTGAAGATCCTTCTCGAAAATCTGACCTTTATATATCCAGACCTTGATACCGATATCTCCGTAGGTCATGTGCGCCTTCTCCTTTGCAAAGTCGATATCTGCGCGGAGAGTCTGGAGAGGGATTCTTCCCTTCTTGAGGTCTTCCTGGCGTGCCATGTCGGCACCTCCGAGGCGGCCGGAAAGCTTGATCTTTGCCCCCTGAACTTCGCGGTTCGCGAGGATTTTCTCTAGTGTCTGCTTGAGCACACGGCGGAATGGTAGTCGCTTCTCGAGACCTTCTGCAACAATGAGACCGACGATTGCTGCATTCGACTCTGGGTTGCGGACTTCCTCGATATCGATCTTGAGCTCCTGACCAGAGAGATCAACTCCCCTCTTTACGAGAAGCTTCACGATCTTGTCGCGGAGCTTACCTGCGCCGTCTCCTGCGCGTCCGATGATCATACCTGGGCGTGAAGTGCGAATAATGATGCGGAAAGACTTCTGGTTTCGCTCGATCTGGATGTCAGAAAGGTAGAAAGTTCGGAGTTCTTTCTTGAGATATTCACGGACGACGAGGTCGGCCTTCAGGGCGTTTCGGTATCCTTTGTTCACGCCAAACCAGCGACTTTTCCAGTCTCTGATGATGCCTAGTCTATGTGAATATGGGTGGACGGAATGTGACATGTTATTTCTTTTTTTCTTTAATGACGGTTGGGGCAAGAACGAGTAAAACATGACTCGATCGTTTATTAATAGGTGAAGCACTACCGCGGGCGCGAGGCATACGACGCTTGAGGGTCACTCCTGTGTCGACGCGGAGTTCCTTTATCATAAGGCCTTCTTTTTCTAGGTTATAGGTATTCTTTGCATTTGCAAGAGCAGACATGAGGAGGTCGTAGAGAGGATCGGCTCCCTTCTTGCTTAAAAAGGTGAGGGTGTTCAAAGCGCTCACTGCGGACTTGCCGCGCACGAGGTTTGCCACGGAGCGAACCTTGCGGGGAGACTGTCTGAAGTTTGTAAGTGATGCTTTGATCATAAAAGTATGTAAATGGTTTCAGTCTGTTATTTCTTGGCGGGAGCGGCGACTGCCTCCTTTGCCGACTTTGCGGCGTTAACCTCGGCTTCCTTTGCCTTCTGCTCGATCTCCTTCTGCATCTTTCCTCCGTGCTTCGTGAACTTGCGCGTAGGCGAGAACTCACCGAGGCGGTGACCAACCATGTCCTCGGTGACTAGAACCTCTATGTGGGTGCGGCCGTTGTACACTCCAAAGTTAAAGCCGACCATTTCCGGAGAAATCTGGCTTCGGCGATACCATGTCTTTATAACCCCAGTTTCAATGGGTTTCTTGCCAGCGATCTTCTTGAGAAGTCGCTCTTCTATAAATGGTCCTTTTTTAAGTGATCGTGACATGATGTGTAAGAAAGCTTTCAAATACTAACGGATTGGGGTGGTAAAGTCAAGAAATGGTAGAAAATCGTGCGAGCTTACGGTGGGGAAACCTTTTCGAGAGCGATAGCGGTCCGAAAAGGCTTTCCCCGCTCAGATAAGCGAGCCGTATTTTCTTACTTTTCCCCTGTCTTATTCTTCCCCACCTTTCGACGGGAGACAACGAAGATGTTCGAATACTTCTTCGGCGTTCGAGTCTTCTGACCCTTTCCTGCAGGCTTGCCCCAGCGCGTCTTCAATCGGCGCAAACCTCGACCTGTTCGCTGTTCTCCTCCTCCGTATGGGTGGTCGACAGGGTTCTGGGCAGAACCACGGACGGTAGGGCGGATACCCATCCAGCGGGATCGTCCGGCTTTTCCGATATTGACGAGGCGAGACTCTTCGTTTGAGACCGTTCCGACAGTTGCCCACGCATTATCGTGGACTTTTCTAACTTCGGTTGAAGGAAGTTTGATATGAGTGTAGCCAGCGTCGTTCGCGATAACCTGAGCAAATGATCCTGCAGATCGGACGAGCTTGGCTCCCCCGTTTGGTCGCACCTCGATGTTATAGACGAAAGTACCGACAGGGATTTTGCGAAGAGGCAGACGATTTCCAACTTCGATGAGCGCGTTTTCAGAAACGAGGAACTTATTTCCGACCTTCACTGTCTTTGGCACGAGGATGTAGCGGCGTTCACCGTCGAGGTATTGCACGAGAGCGATGTATCCAGTTCGATATGGATCATATTCGATGGTCTTAACAAATGCTGGCATGTCTTTCTTGTCATAGACAAAGTCGATCATTCGGTAGAGCTTCTTGTTTCCTCCTCCCTTGTGGCGGACGGTGATGCGGCCGAAGGCGTTGCGACCCATGTCGCGCTTCATTCCTTTCGTTAGTGCCTTGTAGGGCTCTGACGCAGTCAAATACTGCCTATAGGGAAGCGTTGTCATGTGGCGTCGTGATGGTGTATGTGGTCCGTAGGTTTTCATAAGATTTAAAAAGTATTTAAATTAAAATTGCGCGATTCTATGCCATATCAATCTTGTCCCCTTTCTTGAGGTAGACGAGAGCCTTTCGCGTCATTGGCTGGGCTCCGAATTTCCCACGGACAAAGACTCTCTTGCGAGGAAGGTTGATGGTGCGGATTTTGAGAGGAGTGACTTTGTAGAGAGCCTTGATAGCCTTGGCGATAGCAGGCTTGGAAGCATTCTTTGCAACTTCAAAGGTAAAGATATTGAGCGACTCGACGGCCATTCCTGATTTCTCTGTTATTCGTGGGCGAAGAATGATATCCATAAAAGTTATTTATTAAAAATCTTAAGCGACTCCTCAGGATCGGCGATGACGAGATATTTGTGATTGAGTATTGAAACGGGGTTTACATTGCGGAACTCTTCGACATCGACGTTTCCGAAGTTCTTGAAGCTCTTTGTGAGCTCAGGATATTTCTTGTTGATGGCAATGATAGCGGCGTTCTTTGGCTTTGTTGCAAGTTTTTCAAATCCCTTGATTTTCGAAAGTGAAAGAAGAGTAACTTTTGCGTCCTTTGCCTTTGGCGCGCCGAATGCGAGGGAGTCGATAAAGAGAATTTCTCCGTCGCGGAATTTCTGGGAAAGGATAACATGGAGAGCCTTTGCCTTTGCCTTCTTATTTACCTTTCGATCATAGATCTTTTCCTTGCGAGGACCATGGGCAATACCTCCACCGACCCAGATCGGAGATCGCATAGAACCGTGTCGAGCGCGGCCGGTACCCTTTTGCTGCCAAGGCTTCTTTCCAGTTCCCGAGACTTCCCCACGAGTCTTTGTATTCGCGATAGTATCGCGCATACTCGAAGTCATAGAGACGACGACCTGGTGCACGAGATCGGCATTCCAAGGAAGACCAAAAACGTCTTTGGAAAGAGTGATTTTTCCTGCTGATTGGCCTTTTTGGTTGTAGACTGCTGATTCCATTATGTGTAATATTATCCGACAATCTCTATTAGCGTGCCCCTTCGTCCAGGTATAGCCCCTGAAATATATAGTGTGTTGGCAGTTTGGTCAATATGGAGTACCTTTAGATTCTTGACCGTGATGCGATCGCTACCCATGCGACCGGCCATGCGCATCTTCTTTGGCACTTTGTTACGAAGTCCTCCTCCGATGGATCCTGGCTCGCGCTCCGAGTGTTTCTGACCGTGAGTTCGAGGTCCTCCGCCGAATCCGTGTCTCTTGACCACTCCCTGGAAGCCCTTACCCTTCGAGATGGCGCTGACTTCTATCTTGTCCCCTACTGCAAACTGGGAGATATCTACAGTATCGCCTGCTTTCTGTGTGATCTCTTTTGGATTAAATTCCTTTTTGACGCTCTTGTTTCTCTTTGGATCTTTCTTGCCAACTGTTGTAGGAAGAGAAATCTGGACCGCAGAATATCCGTCTTTTTCTTTTGTCTTGACTTGGGAAACAGTTGCAGGCTTTGCCTCGACGATAGTTGCAGGATGAACAACCCCTTCTTTATCGAAGATCTGCGTCATATTTAATTTTCGTCCAAGAATGAATTTCATATATTTCGTGCGGTTATTTTAAATCGTGCAGTAATGATCCCGATTACATCATCTTCACATCGATGTTCACTCCGGATGGGAGTGAGAGATTCGTGAGAGCTTCGATGATCTTTTGATTAGGGTTAAGGATGTCGATGAGGCGCTTGTGGACACGCATTTCGAACTGCTCTCGGGCATTCTTGTAGACGAACGAAGATCGGTTGACCGTGTATTTCTTTATCTCCGTAGGAAGCGGGATCGGACCGTAGAACTGCACATCGTATCGGATAGCGGTATCCATGATCTGCTTGAGAGAAGCGTCGAGGATCTTGTGCTCGTAGGCGCGGACGCGGATACGAAGTCGAGCCTCTGCTCCTTCCTTTGCAACAGCTTTAGCACGAGGTTTCGTGACTTTCTTTTCTTTTATTGTGCTGGTAGCTGTAGACATATATTTAGGCGACAACCTTCGTGATAACTCCGGCGCCGACAGTCTTGCCTCCTTCACGGATGGCGAAGCGCTGTTGAGCGTCGAGAGCCACTGGGGCTACGAGCTTGACCTTGAAGGTAACGGTATCTCCTGGCATAACCATCTCGACACCTGCGGCGAGAGTAACTTCTCCCGTAACATCTGTTGTTCGGATGTAGAACTGAGGCTTGTATCCGGTGAAGAATGGGGTGTGTCGTCCTCCCTCTTCTTTCTTTAGGATGTAGACTTCTGACTCGAACTCTGTGTGAGGCTTTGCGGAACCGGTCTTTGCGAGGACCATACCACGAGTGACATCATCCTTTCCTGTTCCTCGGAGGAGGAGTCCGGCGTTGTCTCCGGCCATACCTTCCTTGAGAGATTTGTTGAACATTTCGATACCGGTAATAACGGTCTTCGAAGTGTCCTTGAATCCGATGATTTCGACTTCCTCACCAACCTTGATCTGACCTCGTTCGATGCGTCCGGTGACCACTGTACCGCGACCTTCGATTGAGAAGATGTCTTCGATAGGCATGAGGAATGGCTTGTCAACATCGCGCACTGGCATAGGGATAAAGGTGTCGAGGGCTGTCATAAGCTCCTTGATCTTTGCTACATATGCTGCATCACCTTCGAGCGCCTTCAAAGCGGAACCGCGGATAACTGGGGAAGCCTTTCCGTCGAATCCGTTCTTTGTGAGGAGTTCGCGAACTTCTTCTTCGACGAGGTCGAGGAGGTCAGCCTCGGGAACCATATCGCACTTGTTAAGGAAAACAACGATGCGGGGCACACCAACCTGCTTTGCGAGGAGAATATGCTCTCTGGTCTGTGGCATAACTCCGTCGGTAGCTGACACGACGAGGATAGCACCGTCCATCTGGGCGGCACCGGTGATCATGTTCTTTATATAGTCAGCGTGACCTGGGGCGTCGATGTGGGCATAGTGGCGAGCATCAGACTCGTACTCTACGTGCGCGAGGGAAATAGTAACGACCTTCGTAGCATCGCGGACGGTACCTCCCTTTGCAATATCGGAGTAGGCCTTGATCTGAGCGAGTCCATCCTTTGCCTGAACGGCGAGGATAGCTGTGGTAAGGGTAGTCTTTCCATGGTCGACGTGACCGATAGTACCGACGTTAACGTGTGGTTTTGTTCGATTAAATTCTGCTGCCATATAAAATGTGAATTAAATTAAAATAATAATGCCAACGCAAGAAAAACGCGTACTGGCTATGTTAGCACAATCGGAGAAATAAAGTCAAATTATCTCCAAGTCGAGAGCCACATCCTCTGCGCAAGAGCCTCATTACTCAATGGTAGACCATAGGTTAGCGGACTGAAGTAGAGGAAGGAAATGAGGCATGCGCAGACGAGCACAGGGAAAATAACTTTCTTGTACTTGCCCTGATCGATGAGAAATATTAGGGCGATAATGCTAAAGATAAGCGCTGCCTCGTAGTGGTAGAGGAACATTACCCTTCCGATGAATATGAAAGGCAGAAAATTGACTAGAAAGCCGGAGAAAATAAAAAGTGCAACTTTTTTCCGATAGAAAAAGAAGAGTCCGATAATAGAGAGAGCCCCGAGCCAGTAGATAATAGGATTGCCGAGGAAATAAATATAGGAACCGACGCCGTTGACCACTGGTTCCTGCCAGTAGAATATCGGCCTCTGCATGATAGGCCATGTATACCACATGCTCGAATAGTCATGCTTGACCGTCAGAGTTTTATTGGCGGCAAGCATCTCGACATTGAGCTCGATAAATTTCCCGAAAAAGCCTTTTGGTTTCAGAGTCGTGTCATCTGCATGCGCGCTACCGACGAGAGTCTTCTGGAAACGATCCGTCATGAAGGCGTCTCCGGGACCGGATCGATCCAGATAGGCAAAGTGGGTGGCAAAGATGCTTATGTAGAATATAGCGCCGATGCCCGCGTAAACGGCAAAAAATTTTGCACACTCTTTTACCTTTTTTACTCTTACAATCTCCGCAATCATAATGAGAAGCGGGAAAGCTAGTCCTGTCCATTTAATACTGAAAGCTCCGGCGCAGAGGAGAGCAGAGAGGATTACAAGGGATTTTTTTGACTGACGACATAGATAAATAAGGTAGAGGAGAGTCGCCAAGAAACCAAAGAGAAGCATGATATTATCGAATAATATAAATCGAGCCTGAACAAGAAGAGAATTCTCGAGGATAACGAGAGCACCGGCGGTAAAAGAAGCAATCTTCGAGAAATTCAAATACCGACAGATGTAATAGATAACAAGAGGCAAAAGAACTCCGGCAAGTAAAGGCAGAAGCCGGAGCAAGATAACTCCCCACGGCAGAGTGTTCCCTATCGCGCTAAAGTCGACATTGTAGGAAGCGCCGATCATGTCTCCGAAGAACTTTTCCAGCAGCTTGGCCAGTGGTGGATGGACGTCGAAATAATACTCGCCAGTCGAGTAGCGACTCACGAAACTTCCCGTGTACACCTCATCGAAAACCACGGCGCTAGGGTAACCGAAGAAGAGAAAGTGGGTGACGAGACTTGCGATGACGAGGATAACAGGAAAAATCATCTACCAATTATACCCTACTAATTCCCAAACAATGAGTCCACAAAATCCCCGAGAGCGTAGAGGGCGGAAGCAAGGAGGCTTGGATTACTTCTATCAACCTGACTCACACCAGATCCAGTTGGTGATGGAGAAGAGCTGGAGGTAGAAGATGGGCTTGGTGATGAGGTCGGTGAAGTGGCAGTAGATGGCGAAGTTGTAACTGCGGGACTACTTGAAGGACTCGCCGTCGCAGAGTTAACTTGTATATATACAGTCTTCGTTACTGGACTCTGGGAAGAGCTTGAGCACGTGAGAGAGTAGGTAACTGATGAACTTGGATAGAGGTATGCCCCGCCTGAAGTGCTGGTGTTAGTACTCCAGTTATTTGAACAGCTCGTCGCTTCACTTGATGACCAACTGATATAGACATAGTTGCCTGCCATGATGCTTGAAGCGCTCGAACTTAAGTTGACTGAAATGGGTGCGGGAGTCGAAGTGACGACTACTGGAATGTTTATATTTAATTCTTTGGTAACAACTCTACTTCCTGATTTAATGACAGCCAATATAACACGTGCATTAATGTTGTTGCCTGAATTATTTGAGAAATGTAAGTGGTAAGATTTATTTACCGCAAGATTTCTCGTTGTATCACCGCACTCAAAATCTCCTTCGTGAGTTGTGATTTTTAATCCAGAATAGCAGGGTATTTGAAATTCTGTTGAGTCGCCCCCAGACGTATTCCAGTAGAAATCATGCCCACCATCTGTAGAAGTGTTGCTTGTGAAAGAAACAATGGTTGGATTATTGGTGGTGACGGGAGGGGTCGTAGTGTTTGAGGAAGATTGATTTGAGGATCTAACTTCAAAGGTCAGCACATTACTTCGTACCGTGGAATTATTGGCAACAGATAAAGTGTGGAGTCCATTGGTAAGAATAAGATTGGGAAGTGTAAAAAATAGAACGGTTCCATCTTTATTTCCGTCCACTAGATCACTTACAAGAAGATTTCCATCGATTAAAACATCTCCAAAATTATTGGTTTTATTCAGATTAACTCCTTGTATGATCATTTTTTGCCCTGGTGATATCGGAGTGGTGACGGAATCTATATGGGGATTACAAATCTTTCCGGCAGGGCAGATGGCGGGAACGGAAATAGGTACGGAGGTAGCTGTTGGAACAGAGGAAGTGATGGTGAATGAACCCGATAGGGCGCAGTTTTTCGAACTAGTAGGTTGCCCTGAGGGACATACCAGAACCTTCCATGTATAACCGCCTGCTTTAGAGACATCGGCACCAGTGGTTTTATAACTGGTTCTTATAATATCTTTCGCCGAATCAGCCATTTTGACAGGACCGAGAAACTTGGCGTAACCTTCCTTGTTTCCTCCTCCAGAAAGATAGGTGTTGAAGAATCCTGTGTCAGAAACTCCTTTCAAACCAATCTCTAGTGTATCTCCGACTTTAAAATTCTCTCCCCCGTTTGGCGAGGTGACAGTGATGGAAGGTTGACTATTTGTAGTCGGCGCTGACTTTGGATTCACCGAAATAACAACGGTGGAGCTTGCGGCCGCTCTTGTGCTGTCAGTTGTGTATATGAGGTAGGCTACGGTAACTTTCTGTACTTGATTCGATGTATTGATAAAAGATGTGCTTATACCTTGGAATGATTTGGTCAGAGGCACTAGCTTATTACACTCGAATCCGGGGAGAAGGAAATTGACGCCAGTAGGACAGGAGATATAGAGGGCTGTCTTGGTGGCATTGCTTTGGACAAAAGCTTTGATATTTACCATTTCTCCAGAGTTGACGGAGGTTTTCTCTGCACTGATGACAGTCTCTCCTTTCGCAACAACTCGTAAATCCTGCAACCCTGTGGTTATAGAATATTGAGTTAAGTTCTCCACATGAGTCCCGTAATTGATGCTCGTCACTTTTAGTTCGTGACTCTTATCGACTTGGTCCCAATACATAATCCCAGCGTAAGTAAATGTCCTTGAAGTGCCAGCGGGAATCATATAGTACCCCTTCCTTTCGGTCTGAGGATCGGTGGATAAACCAGGGTTCACAAGCTGGAGATTTGTTATGGCGCTCCCTGCATATTTCGGAGAGAGACCAGGACTAGTTGATGCAAGAGCCTTGGTTGGGTCGATGGCTATGTAAATTGGCGTATTACCGGCAGTGAGAGTGAAACCGAGTTGGAAACGTTGAAGGTAATATGATCCTTCACTGAGTCTGGTAAAAGTATTGCTTACAGTAGCGGGGGCTGTTGCAACATCGGTCATAGTAGGAGGATATTTCTTGAGAAAGAATTGGGTTACTGGATTATCTCCAGTTGCTTTTCCGTAAGAGTAATTTGTCTCTCTTGGCGATGATATAGATACAGTACCCTCTTGGGTAAAGATGAGATTAAAAGTGTTTGTGGGAGAAAACCAAGCAATCTCGTGCTTTTCAACACGAAATACATCATGAGTTGAAAGTTTTTCAGGTGTGGTTATTTTATTTAAGATTGCCTTATACGCTTCTAGACCCTGTGTAATGTTGGTGAGATGAACGAAGATGACTTTATTACTTCCCGTGTGACGATATTGCGCGACAGTTGCTTTGGCGCAGTATTCTCCTTTCAAACCCAGAGCTTTACCATCTGCTGAGTCTTCAATCCTTTCGCACCTCTCATCGGTTTCTTGCACTTCCCCATTTATATCCCTGAAAAGAATGTAATCACCTAGTGATTCGGGAAAAGGAGATGTATTTGTTACAGGAGGAGGTGGAGGAGGAACAGTTACTGTAGTAGAAGCCGCGCGATAACTCGGACACCTTGGAAATTCTCCTTTTGTTCCAAGTATATATCCGCGCACATGCACAGCATCAAGGGTGCTAATATTTCCTTCTCCAGTCACATCAGCCGCTTTCGACTGTATGCCATTCGGTTTAACCTTGCCGACAGCAATTAATTTAATGAGATCGACATCCTCAATAGAAATCACTCCGTCACCATTCACGTCTCCGAGGGTACCGCAAACGAGGGGTTTGGAAGGTTGGGTAGAAGAAGCAATTATTCTGAATGTCTCATAGGCTTCATCTTTTACAGTCCCCGATAGATTCCTAATTATGAGTCTGTATGTGTCAGGAGGTAGATTCAGTAATGTGCTTCTTTCTTCTCCATCATTGATAGTCGTGTCGTTAGGGCGATTGAAATTCCAACCTGTTCCATCGGAACTCCTAGCCATTATGACGAGAGGTTCTGTATTGTTTAATCCAACGCTTGACCACTTGGCTGTAATAGCATCTCCTTGTTTAAATGTCTCTCCCCCATTTGGCGAAATGACGGTGAGGGAGGGTTGGGTAGTCGATGCGGAAGTTATGGTAAAGTAGGAGTCACTCAAGTCTTCATTACTTGTCGTAGAGATACAGTAAGCTAATGTAGGAGTGAAGCAACTGACTCTAAGTTTGTATTGCCCAGGTTCAACCCACGAAGGGATATTCAAAGCTGTGCTGGTTGCTTGAATACTAATACATGTAATCAATATATTAAATTGACCATCATCACCATTTTTACAACCCGTACCGCTTTTTACTATGAGGGCATCATGGGTAGCATTATTTTTATCAATCAGAAGAACTTTAAGTAATCCATCGGTTGGGAAATTAACCACTTTCCACTGGAGAGGGTATTTAGAACCAGCCGCTATCTTCTCTCCACCATTTGGCGAGATGACGGTGAGGGATGGGGTGGATTGTGGATCGGAGGTAATAGTGAATGTTGAATCGCTTTCATCCGACGCCGTTCCATTAATAGATTTAATACGAAGTCTGTATTCACCATTGGGAATAGAGTTGCCGACAGTCCATCTGTAAATACCTGTATTCGCTATGTTGGAAACTATGTTAATAATCTCTCCATCAATTCTTACAAGATCAATAGTAACTGTTGAGGAAACTCCTTTTGATGTCCAACTTATGTTATCTGTCCATCCTTTATAAATTACTTTTTCATCAACATCCCCATTCGGACTAAAGACGGTGATGGAAGGTTGGGTGGTTGTAGCAGTCTTCGCTGTCCCCCCAAACAACACATTGAAGGCGTCTGTGAAAATATTCGCCGACGCCACCTGTGGCACCGCGATGACTGACAGTGCAAAGAAGAACGACATCAACCCCCCAACTAGTATTTTTTTCATGCGTAAATAAAATTAAAATTTATGTAATGGTAAGAGTATACC
>CAYGGI010000005.1:0-17672 GCA_964349525.1 uncultured Candidatus Saccharibacteria bacterium
TGCGAAGAAAAAACTCGAACACAGTTACCCGCGCTGTTGGCGCTGTGACACACCACTCTTGAACTACGCTTCCTCATCGTGGTTCGTGAAGGTCACCGATATCCGCGACAAGCTCGTCAAGGAAAACAAAAAGATCCAATGGGTGCCACCCGAGGTGGGTGAGGGGAGGTTCGGTAATTGGCTCGAGGGAGCTCGCGACTGGGCGATCTCACGTTCTCGCTTCTGGGGCGCGCCTCTGCCAGTCTGGAAGGATGAGAAAACTGGCGAGGTGACAGTCATCGGATCTCTCGCTGATTTAAAAAAATACAGTAAGGCAAAAAACACATATTACGCTGTTCGTCACGGCGAGGCGGAGAGCAACGCGCGGGGAGTATTGAGCTCGCGCGCTGATAATCCACACCACCTTACTCAGAAAGGCAAGACCGAAGTTCTCGAAGCGGTCAAGTGGCTCAAAGACAAAAAGATAGATGTTATCATCACCTCGCCCTTTATCCGCACACGCGAGACCGCCGAACTGATCGCCAAGAATATCGGGATCGATCCGATACAGGTGCTCGTCGAAGATCAGATTCGCGAAATCAACGTCGGAGTTTGGGAGGGCACATCCTTTGCTGAATTCCAGAAGAAATTTGCTCAGGCTGACCGCTTCAAAACGCGCTTTGACGGCGGAGAAAGCTACTGCGATATTCAGAAAAGGATGGGGGATTTCCTCTACCGGCTCGAAAAGAAATATACGGGAAAAAATATTCTCATTGTTAGTCACGATTCTCCACTCTTTCTCCTGACCGCGGCAGCGAGAGGACTCGACAAGGAAAAAGCGATCGAGCTCCGTGGCGATCGTGCCCACTTTGCAGAAAACGCCAAGCCCTTTGTTCTCGACTTTACCCCATTACCTCACAACGAGGGTTATGAACTCGATCTTCATCGACCACATATCGATACTGTAGAGCTCGTGTCGAAAGAGGGAAACAGGCTTGTCCGCGTCCCCGAAGTTTTCGACTGCTGGTTCGAGTCGGGATCCATGCCCTTCGGCGAGGCTCATTACCCATTTACCAAAGAATCTTTTAATCCCAATCCCGGTCCATTTTCAAAAATTCTCGGAAAAACGAAGGGCTATCCCGCCGACTTCATCGCCGAAGGTCTCGACCAGACGCGCGGATGGTTCTACTCGCTTCTCGTGCTCGGCACGGCGCTTTTCGGCAAATCTCCGTTTAAACAAGTGGTAGTCAATGGAAATGTTCTCGCAGAGGATGGACAAAAGATGTCGAAACGATTGAAGAATTATCCCGACCTGCGACTGACGCTCGACAAATATGGCGCCGACGCCCTCCGCTACTTCCTCATGTCGTCACCTGTTGTTCATGGACAAGATGTTTGTTTTTCAGAAAAAGGGGTGGATGAGGTTGTTAAAAAACATATCGGCAGGCTCAATAATGTCGTCAGTTTCTATGAGATGTACGCCGGTGAAATGAAAGGCGTGGAGCACATTGAAATAAAAAGCACTCATCCACTCGACATCTGGATCACGGCTCGTCTGGCTGAACTCGCGAAAGAAATAACATCCGGTTTAGAAAAATATGAAATAGACAAAGCCGCAAGACCCTTTGCCGACTTTATCGATGATCTTTCGACATGGTACATCCGTCGTTCTCGAGACCGTTTCAAGGGTTCGGAAAAAGTCGAAGCTCTATCAACTACACGCACTGTGCTTCTCGAACTTTCGAAACTCCTCGCACCTCTTATGCCGTTTCTCGCGGAAGACATTTATTTGAAATTAAAAGATGGAAAAAATGGAAAGGAAAGCGTACACCTCGAAGTTTGGTCACAACAAGTAAAATACGATGAAAAAGTTCTCGTCTCGATGCGCGAAGCTCGTCGTATCGCCTCCCTCGGCCTCGAAGCCCGCATGAAGGCAAAGATCAATGTCCGCCAGCCACTTGCCCTTCTCAAGGTAAAGTCAAAGATTCCCGAAGACCTCGTCGATATAATAAAAGACGAAGTCAATGTTAAGAATGTCATTTCTGATACAACTTTACCCGAAGAAGTTTATCTCGACACTGCACTAACGCCCGAGCTCAAGGAAGAGGGAACCGTCCGCGAGCTCATCCGTGCCATCCAGGATTTGCGAAAAGAGAAAGGTTTGACGATACAGGATCGCGCGGTTTTGACGGTTGATGCCGATGCCGCCTTTACACAGTTGGTGGAGAAAAATAAACTCGCTATTACGGGAGCGACTCTCCTCAGAGATATTATATTTAAAAATACTGAAGGAGAGATGATGAGTGTTGGAGAATTCCAGGTCAAGTTGGATATCGAGAAATAAAAAAAGGACGGCGTGCAGTGACATCCAAGAGGGGTGGGGAACCCTTCCCCTGTCACCTACACGCCGTGTTAGCCCAGCAAGCCAGGCTAACCACTGTCAGTATAGCTTGTAACTCGTCATTGTCAAAGTTATGCATCATATTTACACTACACCAACATTCGTTATCCACAGCTCACCACATGGAGAAGCGGGGAAATTCTTCCTTCTCTTTACTCGCGACCTCGGGATGATCGGCGCCACTGCCCAGGGTGTGAGACTATCCCAGTCGAAGCTTCGCTACTATACGCAGGACTTTTCCCGCAGCCTCTTTTCTGTCGTGCGGGGCAAGGAGGTCTGGAGAGTGGTCGGCGCGAAAGAAATGGAGGAAGGTAAGAGGGCGGAAATTGGTAATAAAAAGTTGTATGCAAGAATCCTGTCTTTGTTAAAAAGGTTACTGCCCGGAGAGGAAAAGAATGAAAAGTTATTTGAAATTATGGATAATTTTTACATATATCTCGTGGAAAATAATTTGGAAAAAGAAAAAATGGAATTAGTCGAGTACGCCACGGTCGTGAGAATTTTGACGTGTCTCGGGTATGTCTCCCATGATCACATCCCAGGTTCTCATATAGACGAAGAAATACTCGAGAAGGTCACAAATTCGAAAGGAATAATAATTAAGGAAATAAATAACGGACTGAAGGAAAGTCAACTCTAGGTGCTCATCAATCCATTTTCATGCTAAAATGTATCCTATGACTCCCGAGGACAATCGAGAAAATAAAAGTAAAATTGAGGAACTCAAAAAGTCTCTCTACTCGAGGAACGCTCCAGACATACGGGAGAAGCGCCGACTCCACTTCGGCGAACGACCGACTGGAGGAGAGAATGCTGTGCAGACTGACTGGGAGCATCCACCCGAGAAACCCGCAGAGGAAGTCGTCCTCACTACGAAGTACAAACCAAACTCCATGTCCTTCTTTACAAAATTCCTCATCGGCTCCATCACCTTTTTTGTCATCGCCATGAGCGTTGGCGCTTACCTCGTATTCAATGGAGAAAATATTATTTCGGCGAACAATATCGATATCATCATCAACGGTCCTGTAACCGTTGCCGGAGGAGATCCTCTCTCCCTCGGCGTGCAGGTGAATAACAAGAATAATATAAAACTGCAGGCGGTGGATATGGTTGTAGATTTTCCCGCCGGCACGGTCGACGCGATCGACAGGTCAAAAGAACTCAAGCAATTCCGCGAAACGATGGAAGACATCTCTCCGGGAGGTCTCGGACAAAAGAACGTCCAAGCTGTGCTCTATGGCGAAGAAAATACCAAGAAGGAAATAACTATCACCGTTTCATATAGAGTAGCAGGTTCAAATGCAGTTTTTAAAAAGCAAAAGACTTACGAAATCCTCATCAGCTCTTCTCCGCTCTCGCTTTCCGTTTCTGCCTTCAAGGAAGTGACCTCGGGACAGGAAGTCCAGTTCGAGGTGACTCTGATGTCGAACTCCGCCGACGTGATTAAAAATCTTCTGCTCAAGGCGACGTTTCCTTTCGGCTTTGCGATGACTTCGACCGATATCAAGACCGAGGGAAACGGTTCGACATGGAAAATCGGCGATATACCTTCACATGGAAAAAAGGTCATAACATTCAAGGGTCGACTCGAGGGGCAGGATAATGAGCTCCGCGTCTTCCGCTTTGCCGCGGGAGCGCAGAGTATCAAGACTGCCGGAGTTATCGGCACCGAATACATCGCGGCGACGCAGGATATCACGATCAAGAAGCCGTTCATTTCCGCTTCCATCGCCTTCGACAATGATACGGATGAAGGCGTCTATGTCGGCGCTTTCAATAGTCCTATCAAAGCCACCGTCTCGTGGTTCAACAATCTCCCAACTTCCATTATCGATGGCGAGATACACCTCAAGCTTTCGGGAAATTCTTTTGATAAAGTCTCAGTTGCTCCCGGCGAGGGGCTCTATGTCTCTGCCGATAACGAGATCGTCTGGAATGGCATCACGACGCCCGCCCTCGGAACTATCGGGGCAGGTGAGAGTGGTAGTGTGACCTTCACCTTTACGCCGCGCGACTTCAGCACACCGCTCAAGCCAGTGACGAGTCCTAGTCTCGCGCTCAATGTCAATGTTTCGGGCAAGCGCATTTCCGAAGCCAACGTCCCGGAAAGTGTCGTCTCGAGCGCGCAGAGGATAGTCAAAGTTTCTTCGCAACTTTCCCTTTCTTCAACTATCACGCGTCCAGCTGACGCCACCGGTCCGATTCCTCCGAAAGCCGAGCGACAAACGACCTACACGGTAAACTGGGTCGTCGACAACACGGCGAACACTGCGACCGATGCAGGAGTCCGCGCCCTCTTGCCAGCGTATGTGAAGTGGATCGGCAAGGTCACTCCTGGCGGTGAAGATGTCAGTTACAATTCCAAGAGCGGGGAAGTTGTCTGGAGAGTCGGCAATGTGGATTCGTATACCATAAATAGAGGTCACCGTCGAGTCGTGTCTTTCCAGATCGGCTTCACACCGAGCGTCGCACAGGTCGGCCAGGCACCACTCCTCGTTCAGGACACGACGCTCACAGGACAGGATGATTTCACTGGCGCAATCCTCACGAGCACGCATCCGGCACTATCGACGAACTACAGTGGCGATCCGACATTCAAGGAGGGGAATGAGAGGGTGGTGCCGTAAAGGGTGGCACGACAATCATATTTAAGCTAGAATAGGCGCATGTCTAAAACCGAAGAAAAGAATGTACTTATGGAGTCTCTTGTATCTCTCTGCAAGAGGAGGGGGTTTATTTACCCGAGCTTTGATATCTATGGAGGTCTCGCTGGGTTTTTTGACTATGGACCACATGGTCTCGCTCTCAAGAATAATATAAAGCAATTGTGGTGGAAACAGTTCGTAGCTGATCGTGAAGATGTTTATGGCATTGATTCTACTATAGTTACGAAAAGGGAAGTGTTGCAAGCAAGCGGGCATGCTCGGGGCTTCGCGGATATGCTTTCTGAATGTGAAAAATGTAAACGGCGTTTCCGCACAGATCACCTCGATGATGAAAAAAAGTGTCCCGAATGTGGAGGTAAACTCGGCGAAGCGCGTCATTTCTATATGATGCTTGAGACACATATAGGTGCCGCCGCAGACGATGCTTCTCTCGCGTATCTCCGACCAGAGACAGCTCAAGGTATATTTACCAATTTCAAAAATATTATGGATTCATTCCATCCGACTCTGCCGTTCGGTATTGCGCAGATCGGTAAGGCATTCCGCAATGAGATAGCTCCGCGCGACTTTCTTTTCCGCCTCCGTGAAATTGAGCAGATGGAGGTCGAATATTTCGTACGACCCGATTCATGGAAGGAAGCATTCGAAATGTTAAAAAATGAAATGTCTGCTTTTATCAGATCTATTGGTATTGATAAAGATAAAGTCTCGGAACTTGAAATAGCCGAGGCTGACCGCGCACACTACTCGAAACGCACTATCGATTTTGAATTCGAATTTCCATTCGGGAAAAAAGAATTATACGGTCTTGCGTATAGGACTGACTATGATCTTTCAAATCATTCCAAAGCAAGCGGAGTAGACCTTTCCTATCTCGATGAGGGCGCAAAAGATCGCTTCATTCCCCATGTTATCGAGCCATCACTTGGCGTAGATCGAAGTTTCCTTGCTGTTTTAGCGAGTGCATATACCGAGGATGAAATTGATGGTGAGAAGCGTATATACATGAAATTTCTACCAAATGTGGCTCCGGTCAAAGTCGCCGTGTTTCCTCTTCTCAAAAACAAACCACAACTTGTAGAAAAAGCCCGAGAGATTTATAAAATGCTTAAAAAAGAAATTCCATCCGCGACATTCGATGATAATGGAAATATTGGAAAGAGGTATCGCAGACAGGATGAGATCGGAACGCCATTCTGCGTGACAATTGATTTTGAGACCATAGAAAAAGATGCGGGCGTTACTGTGAGAGACCGTGATACAGGAAAGCAGGAGAGGGTGAAGATAGGGGATTTGATAAAGTATCTACGAGGCATCTAAACTACAGCACAACTTTGCCGATTTTTTAATCTTTCATAAGATCATCCATCAATTCTTTGCCGGAAGTGTAAGATTTCCCATACTTTTTCGCCCAAGCAATCTCTTTTTTGTATTGTTCGTAGTACCGCAATTCTTTACCTTTCTCAGTGGCAGGAAGAAAGGGAAGGACTTGGCTCGTAATGATTTCATTAAGAAATAGCTTGATTCCAGAAGACAGGTCAAGACCCATTTTTCGCAGGACATCCGCTGCCTTTGTTTTCAAATCCTCCTCGACTCTAATTTGTATCGTCGCTTGTATATTCATAGGTATGAGTATACTGCATTTGTAGCTACATTGTCAATGTATTATGATAAAGTAGGGTGACTTGACAAAACTCATAAAATAGGTGTATAATATATGGCAGTGAATTAGAGGCTCTTTTACAGGATTTGATGACAGCTATGGCTGTGAAATAAGGCTTATTTTCTACATACGGTGAGGTATCACAGGTAAAGTAAGTCTCGTTTCGCAGCCATATCGTCAGCTTGAAACTGATAAATCTGAAGCAGGCTAGGGTGAACCTAGGTGCTTTCAGATACAGTGGATAGTCAGCGGATGGTGCGAATGAAAACTATGAGTAACAAAATCAGTCCGGGACAATGTCACAACATCGGGGGTCAAGCGTCAGACATTCTTTTCGCATCCAACGCGGATGGCGAAAAGGCCCAAGAGGTGGCAAATTCTCGGAATCACCCCTTCTGGGTGGCGTTCAATGGGTTGGTTCAAACTTTCTTGGTCAAGGCCGAGGAGGTTAAGGAAACAATCCTCGACTGGCTCTCCGACCTCATCATCCCCACTCAGCCGGAGTTCATCGTCGCCGAAAAGTTCACCAAAGAGAATCCGGATGTCCAGTTTTGGTACTTCGGTGACAATTTCAAGACTTGGTGCATGCCAATGACTGAAAAGGCGGTTGGTGAAGCGACGGTGTCTGTCAGCAAGCTCCGGATCCGAGCAACCCTCGCGAAGATGACTCCCGAGCAGCCTGCGCCAAGGATTGTCACAGCGTCGCAAATCTACTGGATGTTGTCACAACAGCCGAAGGGCGAAAAACCCAACGGTAAAACTCGCCGGTTGTCCGTCGACGGCTCCGCTAATCTTTTCCGCGTCATCGATGTGAATGGAGAAGAGCGTGCCGTGTACGCGGGCTGGGACGATGGCTACGGCTGGGGTGTCGATGCCAGCGTGCTCGAGGACGACTACCAGTGGCGTGCAGGCTCTCGGGTCATCTCCCGCAAGTAGTCCTTAGTGTCTTGGTGCCTCATGTACCCTGACACTCAAACACTTTGACCCTCTGAAACTGTAAAGTTTCGGAGTGTCTTTTTTTATGATACAGTAAATCCACTATGAAATTCAAAAAAACCATATTGAAAAACGGCCTCAGGATCATTACCGTCCCCATGCCCGCCAACCCCGCCGTGACAGTCCTCGTCATGGTCCAGGCCGGCTCGAAATACGAGACAAAAGAGATAAACGGCATTTCCCATTTCCTCGAACACATGGTTTTCAAGGGCACTCCGCGCCGCCCAAAGGCCTCCGACATCGCCCGCGAGTTCGATGGCCTCGGCGCCGAGTCGAACGCCTTTACCTCTGACGAGTACACAGGCTACTATGCGAAAGTCGCCCCACGCCACCTCGACACCGCTCTCGACATTATTTCCGACATGTACCTCAATACACTCTTCGCGGAGAGTGAAATAACAAAAGAAAAAGGCGTCATTGTTGAGGAAATCCGCATGTACAAGGATCGCCCGGAGCGCCAAGTTCATGATCTACTCGGCGCACTCATGTATGGTGACCAGCCAGCCGGATGGACAGTACTCGGTCCGGAGGAAAATATCAGATCTTTTACCCGCAAGGACTTTATCTCCTATCGCGAGAAGCATTATGTTGCGAGTGCTACGACCATCATTGTTTCGGGCGCAATTGAAGAAAAAGATGTGGTAAAAAAGGTGGAGAAATTATTCTCGACTATTTCAACAAAATCAAAGAAGGGAAAAATGATGGTCAGAGAAACTCAAAAGAGTCCCGCACTTAAAGTTGGGTACAAGAAGACTGATCAGACGCACCTCGCTATCGCGTTGCGCACCTTTTCCGTGCATGACAAAAGGATTCCGACGATGCGCGTTCTTTCGACGATTCTCGGCAGGGGGATGAGCTCGCGGCTGTTCTCGAAGATGCGCGACGAGCTCGGCATTTGCTACTACATCCACTCGTCTCATCAGGCCTACACCGATCACGGGGCTCTCGTTATTTCCGCCGGTGTTGATACGACGCGAGTGGAGATCGGCATTGAAAACATCATGAATGAACTCAAGCGCATGAAAGACGAGCTCGTTTCGCCAGCTGAGATCAAGAAAGCAAAGGATTATATCGCCGGAACGACCATGCTCAACCTCGAGACATCGGATGCCCAAGCGGAATTTGTCGGACACCAGGAGATTATCAAAGGAGACATAAAGCAACCCGAGATGTTCATTAAAGATGTTCAAAAAGTTACAGCAGAAGATATCCAGAAACTAGCCCGCGAAGTTTTTGTAAATAAAAGCCTCAATATGGCGATTGTTGGTCCGTATAAAGATGATAAAAACTTTCGTGATATACTTAAGACATGAACGATAAGAATATCCGTGTCACTATTACCTCGGGGACGATAACGAAGGCCGTCCTTATCCTCCTCTTTGTCGCCTTTTTGTACTATATTAAGGACATTGTCCTCGTCGTCCTCGCCGCTATCGTCATCGCCTCGGCTATCGAGCCAGCCACCAACTGGTGCGGTCGGTACAGAATCCGTCGACTGCCTGCGACCGTCGGTATCTATGTCACCATCGGCCTGCTCCTCGCCGGATTTTTCATATTCTTCGTGCCATCGCTTCTCAATGAAGCTCTGACCTATGTCAGCAATCTTCCCGACAGCATCAGTTTTGCTGACAGATCATTTTCCATAAAAGACTTTATTGAAACTTCGAAATACGCCATCACCGGTACGGGCGCCGGAGCCTTCAAGACCGCTACGATTATTTTCGGAGGGGCTCTAAGTTTCGTTCTCATGGTTGTCCTCTCATTCTATCTCGCTGTGCAGGAAGATGGGGTCGGTAATTTCTTGAAAATAGTCAGTCCTCTGAAACACCACGACTATGTTATCGACCTATGGAAGCGGTCGCAGAAAAAGATCGGTTACTGGATGCAGGGACAACTACTGCTCGGCATCATCGTGGGAGTTTTGGTATACCTCGGCCTCATGGTCCTCGGTGTCAAACATGCACTCCTCCTCGCCTCTATCGCCGCCATCTTTGAGCTCATCCCTATCTTCGGTCCGATCCTTGCCGCTGTGCCTGCGGTGCTCATCGCCCTTGTTGATAGTGGAGCGTCGCACGGTCTGCTCGTTGTCGGACTCTACCTCATCATTCATCAGTTTGAAAATCATCTCCTCTATCCTCTCGTCGTGCGGAAGATCGTCGGCATTTCGCCCATGGTCGTCATCCTCGCTCTCGTCATTGGGGCCAAGCTCGCCGGCTTCCTCGGAGCTATCCTCGCTGTGCCGATAGCGTCCGCCCTTATGGAGTGGATCGACGATATCGAGAAGGGCAAGCAGGAAGCGGGTAAAATCGTGGGGGTTGCGTACGAAAATTAAAAAGCATGAAGCAGAAAAATTTCTACATCACAACCACGTTGCCCTATGTCAATGCCCTACCGCATGTCGGCTTTGCCATGGAGCTCATCCGCGCTGATGTCATCGCTCGGGTAAAGAAAATCCAGGGATGCGAAGTCTTTTTTAATACCGGTGCTGATGAACATGGCACAAAGATAGAGCGGAACGCTACGACTCTCGGTCAGAAGCCGCAGGAGTTTGTCGATAAGATTTCTAATAATTTCAAGGATCTCATCAGACAGCTCAATATCCTGCCCGAAGCACACTTTTTTCGTACGACAGACCCTCGCCATATTGCCGCAGCGCAGGAATTCTGGAAACGGTGCAACAAGAACGGATATATTTACAAAAAAAATTATACGACAAAGTACTGCGTCGGTTGTGAGCTCGAAAAGACCGACTCGGAGCTTGTCGACGGTAGATGTCCCGTTCACCCTTCACTTTCAATCGAGGAAATTGAGGAAGAAAATTATTTCTTCAAATTTTCCGAGTTCCAAAAGCCACTCCTCAAAATGTACGAAGAAAATCCACTCTTTGTTGTTCCAGAGTTTCGTTTCAATGAGATACGGGCCTTTGTCGAAAGGGGACTCACCGACTTTAGCATCTCCCGCTTGAGGAGCAAGATGTCCTGGGGAGTCGAGGTTCCCGGCGATCCTGAGCATGTCATGTATGTCTGGTTCGATGCGCTCGTTTCCTACATCTCAACGCTTGGCTGGCCGGATGACGAAAAAAATTTTGAAAAATGGTGGGTCAAGACTGGTGGTGTCGTGCAGTATTGCGGTAAAGACAACCTTCGCCAACAGTCGGCAATGTGGCAGGCCATGCTCATGGCGGCTGGTTTACCTAACTCACAGCAGATCGTTATCAATGGTTTCATTACAGGTGAAGGTGGACTCAAGATGAGCAAGACTCTCGGGAACACAGTCAGTCCTCCAGCTGACATCGTCGCTGAATACGGCACCGACGCGCTACGCTTCTTTGTCCTAAAGGAGCTCCAACCGTTCGAAGACAGCCCCTTTACCATGGAGAAATTCAAGGAGGCCTACAATGCCTACCTCGCGAACGGTCTCGGAAACCTCGTCAGTCGCGTTATGAAAATGGCGGAGACGAATGATATTCGCATCGAGAATCCCGACACAGAAGCCGAGAAGATAGATATCAATAAATATGCTGCGCTCTATGACAGTTATGAAATAAATAAAGTCTGCGACGACATCTGGGCGCGCATCCAGGCGGCGGATAAGTATATTCAGGAACATGAGCCGTTCAAGACTATTAAAGTAGATGTGGAAAAAGGCAGGGAGCAGGTAACACATATCCTCGGCGAAGTCGCTCATATCGGCATTCTCCTCGCGCCGCTTTTGCCTGAAACTTCAGAAAAGATTGCGAAAGCTATTAGGGATAATAAAATTGCGGGGCCGTTGTTTATGAGGAAGTAGAATTTGATAGATATGAAATATATAGACATCCACTGCCACCTTCAATTTCACGAATACGACGCAGATAGAGAAGAAGTCATTGCTCGAGCTCACAAAGAGGAAATTGGGATCATAAATGTCGGGACAGATGTAGCGATGTCGGAAAAGGCAGTCATGCTGGCTCATACATATAAAAATATGTGGGCGACGGTTGCAATTCACCCCAGTCATACAAAAGATCCTTTTGATTTTGCATCCCTCGAAAAGCTGGCTCAAGATCCGAAAGTAGTGGCAATAGGGGAGTGCGGGCTGGATTATTTCAGGTCAGAACCGGAGGATATCGAGAGACAACGAGTAGTTTTTATTCAGCATATCGAACTCGCAAATATGGTCAACAAACCCCTCATGCTCCATATTAGGAATGGTAAGGATAACCCTCATGTATATAAAGAAGCAGTAGAGATGCTCAAAAAGCATGCAAAAGTCCGCTCCAACTTCCATTTCTTCGCCGGAAATATTGAAGATTTGAAGATGATTTTGGATCTTAATTGCACCGTTTCCTTCACTGGAGTAGTGACATTTGCCAGATCGTATGATGAAGTAATAAAATACGTGCCAATCGACCGCATAATGTCTGAAACAGACGCGCCTTTCGTGGCACCTGCGCCCTATCGCGGGAAACGCAACGAACCCTTATTTATCAAGGAGATTGTGAGCAGTCTGGCTTCCGTGAGGGATGAAACTCTAGAGAAACTCTCTTCCCACATTATTGACAACGCCCGAAAGATGTTCGGTATTTGAAATTTTATCGAAATTTTATCTTTATTTTATCGAAATTTTATCTCCCCTTGCTACAGTTTCTCTGCCACTCACCATGGCGTCTCGTTCTTGGAAAAAGTGGACACGATGATGCTCCTGTGATAATGTACGTGCACGTGCATTTTATCAATTCAATAACGTGAGTAGTCCTAGTTCGCACGGGCTATGCTTCGTCAAATTCCCCTCGGGAACCACGGCGAATTACTGCTCACTAACAACAATCACATGGCAGATACCATCGCGGTACACACCGTAGGCGATACTGAAAAGAAGGTATATGAAATAGGATACCTCCTCGTATCGTCAGTTCCCCCAGAGAAAGTGGCTGATATCGTCACGACTCTCAAGAGCACTCTTTCAAAAAAGGAGGCAGTTATTATTTCCGAGGAAAACCCAGAGCTTATCAGTCTCGCGTATACCATGATCAAGAAGATTGGGACCGTCAACCATCGTTTTGACCAAGGATACTTCGGCTGGATCAAGTTCGAAGTTTCCGGAAAGGAGATTGAGGAAATAAAGAAGGGGTTTGAAATGCATCCAGACATGCTTCGACTACTTCTCATCATCACAGTGCGCGATAACACATATCTTGGTAAAAAAGCCGTAGCGACTCCAACTCTCGTCAACAGTATGAATGCTACGGGAATTGCGAGCGAAGGGATTTCAGGAGAGGTCGGGGGTACCGAAACTCTCCCGATTCCCGGCTTGGATATCAAAGGAGATGTGAAGCCCGCGCCGGCTTCTGTGGAAGAGATGGACAAGAGCATAGACGAAATGGTGAAAGGGGCGTAGTATTATCAGTATTAAGCAAGTATAATCGCTCAAAAATCATATGTTTCTAAACAAAGCCATCATCATAGGGAATCTTACGCGAGATCCAGAGCTCAAAGCTCTTCCATCAGGAGTAAAAGTGTGTTCATTTAGTCTCGCTACAAACCACGTCTGGAAGGACAAGAGCGGGGCGAAGCAAGAGTCAGTTGAGTATCACAATATTGTCGTCTTCGACCGTCAGGCGGAGCTCGTTGCACAGTACCTTAAGAAAGGTTCGAGTGCTCTCATTGAGGGACGCATGCAGACCCGATCATGGGCTGACAAGACCACGGGCGAAAAGAAATACCGCACAGAAATTGTCGCTTCTACCGTCCAGTTCGGCAATCGACCAGGCGGAGGAACAGGCAACGGGGCAAACGCTGGCGGAACGACATCAGAGAAATCATCGATCCCCGCAGATGATACCAAGGATATCCCAGCAGGAGGAGCTATCGAGTATCCTGAAGAAGAAATAAATCCCGACGATATTCCGTTCTAGTTATAGAGTCATCAATACATTACATTTAATCAAACATATATGAACAAACAGTGTTACTTCTCACAAAATAATATTCGACAGATTGACTACAAGGATACGGAAATCCTCAAGAAATTTCTCAATCCTCATGCTCGCATAATTAGTCGTAAGAAATCAGGTGTCTGTGCAAAGAGTCAGCGTCAGCTCGCGACTGCCGTCAAGCGCGCGAGATTTATCGGGTTACTTCCGTACGTCGCTCGATAGTTAGGTAAAAGAAAGAGCAGAACGATATTTTCGCTCTGCTTTTTCTTCTGTCTTTATTTCCCCACCCGCTCTCGATACTCTCCCGTTTCTGTATTGATTCGTACCGTATCTCCTGCATTCACAAACAGGGGAGCGGTGATCGTCGCGCCTGTTTCGAGAACGATGACCTTACCGCCACTCGTAGAGCTATCACCCTTGATATTTGGCGGAGCCTCAGTGACCTTGAGCTCGACGCTGATGGGGAACTTGAAGCCGATGGTTTGCTCGCCGAACGTGAGCTGGGTAATGAGAGAATTGGGCTTGAGGAAGCGACCTCCTGAACCGACAACATCTCCTGATACGCTGAAACGCTTGCTTGGATCTTTCGGATCGCAGAAGAAGAAGTCGCCCTTGGTTGTATAGAGATATTTAATTTCTTTGCTCTCGATCTCTGCCTCCTGCACCTTTTCAGATTGATGGAAAGAGTACTCGGTAACCTTACCGGAAATCATATTCTTGAGCTTCGTGGCGTTGACAGGCTTCCTCTGCTGTTTGCGGAAGACATGGGAAGAGAGTACCTCGTACGGTGCACCTTCCATAATAATATATTTGCGTTCGACGACTTCGTTGTATTCAAGCATGGACATAGGGGCATTCTAGCTGATTTGGGTAAAAAAGGCAAAATTATCTATATAAGCGTCAAGGCAACGAGATTGTCCACAGGTAAAGTCTTATCGATATACTTTATCTCGACGGTCAATCTTGTCTACATACATCACACTATTTTCAATATAGAAAACAATGCGGTAATCACCAACTCGGAATCTATAGAATCCATCACCGAGAGGTTTGGAGAATAGGAGAGGATTTTCTTGTTGCGTGAAGAAATCAATCTTTTCTTCGATCCTGCTTTTAATGTCTAACGAGAAACTTTGGAGCTGCTTTCTTGCTCGAGAGGAGAGAATTATCTGCATGCTGTTTTTTAGAATTAGCGCGACTTCTTTCTTCTGCAAGTTCTAGTTTTACTTTTTCCCAAGTGACGAATTTCCCAGCTGCGATATCTTTTCTAATTCGCTTGATTTCAGCCGGATTATTCGGCAATATTTCGAGCTCGAATCGATCTTCTATGTATGCGCGCGCCGCATTATTCAGCACCGCCGACAGCGTCCAGCCTTCAGAGCGAGCTTTTTTCATGGCGGCTTTCTTGAGTTTTGTATTCATGTTGAAGATGGTTTTTGAAGTCATAGTAATAACAGTATATACCGTGTATATATCATGTCAAGACACTTTGAATACGCCTTTCATGCGACGAAAGAAGGGTAGTCGAGTGTCTTTTTATTTAGGAAAAATACGGCTCGCTTATCTGAGCGGGTAAGACCTTTTTCACACCGCTTCGCTCCTGAAAAAGACTTCCCCACCGTAAGCTCGCACGATTTTTCATTGTACCCTAGACCACCGCCTCCTTGAGCTTCGCTCGAATCTTTTCGAGGATTTCTTCTTTTACTTTCGAATTATCTTTCAGGAATTGTCGCGTGGCATCGTAGCCTCGGCCGAGCTTTTCTTCGCCATAGGCATAGGAAGTTCCTGATTTCGTAATGAGCTCCATCTTTTCTCCGAGAGCGATGATCTCGCCTTCTTGTGAAATACCTTCGTTGTACATGAGATCGAACTCTGTCTGGCGGAAGGGCGCAGCAACTTTATTCTTCACCACCTTTACGCGAACGCGACCACCCATGACTTCCTCGCCTTTCTTGATCTGGGCTATGCGACGAATATCGAGGCGGACAGATGTGTAGAACTTGAGAGCCTTTCCTCCGGGAGTGGTCTCCGGATTGCCGAACATCACGCCGATCTGCATGCGGATCTGATTGATAAAGATGACAATGGTTTTTGACCTTGCAACGATTGCCGTGAGCTTGCGGAGAGCCTGGGACATGAGTCGAGCCTGCTTGCCCATATGATGCGCGCCCATGTCGCCTTCGATCTCGTCTTTCGGCGTCAATGCGGCGACGGAATCAATGACGATAACATCCATCTTGCCTGAACGAACGAGACTCTCGACGATTTCGAGGGCTTGTTCTCCTGTATCTGGCTGGGAAATGAGGAGTTCATCTATTTTTACCCCGAGCCTTTTTGCGTATTCTGGATCCATGGCGTGTTCGGCATCGATAAAGGCGCAGATGCCATTGAGTTTTTGCGCTTCGGCGATAACATGGAGGGAAAGGGTGGTTTTTCCAGACGATTCAGGTCCAAAGATTTCGATAATGCGTCCGCGAGGCATACCGCCAACACCGAGAGCAGCATCGAGACCGATAGAACCGGTCGGAATTGCATTTACATTTACCCGAGGCTTTTCCCCAAGTTTCATAATAGACTCGTCGCCGAACTTCATGCGGATGGCATCGAGAGTGGAGCTGATACTTTCCGTAGGATCAGACTTCTTGGCAGTTTCTTTATCTATTTTTATTTCCGCTTCAATTTTTTTTGCCGTTTCTTTTTGTTTTTTTACCATGTTGAAAGATAGTTAAGGAATAATGTGGGATTCTGCACGGATTTTTTATGCACGTATCCTAGGGGTACTTCGGATATGCTTCTAGTTTACCTTATATACGTATTCAAGTCGATATTCTTTGCTCCTGCCGAACTTGTCTCGTACTACAAAGGTAAAAATATTGTATCCAGGTGCTAAAAGGACGGCTTCATTGAAGTTTCCTTTGTCATCTATGGTGATAGATCTGCTGTTGAGGGAGATCTCCTGCGCTCTTTCGACTACTCCGCGTATCCTCACATTCGGAACAAGGGAAGAACTCCCATTAACCGGCTCGGTTATAGAAAAGGAATGCCCGACAATATAATCATGTGTAGCAAAAATCCCGTATCCAAAAACAATGAAAAAGGCCGTGGCGCAAAGGGCGATCATTATTATTTTCTTTGTTCCGTAGCGAGTGAGCATGTCTTAGAGTGGTGCCTCCTCTGTAGTTTCTGGAGCTGTCTGTGCTGACGTCGCTCCGAAGACTTCTCTGGCCTTCGCGCCGTTCGCTGCACCAATGACTCCGCGTTTCTCGAGTATATCCATGAGCTTCGCAGCGCGAGAATATCCTACACCGAGCTTTCTCTGGAGGAATGAAGTCGATGCTTTCCCCGTTTCTATAACCGTCTCCCGCGCCTGTTCGTACATATCATCCTCCTCGCCGATATCCTCATCATCATCGAGATTTGCTTCGAATATGGAATCTTTGCCGGCTTCAGGTGTGGTGAGATTTATCTCGCCCATAATCTCGTCTTTGTAGGTGTCGGCAAGGTACTTTACAACTTTCTTGACCTCATTTTCCGTGATATATGCAGACTGGAGACGCAAAGGCTTCGACATTTCGCCACCCTGGTAGAGCATGTCTCCTGCGCCAAGGAGTTTTTCCGCACCACTACCATCGAGGATGGTACGAGAATCGATCTGGGAAGACACCTGGAGGGCGACACGGGTAGGGACGTTGGCCTTGATGAGACCGGTAATGACATTGACGCTTGGTCGCTGGGTCGAGAGGATGAGGTGGATACCGACAGCGCGACTCATCTGGGCGAGACGGACGATGGCCGACTCGAGCTCGCGAGGATAGGACTGCATGATGTCTGCAAGCTCGTCGAGAACAATGACAATGTATGGCATTGGTTCACCCTCCTTTTCCTTATTCTTGTGGTAGGAGTCGATATCGCGCATGGCATTTTTCTCGAGAATGTCGTAGCGACGACTCATTTCCTTTGCCGCCCACTTGAGAGCGAGAATGGCTTTCTTTGGCTCGGTAATGACAGGGGTAAGGAGGTGCGGAATCTTGTTGTAAAGAGTGAGCT
>CAYGGI010000005.1:17682-27479 GCA_964349525.1 uncultured Candidatus Saccharibacteria bacterium
ATGATGAATTTGAGGTCTTCAGGAGAATTACGGAAGAGGAGCGACGCGATGACGGCATGAATAGTTACGGACTTTCCGGATCCTGTCGCACCGGCGATGAGCATGTGCGGAGCTTTTGCAAGGTTTGCAAAGAATGACTTGCCGGAAATTCCTTTACCCATAGAAATGAGAAGCGGTTTGTCGGACTGTTGGTATTCATCGGAAGCGAGGAGTGTCGCAAGGCCTACAGTAGTTTTCGTAGAGTTCGGTATCTCGATACCAACGAGGGATTTTCCGGGAATCGGCGCTTCAATGCGGATAGGGTGGGCGGCGAGGGCAAGGGCAAGGTCATTGTTGAGCCCCACAATCTTCGAGAGCTTGACTCCCTCGGCTGGCTTGAGGGCGTAGCGGGTCACGGAAGGTCCTATAGATATTTCGTCCATTTCGACATTGATGCCGAAGTTCTGGAGTGTCCTTTTGATGATGTTTGCATTGGCCTTTATGTCGCCAGTCTCTGGTTTTCCCTTATCTTTTTCAAGAAGGGAGAGCGGTGGAGGCACGAAAGGTTTATTGCTGTACGACGTAACAAATGACGAGGAAAAGTTCCCCTCATCCTCTTCACTCTTGGCGATCATAGGCTTCTTTATGTCCACGAATTTCTTTTCAACTTCGAGCTCGCCATCGATCACGGCATTTTTCGGAATTTTTCCGAGGTCAGCATCTTCCTCTCCTTCATCCTGTCCAGCAGGCTTTTTGAAGTAGTTCCAGAACATGAGATGTTCAACGGTGAAGTGCATCTCAAAGGTAATGAGGATGGAGACGGTCAGCAGGGCTATGAGAAGGGTTGCCGCGGCGTAGACATCAAAAAGGGAAATGAGAGGCTGGGAAATATAGCGGCCGAGGATGCCACCCTCGCGGACGATGAGGAGGTCAATGAGACCGAGGCCGGATATAAAGAAGAGAAGAGCTCCGATGAGCTTCGATGTCTGGAATTTCTTTTGTACTCCTCGAAGAAAGGAGACTCCCAGCATCACGAGAACAATAGGGAAGAGGAAATACCCAATACCGAGAAGTTTCTGAAGCCATGAGTGGACAAATTCACCGACGAAGCCAGCCTTATGGAAAGCCGCTAGTACAGAAAGAAGGGCAAGGACGAAAAATGCAATAGCGATCACTGCCCGCCACGTCTCTTTTTTGATCCCTCCTTCGCGTTCTGAGCTTTCTTTTTTTCTCGCCATATTTTTTATAATTATTTACTCATAATAATAGCACAACTTGCCTACTCTGTGTTGTAACGAGCAAAAGACTTTACAATCAAAGACAAAATACTCTATAATGGACACAAGGAAATTCACGAGTTTCAATTAAAGACATATAAAAGACAGTAAACATGTACACACATTTAATCTAAAAGACAATGGATATTTCTAAAGACTCAAATTTGCAAAATAAAATAGAAAGAATAGCCCAGGCTATATATCTCGTGTCGAATCATCTCAAGGACACTGAGCCCCTTAAGTGGGAACTTCGAAAGGAAAGTGTTGGGTTTTTGACCTGCATTCGCTCGCTCGGTGAAACGGGAGAAGGACGAGATGTGCCTCCTGATCTCGTGATTGACACCCTTTCTCTGTATGCTCGGGATCTCACTTCATATGTTTCCCTTGCCATAATATCAGGTCTCATTTCTCGCAATAATGGAAATCTTGTCATCGATGAAATAACCCTACTTCTCTCTACATTCACTCAGGTAGTTAATGAGAATACGGCGAAGGCCGGCTTCGTGCTTTCGCGAGAATTCTTCGCAACTGACCCGGAGCTCGCCGACCGACTGACGAAAAGGATTGATAAAGGACATAAGTTGGTTGCTCTATCGGACACCAGAAAAGTCACCAAAGAACCCATAGAAAGTATAAAGGACAAGAAAAATACCCGTCAGGAACGCATCATTTCGCTACTTAAAGCTCAACCAAATCTCACTATAAAAGACTTCGTAAAAGTCATAAATGACTGCAGTGAAAAGACTATCCAGAGAGAGCTTGGAAGTCTCGTAAAAAGTGGGGTAGTAAAGAAGGAAGGGGAGCGTCGCTGGAGTACGTACTCTCTTAGGTAATTATAGGCATACTATATTATTGACATCGTCAACACGAATATGCTAGTATGAGCGGGTGGATTCTCTGGGAGTTATCCTCATACGAGGATTGCTTCCTTCAGGAATACCTTCAGGAGTTATCCACACCTGAATTTGGACATGTTTCGGAGACAGGGGTATAATAATCCCCGTACCGAAATTGTCCGGCACTTTGAAAATTTAATACGTAAAATATTCTCACGAATATTTAAGTTGAAATATGTTCCACGATACCTTCAGAAATTCCTACTTCTTTACACGATAGAAACGGCCACAATTTCCGACTCACTTCTTGCAACCTATATCTCTTTCTACAACTCTGTTTCATGTCTATATATGAGCGAAGAATAGAAAGAGAAGTAGTGGTTGAAAACAGTTTTATCAATCAGTTTTATTATTAGGCATTATTAATTCGAAAATTATCAACATATGAAAAGAATATTTATTTCAAGCGTTGTCGCTCTTGCCGTGGTCCTCGGATCAACAGCAGTGGCACAGGCCGCATTCACAACTTATATGAACGTAGGTTCAACAGGTGCGAGTGTTACAGAACTTCAGACATGGCTCATTGCTAACGGTTTCGACATTGTAGCTATTAGTTCCGGAGCAGCATCAAAGGGATACTTTGGACAGCAGACAAAAGCTGCAGTCATCAAGTACCAGAAAAGCGTAGGACTTCCTTCATTCGGATATGTAGGACCTATGACAATCGCAAAGCTTAACGGCACAGGCGGAGTGTTAGCAGTAGCACCAGCTTGTAACCCTGTTTACTACAACTGTACACCAGTTACAGGAGCAGTTCCAGCAGGTACTGTGGTTGCTACAGAAGGTGTTGTAACACCAGGTACTGACGGTTCTATCACTTTGTCTTTGTCAAGTTTCGCAAGCAACACGACAATCAAGAAAGGTGAGACAAAGGACATGGTTGCTGTCAAGCTTCAGGCCACAGCAGCTCCAGTAGCAGTTACACGATTCGATGTACGTCTCGACAAGCGACCATGGCTCTACTTCGACACACTTACATTGAAGGATAGCAACGGTGTTGTCATTGCAACAAAGAATCTTTCAAGTTCCGCTGACGCTACAGAAGTTACTGTAGGATCAGACTACATTGTCCGATTCGAAGGTATCAATGCAGTTGTAGTCCCAGGAACAGATAGAACTTTTGTTGTTTCTGGTCATGTCTTGTCAACGACTGACAAGCTAACATCAGATGTTTCTGTTATCGTATCCGTTCAGAACAGCGGTATCAGAACTATCAACGGAAAGGGATACACTGATTCTATCGGTCTAGGCGCTGGATTTACAGCTGGAACAACTGGACGAACGGTCACATTGTCATCCAGTGGTTCGACAGCAAACATTCTTGGAAAGCTTAGCCTTACCAGTCCAGAGGCAAGATTCCAGACAATATCAGCAAGTGGTGAAACTACAGGTGTTGTGCTAGGAAAGTTCGAATTCAAATCAGAGAATCGATCTTCCACGATCAATACACTTACCTTCACCTTGAAGAATAACCAAGCCAATGGAGCAGCAGTTACATTGCTCGGCTGGCCAACTCTCATCAAGAGACTATATATCTCTGACGGTGTGAAGACGGTGCAGGTTGATTCAGTTGCAACATCATCTGTATTCTCGAACCTAACCTTCGAACTTCCACAGGATGCATGGAAAACACTGACTCTTACAGCAGATATTGCTGACGCTGATGACCTAAGTGGTTTGACTAGTGTTATTGCGGCTTCGTCCACAATCACGGTCAACGCTACCAACATCGTCGGTATTGACAGCAACTTCACGACTGTTACAGCTTCAGGTGGTAACGCTATAGTATCGAAGGACATTACCTTTGCAACTACCAGTGCTTCCGTCTCAAATCTAACAGCAGGTGCCACACTTGTTGATAACGGTACATCAAAGGCAAATAAAGCTACTCTCACATTTAGCTTTAAATTGAACAATACAGGTAGTGCTGACTTGTATATAGCAAAAGCTCCAAACACAGCTCTTGCTACGAGTTCAACTGTAGCTGCCGCAGCTTCGTCAACATTGACTCAGGCTCTTACAACGACAAGTCCTACGAATACAGCAGATACAAGTACTGCGTATATTATCCCAGCCAATACCTCACGCTCGTTCTACTACACAGGACTTCTTGATAACACTGCTACAGCAGGTGCAAACCACTCAACATCTATTACAAAGATCTACTTCGATGATGACACAACTGGTCTTCAGAAGTTCTTCATTGACTTTGGTCTCGAGGCTCTTGCAACCCCAGCAGTTAACATCGGAATTTAGCTATATAACCTCCTAGTATCAGGTTAAATAGATACAACAAGAACCACTCTCCGCCAACCGGCGGAAGGGTGGTTTTTGTTTTACGCAATCATTAAAAAAGTTATCCACAGGTCTTTTATATATCTATTGTGAAAATAAAGATATATAATATAGATTATTATCAGATACTATATTTTATGTTAGTATCAATTATTAATAATCAAATTATGAAAAATATTTATCAAAAGAATCAATTTTTAACAGTTACACTTTCAGTAGTTCTCGGCGTTCTAGTGGTCGTGTCTGGAGTGGGTGCCGCAACAACCATTAGCACAAACATTAGTACAGGAGGAAACCTTACTGTCACTGGTACAGCAGATGTCACTGGCGTGACGACACTGGTCAACGCTTCTACCACTCGAGTATCAATAGGATCAAGCGGTACAACAGTATCCCAACTTATTAAAGGAAATTGTACCTCTTTTACAGCTAATACTTTGGCTCTCGGAGATGGAATTGCACATGCAGCTTCAACAACCAAGGCGTATGACTGTGCTGTTACAGGTGTAGTGTCTGGGGATACCGTGTTTGCCCAGTTTGCAACAACAACCTCACAAAGTGCAGGTTCATTGTTTACCCAAGCTGTCTGGTCTATCGTAGGAGCAAAAGCCTCTACAACATCAGGTTACATAACTTTATTGGTATGGAACAATGGTCCAAGCGCAGTTCCCTCAACTCTAGGTGTAGGTTCAAGCACCAACTACCTAATTATTCGCTAAACTTAATATTTACTTATCATGCCTAAATACCAATTAAGTATTGGCGCAATAATTCTCTCGATATTGGTACCTCTGGCCGTTACTCGTGCCGCCTATAATGATGTAACTCTGACTACAGACACAGTCCTGACTGTCGCTGGCTACAGCTTGCTCGTGAGCGGTTCATCGGCCAGTCTAGAATCAATAGAAGTGAACGCTGCAAACTTTTCAGTTGTAGTGCCAGCGCAGTCTACTATCACCGTGACATCAGCTGACAGAAAGATTTTCACTGTCGAGGGAGTAGCTAGCGCCTATGTGACACAGACATGTACAGATGCTCTTTCTAAAGTAATCATTACTCCGCCAGGTGGAGGAGGGGATGGATCGCCCACAGCGCTCGTCACTCCTACTGCTACTACATGTACCACACCAGCGGCCAGCAATACTGTCAGTAGTGGAGGCAGTATTGGTGGAGGTGGGGGGGCGCCATCCGCACCTGTCACTAAACCAGTAGTGATTCCGGCAGTAGTTGTCCCAGGGTGTCCTTCAGGAGTGACATGTATTCCTAAGGTTGCTACACCTTCTGTATCCGTTGTCCTCACCATAGACCTATCTCGCGGTAGTATTGGAGCAGATGTCACAAAACTTCAGACATTCCTCGCTCAAGATAAGACAATATACCCAGAAGGTATTGTCAATGGAACCTTCGGTCCAGCTACAGAGAGAGCTGTCAAGAGATTCCAGGCTAAATACGGAATATCGCAGATAGGAAAAGTTGGTCCAGCAACACGAGAAAAAATCAAGGTAGTTTCTGGAGCCACTCCAGCGACCCCAGCTGTTCCTACAGTAGCTCCTGCTATACCAGCTACACCCCCAACTGTTACAACGGTCTTCATCAGACTTCTATCAAAAGGCACAGTGGGCGACGATGTTAAGAATCTCCAGAAGATCCTCAATAAAGATCCAGAGACCAAGATCGCATCAGAAGGAGTAGGCTCACCTGGCAATGAAGGCACCACCTACGGATCTCTGACAGAAAAGGCAGTCCAGAAATTCCAGGTTAAGTATGGCATAGCAAATCCAGGAGACAGTGGATATGGTACCGTAGGTCCAAAGACTCGTACCAAGCTCAATGAGCTTGCGAAGTAGTCTCAATCTATGGTCAACCCCTTTGATCGCAATTTCTTTCACTTCGTCGTCGGTTTTGGTCTCATTTTGAGCTTCAGTTTCTCGGTCCTCTACTTTACAGGTAGGTATAGTAATGTTCTAGATGGGAAAGAAGTTGCCACCGGTGTTAAAAACTTCTGATCGTAGTCAAAAATATCCTTATCACTCCTTGCTCATTTGAAAGGCAGTTTGACAAAAAGATTCCTCCATTGCGGGGGAATTTTTTTATCGAAATTTTATCTTTATTTTATCGAAATTTTATCTCGCTTCGTTATGATGTGGGCATTATTAAAATAATTTAAACAATGCCATGTCTATACAACAACAAAAAAGATTAACATCAGTCGTTCTCATTTTATCCCTATTCATTGTTTTTCCTTTGTTTACACATGCGGAGACACGTATCTCTAGTCTACCGAGTACACCGACAATAATATGGAACAAAGAGGGGAGTCCATATATTCTGGATAAAGCTGTCACTCTAGGTGCTAATCAGAAATTTCTTATTGGACCTGGAGTGGTTATCAAATCTTCATCGCCTCCAACTTCTTCCGACTTCAACACTATATGGGCAGATGCCGGTGAGGTGATCATATCTGGTACAAAAAATGAACCAGTCCTCATCACAGGTTTGTGGACTATGGGTCTTGGAAAAAAAGGACGAATCGAGCATGCCATACTAGATGGAACAGGTATATACTCTACTTCCGCCACGATGACCATATTATCCACAAGGATTTCCAATGCTTCTCTTGCTCTTGATGCTAGAGCTAGTTATATAGATATTCGAGATAGTGAATTCATAAATAATAGGAACGGAATACTGTCTGCTCCATTGAGATTTCCAGCGCCTATGGTTATGCGGGTTGATGATCCAGCTGAAAACCATATCACTATTCACAATAGTAGTATTATCAGCACAAAATTTGTCCCGATACGAAACTTGACCTTGAATACGATAGACGCAACTGATAATTGGTGGGGAAGTCCTACGGGTCCAGTGAGTACATCGACCATAGGACCAGTAATCGTCAACCCTTGGCTCACAGAAGCACCTAAAGAAAAAATAAGAATAGTCTGTTGTTCGAGTGTGCTCTTTCTCCCAGGACTCGAGGCGAGCAGACTGCATGGCGGTACCAACCAGCTCTGGGAACCCAATAGGAACGACGATGTTAGAAAGCTTTCCCTAACATCAGAAGGTGCGAGCATTGACCCCTCGATATATGCTCACGGTATTATCGATTACGGACTAGGACTTCCTTGGAAGAATATCTACGGAAAGTTTATCGCCATGATGAATGGCGTGGTTGCGGACAAAACTATTACGAGCTGGCTCCCTTTTGCCTATGACTGGAGGATGAGTCCTGCCTATGCCACTACGACCAAGAAACTCATAGAGGAAGTCGAACGACTAGCCTCAACGTCAAAGACGGGGAAAGTCACAGTTATCGCTCATAGCAACGGTGGCCTCGTGGCGAAGGCGCTCGGAAGCGAGCTTGAGAAAATAGGGAAAGCTGGGCTGATTGACAAAGTCTTGTTTGTCGCCGTTCCTGAACTCGGCACCCCACAAGCTATTGCGGGAATGCTTCATGGAACTGACCAGGCTCTCGGTAAAGGATTGATTCTAGAGAGCGGTGTTGCCAGAACATTCGGCCTCACTATGCCCGGAGCCTATGGTCTTCTCCCTTCTTCTGAATATTTCAACAGAATTGTTGAGCCGGTCATTACCTTTGCCGGGAAAGCGGTAGGATCTTATGAGTCCCTTGCCAATTTCCTGACTGGCAAGTCTGATGGTAGGTCACAGCCCCAAGAATCCGATCTAAAAAGTCCCTCCGTGCTTTCTGCTAGTCTACTTTCGAAAGCAACATCAATGCATTCACTCCTGGATTCATGGCGCTTCCCAACCACTACAGATGTTATGTCTCTCGTGGGATGGGGAACTCCTACTACGCGTACCATAGAGTATTCGACGAGCTCTCCGCGTATTATCAAGGGTCCAGAGGGCGATGGGACGGTCGTCATCAACAGCACTAACCCAAGCCTCTACTTCAACCAAGGTCTCTTCAATCATGATAATAGAAGTGATGTTGAGCACGCTAATATTCTCGACGCAGATCCCGTTAAATCCTTCATTTCTAAAGTAGTAGCCACTTCCTCGCTCGCCTCAGCAGCTGATTCCACATCGTATCTGACCTCGACGAAGCCCAATGCCGGTGACTACCCCTGGATGAAGTGGTATACAGTGAGTGTGCATTCGCCAGTTGATGTTGATATCTACGACAGTCATGGTGGACACATGGGCACAGTACCGCTCTCGAGTATAGATCCGAAATTTAAAGATTCCGACCTCATGTATCTCGACGACACTATTGGCGGGCAGTATGAGGCGATCGGAGATGAAAAGTACTTCACGATTCCGGCCGACGAGACATATACCGTACAGCTCAAGGGGACGGGTACGGGGAACTTCACCTACCAAGTCCAGAAGTTTGTTGGAGGGAATATGACCGAAGTCTCGAATACTGTCTACACCGATCTCCCTGTGACCCCTCTCCTCGTTGCGAGCACAACCATCAGCTCGGCGACGACGACCCCGTTGCTCAACCTCGATGTTGACGGCAATGGGACGGTGGATATAAAGACCTTGCCGAGTCCTGCAATGGATCCACTTCTCCACCTCACCGCTATGAAGACAATCATTCTCTCGCTTCATCTCAAGCAAAATCTCGAAAAGAACCTTCTACAGAAAATTGATCGTGTCGCCAAGCTGATTGCAAGGGATAAGCAGGGAAAAGCGATTAAAAAGATAAAAACTCTCGTCGAAAGGGTGGAAAACAAGCATTGGGATATCAAAAAACTAACAGAAGCCGACAAGCAGACTATTGTGAATATGTTCAGTGACCTGCTTGCGAATCTAGAATCCCTATGATAAGGTAGGGAAAAGGTCAGAGACAGAAGGCAACCATAAGTCCTTCCGAGATTTACTCTATGCCTTTAGTAAAGGTCGTCAATTATACATAAGTTCATCACACATGCCACGCACAAAAATAGAAAAGAAAGCAATACTTGAAAAAGTAGAAGGAATTGTCAAAGACGCGGCATCGCTCGTCTTCGTCAACTTCCATGGACTCAAAGTGGGGGATACGGTCGAAGTTCGCCGCCAGCTTCGTAAAGAGAGCGTAGGATTCTTCGTCGCAAAGAAAAGTCTGACCCGCAAAGCTCTCGAAGGTGAGGGTAAGAAGATCACTGGCACCATGCCAGAGCTCAATGGTGAGCTAGGATTGGCGTATGGAAAAGATCTCATCGCTCCCGCTCGAGAAGTTCATGAATTCCAGAAGAAATTCAAGGGAAGCATCACGATCCTCGGAGGAGTCTTCGAAGGAAAGTATATGTCCCAGGCAGAGATGATGGCCATTGCCCTCATTCCTACGGAGAAGACTCTCCGCGCGATGTTCGTCAATGTTATCAATTCGCCAATACAGGGC
>CAYGGI010000006.1:0-10956 GCA_964349525.1 uncultured Candidatus Saccharibacteria bacterium
GTCGTAAAGAAGCACAAGAAACCAACTTCAAAAGCTCGCAAACCAGAACCAAGGCTTGTCGGAAAATCAAAATCTAGAGATTTCGAGGCAAAAGCCCAGAAGCTCACAGCGAAAGGTAAGGAGCGCGGTTTCGTGACCTACGACGAGATTCTCAAGGAATTTCCAACCATCGATCAAGACATCACCTTTCTCGACGAACTTTACACGCGTTTTGCGACGGGTGGCATTGACGTGCTCGAAGGTGGAGGTCTCCTCGAAGTCGAGCCTGAGGCCGCTCCGGTAAAGAAATACTCCTACGGCGCACGCAGTGATTCTTCCTACGATTCCATCCAGATGTATCTCAAGGAAATAGGGCAGTACCCGCTTATCTCTGCGGCAAATGAAAAGGAACTCGCTCGTCGTATCGAACAGGGCGATAACGAAGCAAAAAATCTCCTCGCCCGAGCAAACCTCCGTCTCGTCGTCTCGATCGCAAAGAAATACGTCGGTCGTAGTCCCGACCTAACTCTCCTCGACCTTATCCAGGAAGGGAATCTCGGTCTCTTTAAAGCCGTTGACAAGTTCGATTGGACAAAAGGCTACAAGTTCTCGACCTACGCCACATGGTGGATCCGCCAGGCCATCACTCGTGCCCTCGCCGACCAGTCCCGCACCATCCGCGTTCCTGTCCACATGGTGGAGACAATTGCAAAGTACAAGCAAGTCGTCCGACGCCTCTCCCAGGACCTCGGTCGTGAACCTCTAGCAGAGGAGATCGCAACGGAAATGGGACTCGATGTCGAGAAGATTTATAATATTGAAAAGATCGATCAGGATGTTGTCTCTCTCGAGAGTCCTGTCGGTGATGATAGTGATGATGGTAAAAGCACTCTCGGAGACTTCCTTTCTGATGATAAAATTCTCTCTCCCGATCAGGAATCTTCCCGCAGAATTCTCCGCGATCAGGTCAATGAAATCCTCGACGACCTTTCCGAAAAGGAACGCAGGATTCTCGAAATGCGACATGGTCTCGGTGAGTACGATAATGGTGTGACGCATACTCTGGAGGAAGTAGGCAAGGAATTCGGCGTAACCCGCGAGCGCATCCGCCAGATCGAGGCAAAGGCGCATGAGAAGATTAGACAGCATGAGAAGATCAATAGATTGAAGAATTACTAGAGAATATTCCAGTATAGGGTATAATTGCCCCATGCCTGAAACCTCATTCGCCACCCTCTACTCCCGCCTCAACACAGCCCAAAAACAGGCTGTGGACGCTATCGACGGTCCTGTCATGGTCATTGCAGGCCCTGGAACGGGGAAGACGTCTATATTAACGCTCCGTATTGCTAATATCCTCCAAAAGACGGACACTGCGCCGGAGAATATTCTTGCCCTTACGTTTACGGAGTCGGGTGCCTACAACATGAGGAAGAAACTCGTGGAGATCATCGGCACGGCGGGATACAAGGTGACGATCAGCACATTCCATGGTTTTTGCAACGACATCATCAAGCAATACCCAGAACGCTTTCCGCGCATCATTGGTTCGACAGCGATCGTGGATGTGGATCAGATTGCCATCATGGAGAAGATCATCGAGAACACTGATCTCGAACTTTTGAAGCCGTATGGTGATCCTTTTTTCTATGTTCGGCCTGCGCTTGGTGAGATTCGCAAGCTCAAGCGCGAGAATGTGAGCGTGAAGGATTTTAAAAAAGGAATCGAGAAACAGGAAGAGGATTACGAGGCTGAACCGGAGAAGGTACATATCAAGGGGGCGCATAAAGGTAAAGTGAAAGGTGAATACGTGAGGCTCAGGGAGCAGATCGAGAAGAACAAAGAGCTTCTCCATCTCTACACTGCCTACGAGCAGGCGCTCATAGAAGGGAAGTTCTACGACTTCGAAGACATGATCGTCGAAGTGGTCAAGACCCTTCGTGACGACGCGGATCTACTTCTCATGTTACAGGAGACTTACCAATACATCCTCGCTGACGAGCATCAAGACGCCAACAATGCCCAGAACGCCATTCTCGAACTCCTCTCGAACTTCCACGACAATCCCAACCTCTTCATCGTCGGAGATGAGAAGCAGGCAATCTTCCGTTTCCAGGGAGCGTCGCTCGAGAACTTCCTCTATTTCAAAAAACTCTATAAAAAAGCAGTCGAGATTCGCCTCGAAGAGAACTATCGCTCGACGCAGTCTATTCTCGACGCTTCTCATTCGCTCATTTCCAACAATGAATCCTCAGCTGGACATGTCGAGCTCACCGCTCGTGCAGAAAAGGGAAAAGAGAAGATCCAGATTCATGAATTTTTAAATTCTGATGCTGAGCATGATTTTATTGCAAAAGATATACAGAAGAGAACAAAAGCGGGAACAAAAGCCGATGCCGTTCCAGCCGAAGAGATTGCTGTCCTCTATCGCAACAACAACGATTCATTTGGCATTGCCTACGCGCTCGAGAAGCTCGGGATCCCTTTTCGAATAGAATCCGACAACGATATCTTGAAAGATTTCGAGATCCGCAAGCTCCTCCTCATCTTTGAGTCAATCAACAACCTCGCGAGCGAAGAACTCCTCGCCAAAGTCCTTTTCATTGACTTCTTTGAGCTCGATCCGCTCTCTATCTACAAAGCTCTCGATTCCGCTCGTAAAGAAAAGAAGAAACTCTATGAGATCGTTGGTCGGGAGTTCCCGGAAGTCGCTGACAAGCTCTCGACATGGGCGACGCTCGCTCATAACAAGCCCTTTATAACTGTGTTTGAGACTATCGTCCGCGAGTCGAACTTCCTCGCGCATGCGCTCAAAAGCGAGACCTCTTTTGAACGCCTCGCAACACTTGAAGCATTCTTTGAAGAAGCTCGTCGGCTCGCAGGGGCTCGCAAGGAATATTTCATCGCTGATTTTATCAAGCACCTCAATCGTGTTCGAGAACATGGAATCCTCACCAAGACAGGTACAGGAAATATGAAAAAAGGCGTGCGGCTGATGACCGCTCACCGCTCGAAAGGGCTCGAGTTCGAATACGTCTACATCATCGGCGCATTCGATGGACACTGGGGAAACAAGAGTACGCGTAACTACTTCCATGTTCCGCTCGTCGCGAGCGCATCTTCAGCGAGTATCGATGACGAACGCCGACTCTTCTACGTCGCCCTCACCCGAGCCCGCAAGGAAGTGGCTATAACCTATGCAAAAGAGGGCAGTGAAGGCACAAATGACCCGCGAGAACAGCTTCCAGCGCAGTTCATAGGAGAGATAAAGGAGGAATTAAAAGAATTTGCGTCTCATAATGAGACTATACACATAAAAGATCGATTCTCAATAAGAGACGCAGTCAAAAGTGAGAAGATCAACAACAAAGAATACCTTCAAGCCCTTTTCCTTGAGCAAGGACTCAATGTGAGCGCCCTCAATAACTATCTCAAATGTCCATGGGAGTATTTCTTTGTGAACCTCATCCGAGTTCCGAAGGCACAGAGCAAGCATCAGATGTATGGAACTGCAGTGCATGAGACTTTTAAAACATTTTTCGACAAATATCGCGAAGATGAGGATATGACAAAAGATAAACTCATCCAACTTTTTGAATTTAATTTAAATAAACTCCCGCTTTCGCCGACTGACTTCACCGAGAGTCTCAAAAAAGGTAAAAAATCCATCGGAAGCTATTACGACACCTATAAAAACACCTGGCCTCGCCAACTCATCACCGAATATAGTATAAAAGGAGTTCACATTGAGAGTCCTGTCGGCATAATCCTGCTCAAGGGTAATCTCGACAAGATCGAACTCCTCGATGATCGAAATGTAAACGTCGTCGATTACAAAACCGGTAAGCCGAAGTCAAAGATCGATGAGAACTATCACCGCCAGCTCATTTTTTACAAACTTCTCCTTGACCTCGATGAGAAGAAGAAATATGTGATGAAGTCAGGGGAACTCGACTTCGTAGAGCCGGATGACAAGGGAAAGTTCAAGAAGTTTAGGTATGAGATAAAGGATGAGGAGATATCTGAACTGAAAGACTTAATCAAAAAGGTTGCGACAGAGGTACACGCGCTATCCTTCTGGAATAGTACATGTAAGGAGAAGGAGTGCGAGTATTGTGCATTAGGGAGGTTATTGAAATAGGGGATGAGGGGGGGTATAAAATACGAAAGCCCGACACTCACTTGAGGTCGGGCTAGAAAACGAGACTTGTTCGGATTGCTTGGATCAATCTATAGCCCTCTTGTGGAGCAGTCTTCAAAAAACATGGGGTTCCCTATCGTGTTTGGAACCAATACCACCTAGGTCGTCACGTCGACCTCGGCATTCCTGAAGCTTCCAAAGGCTCCAGTGGGGGAAATGTCTTACGGCACTTAATGTCCAGCATTTCTCCTCCGCCTACTCTGGTTAGTATGATAGCATACCCACAGAATTTGTCAAGGACTTTTGCATCGAGTCATCCATAGCTAGTTAAATATGGCTTTATTGAGCCACTTAGTATCACTACATTTCAATACGCCGGAACGATAAACCCCAAGCCGATTTGCTTGGGGTGGATTAAATAGGTATTTTCCAAAACCTTTGTGGATCCTGCTAGTTGACTGCGATCAGGATTTCTTCTTTTGTGATGGTGTCGCCGATTTTCTTCGAAAGTAGGAGATCATCCCACTTCTTTCCGACTGTTGGCGACGCCATGAAGGACATCGTGGCGCCATCGTTGCGCTTGAGCACGACATTGTCGACATGGTCGGGCTGCCCGGGTCTGAATTCAATTTTCGTGAAGGTCGTGCCTTTCACAATGAAGGACTGACCTAGGAAGCTCCTCGCGGATGACGCGAGAATGAGACCAGAGAGACCGAACATTGGAACCATCAGGACAATGAATCCGAGACCGGCGTAGGCCCATTTCGTCTTTTTCCTCTTGCTGACGATCCAGCCCGTGAGGAAGCCGACGCCGGCAGTGAGCAGGAAACCAAGAAAGGCGATTGAGAAACCGATCATCAGAGTACGGTAGGGGTGCATATTCAATTATTAATGTTCTGAAACTTACATATTCTTTTCTCCTAACACGATAGTGTTCAAGGATACAGAGATATTATGTTTGTTTCGTACCAATACATCATAGCACACAAATACCCTACTTGTCAATAGCCAGAAAAAGCCCTGTAATCAAGGCTTTTTTGACTTTATTTAACCACCCATTCTTCCGCATTACTTACTCTTCTGATCCAGCAGTATCGCATCTATTGCCGCCTTGACTGACTCATACGGCTGAGCACCGGAGATCGGTATATTCTTGCCATCGGGAGTGACGATGACACTCGAGGGTGTTCCCGTAATGCCCATGTTGAGACCTTCCATGTAGCTCGCCTCAACTTTATCCTTGTACCTTCCACTGTCGAGGCAGGTTTTAAATTCAGCAACATTAAGCCCTACATATTGCGCAATCTTTGGAAGCTCAGCCTGATCTAGACCGTTCGGAGTATTGCCAGTGACAGACGGAGTGATCTCATAGAGACGGTTCGTGTATGCCCAGAATTTATCATTACCACCGAGAGCGCCAGCACATTCCATGGCTTGGGATTCATGACCAGCGTTCGGATGGAGGATGCCGCCGTCGGGACGAGTGCCTTCTTTATCAATAGGGAAACTGCGATAGACCCAGGCAACATCGCCGGACTTGCCATACTCATTTATGATTTTGCGCATCGTATTGTGGAAGGTCTTGCAGAAAGGACAGGAAGGGTCGGAATACTCGACTATCTTTATCTTTGCATTCGGATTGCCGAGGATGTGGTCGCTCTCGGTGACTTTCTGGAGCTCTACCTGCGCACTACCGGCGAGCGCCGCTGCGGGATTGCTCGTACCAGAAGGCTTCATTGTGTAAATAATTGAGCCAGCGATAATAGCTCCGGCAATAATAATGGCTGTCGGGATATTGAGGACGCTTGATTTTGTTTCGTTCATGTATTCTATTATATCATTAAAAAGGTAGAGTAAAAGTCATGGCGTGATCCGACACCTTCTCCCACCCCGAAGTATTCAGCTTGATATCCCGCACCGTCCCACCAACCCCGAGATCCTTGTACTTCAACATCCCATTTTTTAGGGCATAATCATAGAGCTCTTTCGTAATTCTCACGTCATCGATGCAGTACTTTATGATCTTGTCGATCTCACCCATATTCCACCAGTTGACCGCGTCGAATCCATTGCCCGACTTCTTTACCCCGAGCGTTGCTTCTGCCACGGTGTCGAGCTTGAGCCGGCGACCGATAACATTTCGCGTCTCGTGCATGAGGTCGATACTGCGGAGCTTCGTCAGATCACCGGAGTAATATTTATTCAAAAGGGGAATGTCGAAATGGTTACCGTTCCAGGTAACGAGCGCGTCGGCTTTCTCGAGAATAGGCCAAAGGGTCGGGAAATCTTTTTCAAGAAAACTTTTGTAGGAATCATCGAGCGAATCATGAATACAGACGACGGAGATGTCGAGTGCTGTCGGGTCGTTTGATCCGACATCGGTAAAGAAGTTCTTGGTCTCGATGTCAAAGGTAATTTTTCTCATATCAGACTGTTATTTCTCCGCACTATTTCCTATGCTTTCTTCTCCTGTTGCTAAATCTTTAATTTTATACTCTCCAGTTTTTACTTCTTCATCTCCAATACAGATGACTTTCGGAATCTTTCTCTTGTCGACATTTTTAATTTGATCCCCTATCTTCCTATATGAAAAATCAATAAAGACTCGAGTACCTTTCTCGCGGAGAGACTGCGCCACCTCGAGAGCAAAAGGTGTGTTTGCCTCGTTCATGATACAGACCGCAACATCGGCAGGAGCCTCTGCCTCAATACTCGTGCCATATGTTTCCATGAGATCCTGAGCGATGATGTCACCTGCGCCGAAGCCAACAACAGGCACTTTTTCTTCTCCAAAAATAGAAAGAATATCATCATAACGACCTCCACCAAAGACCGAACGGCGATTCTTTGGATTCATATCGAAAACTTCGAAGACAACTCCGGTATAGTAGTCTGCGCCGCGAGTGAGGGTCTGGTCGAAGCGGGCATTCGTAATACCAAGCTTTTCGAGAGCAGAAATGACTTCGGAAACTTCACGGAGGCCTTTATGCTCTTCTTTTGTCTGGCGAAGATTAGTCGTGAATTCCTCAAAGTTTTTTGAATTGAGGAGGGTCATGAATTGCTTCGTCTTTTTCTCATCACCAAGAGTTTCTTGCGCCGTTTGTTCGAAAATATCCCCCGCCACCTTATTCTTCCTATCAATCAGTTTAAGAAGTTTCTGCGAAGTCTCGAAATCCAATCCGAAAACATCATGGGTAATATAATTTAAAATCCTACGACTGTTTATACGAATTTCGAAATCCGCAGGCTTGAGACCATAGGCTTTTGTAATCTCATATGCCATTTGAATAACTTCTATCTCGGCCTGCAGACTCTCAACGCCGAAAATATCAACATTCAATTGCCAGAATTCACGGATACGACCGCGCTGGGGTTGTTCATAACGGAAGAGATTGGGAATGGAATACCAGCGGAGAGGGAACTGGAGCTCGCGCTTGCGGGCAGCGACCATGCGGGCGACGGAAGGCGTGATCTCCGGGCGGAGCGTGACTTCGCGTTCGCCGCGATCGGTAAAAGTATATGTCTGGGCGTTGACGATTTCCTCGCCAGACTTTGCTCGGAAAAGCTCAGCGGGCTCGAGAACCGAGGCAGTGTACTCCTCGTATCCATATTTCTCGACAACATCCCGCCATATGCTGAAAATCTTTTTCTGCGTTGCCATGTCGGCTGGATAAAAGTCGCGAACGCCCTTGTAGGGATCAGTTGATAAATCTTTGCTCATGCGCTACATTGTATCAAACTTATGAAAAAAGTCATTACGACATGGAAAAATACGGGGGAGACGCCTCTTGAGTGCCTCGAGCGTGTACGAAAAGAGGAGAAAATAGGGGCGAGTGTGCCCATGACCTACGCCGGTCGCCTCGACCCAATGGCTGAGGGAGTTCTCATCATTCCCATCGGTGAGGAATGTAAGAATAAAGAGAAGTATCTAGGGCTCGATAAAGAATATGAAGTGGAGGTGCTTTTTGGTATTGAAACTGATACGCAGGATGTTCTCGGATTGATTAAAAGGATAAATATAGATAATGTGCAGAAGGTTGCTGGTAAAAAGTCCAAAAATGCCAAAGATGATATAAATAAAATTGATTTTAATAAATATGTAGGTAAATTTACCCAGGAATATCCCGTGTACTCATCAAAAATACTCGCGATGAAGGAAGGACTTGGTTCGGAAGAAATGCCAACGAAAGAAGTCGAAATTTACTCAATAGAAAAACTCGAGGAAAGGGAAGTTCGAGGAATCGAGATAGCCGAAACTATTCTCGAAAAAATTACCCTCGTGACTGGAGACTTCCGACAAGGAGACATAGGGGAAGAATGGTATGCCTTTGGTGAAGAGTTCGGCAGTATTCCTTTTAAAATAATCAAGCTCAAAGTCGCCTGCTCAAGCGGAACCTACATGCGCACACTAGCAGAAAGAATAGGGAAGGATGCGGGAATGGGGGCGTTAGCGTACTCTATCAAAAGGACGAGGGTTGGGGAATACCTATTTTAGGCGGCAAACACAATCTTCTCCAGCTCGATGATTCTGGGCTTATGATCCTGTAGAAGAATCTGTTCCAGATCTTGACCTCTTATTTCGTATCTACCTATATGACCTTCAATCTTTCCCAGTATCTCATCGAGTCTTTCGAATTTATCATTAACCCTTACCTCAGTCTCATAAAGATCCAATTTACTCACGAAGTTTTCATGCATATATTCCTGTAAACCTTTTTCCTGCTCTTCGAATTGATGTTCTATAGAGATAGTAAGCACGTCTATTGAATCTTCAATATTTTTATTTGTTTCTTCAAACTTCTTATCAACATGCACTCTAAAGCTTCCGAGTTCGTTCTTGACTCCAAGGAACTCCTTTCGAAATTCTGCAAAATATTTTGGTTCTGTTTCATTCATCATGGTGTTTGTAGATTATCTGGTAATAGGTGTATTATCTCACCTATCATTTTAATAACGCAAGAGCAAAAATCATGAAAATTTTATCGAAATTTGAGAACTCTGGGGATAACCCAAGTAATTACATATCCTTCCTCTTCGCTTTTGCTCTATCAGTATTCGTCAGAAACTTCTTGCGGAGGCGGACATTGATCGGAGTGATCTCGAGGTACTCGTCCTCGCGCATTGTTTCTAGACCCTTTTCAATATCGATTTTCCACGCTGGAGTGAGCATGATATGCTCGTCATTTCCCGATGAACGCATGTTGCTCATGGCCTTGCCTTTACATGGATTGACTTCCATATCTTCACCCTTCGAGACATCACCGACAACCATTCCTTCATAGATTTCTGTCGTAGGCTCGACGAATATGCGTCCGCGATCCTGGAGATTCCAGAGGGCAAAGGCGAGAGCCTTGCCGGCAGTCATCGAGGTCATCGATCCTGTCGCATGCTTTTCTATTTCACCGGCATATTCTTTAAATTCAGTAAAGCGAGATGCGAGAATTCCTTCGCCACGCGTGTCGATCATGAACATTGAACGATAGCCGAGAAGACCGCGAGTCGGGATTTCAAAAAGCATACGGGCAACGCCTTCCTTTGTCTTCATGTCGATCATGAGAGCCTTACGCTTGCCGAGCTTCTCGATAATTGCACCTGAATATTCTTCCGGCGTATCTATTGTAACTTCCTCAAACGGCTCACTCTTTACCATTTTTCCACTCTCGTCCGCAATGTCTTTTATAATAACCTGGGGCTGAGAAACCTGGAGCTCGTAGCCTTCGCGACGCATATTTTCAAGCAACACAGCAATGTGAAGTTCACCTCGTCCATATACGAGAAAGTATTCATTATTTGAAAAATCAACCTTGAGACCGACGTTGACCTCGAGCTCCTTCTCGAGACGCTCGCGGATCTGGCGACCGGTGACGAACTTGCCCTCGCGTCCAGCAAAAGGCGAATTGTTGACGAGAAAGTTGAGGGAAATGGTCGGCTCGTCGATCTTGATAGCCGGAAGAGCTGGAGTTGCTTCACTATCAACAATCGTCTCTCCTATATATATGTCAGGGAAACCGGCAACGATCACGATGTCGCCAGATGAAGCTTCTGCCACCTCGACACGCTTCTTTCCTTCGAAACTGAAAAGTTTCGTGACTTTGCCCGGCACCGTTTTTCCATCAATCGTTTTCAAGAAAACATTTTGACCCATTTTAATCGTTCCATCATAGACGCGACAGACGGCGAGGCGACCGAGAAAGTTATCGTAGCCGAGATTAAAAGATTGGAGGGTAAGAGGAGCCTCAGCACTGCGATTCGCCGCTGGCACATGCTCGAGGATCATATCGAGAAGCGGGGAAAGATCCTTGCGCTCATCAGTGAGTTTCTTCATGGCCACACCCTGACGACCGATGGCGTAGATGGTAGGGAAGTCGAGCTGAATATCATTCGCGCCGAGCTCGAGGAAGAGCTCGAGAACCTGCTCGTGACACTGATCGGCGTTTGCAGCAGGCTTGTCGATTTTATTAATAACAACAATAGGCTTGAGACCGAGCTCGAGGGACTTCTTCAGCACGAAACGGGTCTGGGGCATCGGACCTTCCTGTGCATCAACGACGAGGAGGACGGTATCGATCGATCGGAGCACGCGCTCAACCTCGGAACCAAAGTCGGCGTGACCGGGAGTGTCGACGATGTTGATCTTCGTGCCTTTGTAATTGATCGAGGTGTTCTTTGCATAAATAGTAATACCGCGCTCCTGTTCGAGGGCGTTCGAGTCCATTGTACCCTCGTCACCATGGCCACACTGGGTCATGATGGCGTCGGTTAGGGTTGTTTTCCCATGGTCGACGTGGGCAATAATCGCAATATTTCTAATTTCCATAAAAAAAAATGGCCTTGGG
>CAYGGI010000006.1:10966-19850 GCA_964349525.1 uncultured Candidatus Saccharibacteria bacterium
ATCCCCCGCTCCTCCTAATAATGTACTGCTTAAATTAAAGCATACGAATTAAAAAAAAGCAAGAAAAGAGGCAGGGCCCGGGGGCACTGCGCTCTTTCTGATTTGATTATTTTTTTAATTTAAGCCCTGACATGCTGGACTCGTCGGTCCAAGAATGAACTGACGAATGCCTCGGTGAGATGCATGGAGGTGCAGGTGGCAGGTGTAGTAATATCGGGAACCTTCATCTTCACCTCGTGTTGGCGAATGAGGTATTCGCTCTCTTGATTGAGCTTGACCGGCTCGGACACTTTCTGCGCCAGCTCGATGGCATCCAAGCGGACAGGATGGCGTGGGGATGAAAATGCTTGTATGACGCCTTCCTTGACCGGCACATCGAGAAAATCGATGATCGCTGAAAGTTTTTCGACGGGCGGCAGTGCCTTATCAAGTTTCAACCGATGTGAGTGAGGAACCGCATCGACGAAAGGCACAACCGACTGATGATACTTTTTATAACTCGCCAATACCGCGGTTGGACGACTGTCTTTACGACGGACACCTTGCTTTTTACGCCGTTCAACTCCCTCGAATACCTCTCTCAAGGAAGCATGGACATGGGTCACATATATTTCGTACCCGTTGTTCTGCCACATGGCGTACTGGGGAAGTGTCCTGATCCCGCCAGCAATTCCGATGCAGAAGGTTTGGGCTCCCATGTGAGACCTCATTTCCCATCCAATTTTTTCTTGAAGGGCGCGGACAGTGAGGTCATCAGGGTAAAAGTCTCCGTCTACCCTTTTGTCCTCGTGTCCGAGCAACTGACTGCCGATCGGGGTCCCCAACTCCTTGTGCTCATCACAAACTTTACTGCAATCCAGAGCAAGGAATCCTGGCCCATACAGTTTCTTGAGCAAGAGGAGCAGGGTCGATACTCCGCTTGCGCGAGGACTTACGAGGTTCAGGATGATGGGTTTTGCCTTTTTTCCCTCCAGACACGCTGTTGGTTTGAATTTCCAGTTCATTTTTTCTGTTTTTCGTTGTTTTTTCGCCATAGCCGTACACCCTCAAACAATATGAAGAACACAGCCAAAAGCTAGAATACCACACTATTAGACATATGCAACCCCCTTTTTCAGCATTACAACACAGAAAGTGGTATTGACACAATGGGTAAAAACCTTGTGTAACTCAAATTTTATCGAAATTTTATCTTTATTTTATCGAAATTTTATCTCGACTTGTTAAGGTTGTGGTATGAACAACGAAAAAACACACAAAATTGAAGAAAAAGAGGATAAAAAGTACGAAATTACTGGAAATGAGCGAATGCTCCACGATATCACGTCTATCGTCGAGCTTGTTGATGCTCTCATATGCTATGGCCACCACCGGAATGCCTCTGATATCCATATTGATCCGATGCCGGAAGGAGTAACCGTCCGAATGCGCCTCGACGGCATTCTGACATATATAGACACATTTTCCCTCGATATGCATGAGGAGCTCATCGCGAGGATAAAAATTCTCGCTGGACTTCGCACCGATATCCACTTCGTGCCACAGGATGGCAGGTTCAGATTTTCCCAAGGCATATCGAACTGCGACATCCGCGTCTCCATCGTGCCGACGCATTATGGAGAAAATGCGGTGATGCGACTCCTCATCGGGAACAAGGACTTGCCACAACTCTCGGACCTCGGCTTTTCTGAACTCGATGAAAAGAGAATTCTCCGCGGTCTCGAAGCTCATCAGGGGATGATCCTCGTGACGGGACCAACGGGTTCGGGGAAAACTTCGACACTCTATACGATTATCAAGATGCTCTCGACTGGCACAACTTCAATCATCACTCTTGAAGATCCCGTCGAGTATGCTTTGCCCGGAATTCGTCAGATTCAGATCCGCGAGAAGCACGGCATCACTTTTGCGAACGGCCTCCGCTCAATCATCCGCCAGGATCCGGACATCATCATGGTTGGCGAAATCCGTGATGCTGAAACCGCCCAGATCGCCACGAATATTTCATTGACTGGACACCTCCTCCTCTCAACACTCCACACGAACTCGGCTCTCGGGGCCATCCCGCGCCTCATCGATATGGGCATTGATCCCTACCTCGTGGCCTCGACCATCTCTCTCGTCATCGGACAAAGACTTGTGCGGAAAATCTGCCGCGGATGCAAGGGCATCGGTTGCAGGGGCTGCGCCATGTCGGGCTACAAGGGTCGGACGGTGCTCGGCGAAGTCCTCGTGATCGACGATGAGCTCCGCAGGTACATCATGTCGCGCGTCTCTCTGGTTGAAATCGTCCGATATGCCCGGACGCAGGGCATGATTACCATGTATGAAGATGGAATGGAAAAAGTCGAAAAAGGAATTACGAGCAGGGAAGAAGTTTTAAGAGTACTCCATGAATAAAAAAGCCCAATTACAATTTGCACAAAGGTGTGCAGTACTTCTCGAGTCGGGAATATCACTCTCTGAAGTTTTCTCCATTATTATCCGTATGGAGAAGTCAAAGAAAAATCTGGCGACTCTTTCTTCACTGCAGGAAAAAATCGAGAGGGGTGTTTCTTTGTCAAAAAGCATCGCGCTAACGAAAGCCAAATTTGACCCCCAGCTCGTTTCCATGATCGCCCATGGAGAAGCCTCAGGAATCCTCGCTGTTTCTCTCCGCCAAGCGTCGAACATGATGGAAAAGGGAAGCGGAATCAAAAAGAAAATCATCGGCGCCCTTATTTACCCCGGCTTCATCGCCTTTGCCACCATCGGCATGACGCTCTTCCTCGTTATGTATATATTTCCGAAGATTATTCCGCTTTTCTCGAGCATGAATATTACTCTACCTCTCATCACGAGAATCGTCCGGGAATTATATGAACTTACTCTTCACTATGGGCTTTTTATGGTGATCATCATGACGCTGGGATACGCCATCTTTCATTACCTCTATTTCTACAAAAAAAATATCTGGTTACGCCACAGAATACACATTATTCTTTTAACCGCACCTCTCATTGGTAATGTTGTGCAGAAATATTTCATCTGCATTTACTGTCAGTCTGCCGCTACTCTCCTCGAGTGTGGTCAGAGTCTCCCGACTATTCTCGATCAGCTGGCAACTTCTTCATCTTTCAGTCCTTACCAAAAAGCTTGGAGATTCACCCGCACTGAGATCGAACGGGGAATCTCGCTTTCTGACTCTCTACGCTCTTTTCCAACCATTTTCCCTACCATTGTTCCGGATATGCTCTCGATCGGCGAACGCACAGGATCTCTCGCGTCAATGTTCCATCATGTCAGCCGTATCTACGAACAAGAACTCGAGGATTTTATAAAACAACTCGGGACGAGCATCGAGCCAATCCTTATGATCCTCATGGGGCTCATTGTTGGGTCGGTGGCGCTCTCAATTATTTTACCTATTTATGAAATTACCAACCACCTTAGTAAATAGAGGCTTTCTCTTGCCGGAAATCATGATCGCCTTTTCACTCATGACGCTTTTTCTCGTGTCCGCTCTCGCGCTCACTACGACGATGCAGAGGCTTCACGATCAAGCGGTGGAACATCTGACAAAATTAGAAATGGTTATTGAAAACATGTCGTCATCAACAATGAGATTGTATGGCAACGATAGTATTGAAAACTTTTTTGATCCCCTTACTCTACTCACTTCTGATTATGCCAACGCATGGGGAAGAGATTCATGTAGTTCACGGTTTTCCTTTAATCCAACTAATGTTTTCCTCTATGCGCAAGGAGTAGATCTCGGTGCGGGGAATGTGAGCACTGATCTCGAAGTCCGCAATAATATTGCTTATCTGACCGCCGATTCTGCTACGGCCAGTGCTCCCGATTTCTATATTATCGATATGCGTGATCCGGGCGCGCCTGTCATTATGTCCTCTCTCAACACTGGTCCCGGACTATCTGCGCTCGAAGTCGCTGGACACTATGTCTATACTACCAATCTCGGCTCGACGAATCAGCTCCAGGTCATCGATATCAGCAATCGCCTATCGCCAGTTCTCGTGACAAAACTCAAACTTCCTCTACCCAACGCGTCTTCAACCGCGCCTTCAGCTACTTCGATTTTCTACAGCAAGAGTCGCGTCTACCTTGGCACAGAAAAATGGGAGGGTACCGAATTTGCAGTCGTTGATGTCTCGCAACCTTCTTCACCCCAGCACCTCGGCGGTTTCGAAACTAACACATTGGTCAATGACATATATATGAGGGATGAACGAGCATATCTCGCGAATTCCGATATCGGACAAATGAGGATCCTCAATGTGCATGATCCGACCATTATCACAGAGATCGGAATATTTTCCCCAACTGGCTATGCGACGCAGGAAGGTAAAGTACTCTCATATTTTGAAGAAAAATTCGGACTCGGGCGTACTACCGGAGGCTTCAATGTCCTTGCCAATCCCGAAGCTTTTCTTTTCTCTACAACTTCTCCCGTCACCCCAGAGACCTCTCATGATATTCCTGGTGGTGTCTATGGGATGCTTCTGCGACCACCTTTTATCTATCTCGCCACACGGTCCCCCGGTCATGAATTCCAAGTTTGGAAAAGCGACTTTTCAGAAAAGATTTTCGAAAAGGCCCTCGGTTTTCTTCCGCAGAGGATGACCTGCGACGGGCAGACTCTGTATTTCGCGACAGGAGACAGGAAAGGAGTCGCAGTTTTAAAAATTAATTAAAAATTGAAAAAATATGATGAAATCGAAAGGAACAACTCTTATTGAGACTTTAATATACCTCACACTACTTTCTCTACTGATCACCGGAGTCTTTTCTTCTGTCTACATCATCATTCATTCGGCAGATCGAGATCAAATTAAAAACGACCAAGATACTGATTTATTATTAAAAAATTATCATGAATAAATATAAAATTAAAAAGGGTGGCTTTATCGCTCTCACCTTAACACTCTCGGTTGCGGGAATACTCCTCGCGCTGGTTGCTGCATCTTCCATAGATTCTGCTCTCTTCTTTGATCAAGCCTTGCGGAAGGAATACCGAGCTCTCAACTATTACTACGCCGGCGACTGCCTCGATCAGGCCATCCTCGCCCTTGCGCATGACTATTTTTTCAATCCCGCGTCACCCGTAGAGATTCAGGAATATCACTGTGTCATACTTTCAGTAGAAAACCAGGGAGATATTCGGATCATTTCAGCCAAAGGAAACTTGCAAAACGCTGATGTGTATCGTAGCGCTACCGTGCAACTCCACGATCACTCACTAACTTTGCTCCCGTCTCCGTATCTTTAACCTTGTATCCACGACTTTCAATTTCTTTCCGGAGAGCATCGGCTTTGTCCCATTCCTTACCTTTACGTGCTTCTTCGCGAGCCTCGAGTAGTGTCGTAACTTCAACGGGAATATCTGTAGGAATCTCGGTTTCATTTTTTGTCATCTCGAGAACTCCCGCAAGACCAAGCCCGAGAACTTTATCGAAATCAAGCATGAGCGCACTTTTTTCTGAATGTTCAATTGTAGGATCTTTGATAAGTTTCCAGACGAGGGCAACGGCTTCAGGCATGTTAAAGTCGTCAGTCACGGCTTTTTTAAATTGAGCTCGGTAGTTGACCATTCCTCCTGCATGTTCCGCAACCTGGGCGTGGTGATGGTGATGATCATCGTGAATATGCTCAACCGTAGAATAGTCTATGAAAGCCTCGATAAGTCGAATGAAGGCATTCTGTGCACCTCGTACCGCCTCGAGAGAAAAATTCACCTGTGAACGGTAGTGGGAGGTGAGAAGCCAGTAGCGGAAAGCGAGAGGGGAAATGCCTGCTTCCTCGAGATCGGCGAGTTTGAGGAAATTGCCTTTTGATTTCGCCATTTTCTCATCATTCACATTCATAAAGGCACCGTGGATCCAGTAATTTACAAAGTGCTTGCCCGTCGCCGCCTCTGATTGCGCTATTTCATTGACATGGTGTGGAAAAATATTGTCGATCCCGCCCGTATGTATGTCGAAGGTCGAGCCGAGAGCCGAGATCGACATTGCCGAACATTCTATATGCCAGCCCGGCCGTCCTTTACCAAACGACGCCTCCCAGAAAACTTCGCCGTCTCCTTGTGAATAGAATTTCCAGAGAGCAAAGTCGCGCGGATTTTCTTTTTCATATTCATCATTGGCAATACGTTCGCGAACTTCATCGGTGAGCTTGATACCCGCGAGCTTGCCATATTCTGGAAACATGCCGATACTGAAATAGATGCCGTCCTTCGTCGGATAGGCGATGCCTTTTTCGAGAAGCGCTATGATCATATCAATCATTTCCTTGATATGCTCAGTTGCTCGAAGGAAGTGGTGTGGGGTCAAAATATTGAGGGTATGAATATCTGCGAGAAAGAGCGCTTCGTAGTGCCGGGTGAACTCGAGCAAGGTCTTTTTCTCCGCAATACTGTTTCGAATCGTCTTGTCATCGACATCCGTGCTATTCATGACCTGCGTAACGGCGTAACCTTCGTATTCGAAAACCCTGCGGATAATGTCGTCCATAACAAATGTCCTCAGGTTTCCAATATGAACTGTGTTATAGACCGTTGGCCCGCAGTTATACATACTAACAGCGCCTTTTGTAATCGGCTTAAATTCTTCTTTTGTTCCAGAGAGGGTATTGTGAATGTAAATCATAGCCAGCCTTTATCCTTGAAATACGCGAACATCGTGATGGCGAGCACTATAACACCGCCCGTGATAATTTCCCAGTCATAGGGCGATCCAATGATCGGCGTGTGAGATGTTGGTAAGGAAAAGATGTCAAGGAGGAGTGCGAGGGGAAAGGTCACAAAGGCGAGGATGGTAAAGAATTTCATATGTTCATTCTGCTTCGTCGAGAGCAGGGAATCGTTTGTCTCGCGAAGGTCGGTCAGGAGTTCCTTGTTAACACCGATGAGCTCATGGATAGAAGCGTAGGTCTGGCGGATGTCTTCTATGAAATGCGCGAAGTCACTGCCGAAAAAGTCTTGGGGGACGGCGGAGAATGATTCGAGGACTTCCTTGTGAAGTCGAGCGGTTTGTTTGAAATCAATAATCTCCCGCGAAAGTTCGGAAAGTGCCTGAACCATTTTTCTTTCATTACCTTCGAAAATATTTTTCTCAGCACGGTTGAGATCATCCCTCATATCCTCGAGGTCCTGTCTCATCTGGTCGTAGAGACGCTTCATAATGTGGTAGAAAATGATACCCGCATGATTTCCAACGTAGCTTGCTATTCCACCCTTCTCTAGAACGGCGTTCGTTTCGAATGACTTCCCAAGATTGTGAAGCGGACTCACGGTGCCCGCGTGAGTCGTGATGATAAAATCGGATCCAATAATAAAATCAATTTCTTTTTCTTCAATTACCTTTTTTCCACTTCCATTTCGCCTGATGGGAATATGAAGAACGAGGAAAAGGTACGAGTCATATATATCAATCTTCGGCTTGCGGGTAGGCACGAGGAGTTCTTCCCCTACGAGCGGATGAAGTCGATATTTTTCGACGAGCGAGGAAACCTCTTTCGGAGTCGGAGAACCGGCATCGAGCCACGTCAACCCTTTGTACGAATATGACTTTATCATGAGAATAGTATATCATATTACTTAAGATGCAAAATAAAAAGAATGTTCAAATCATCGGAGCCCTGGTTCTTCTCGTGCTCGCCTTTGGTCTGGGCAACTATATCGGCAAAAGAAATCCGGCTACAATCCCGGAGGACATCACTATTCCCGCAGGTATCAGTGTCAGCAGTGAACAATTCGAATCCTTTTGGAAAGTTTGGAAAATATTAAATGAAAAATACGTCGGGGCGACAACGACCGATTCACAGAAACGCGTCTGGGGAGCTATCCAAGGTCTAACCGCTTCGCAAGGCGATCCCTACACCGTCTTTTTCCCTCCGGAAGAATCGGCAATGTTTAAAAGTGACATCGCCGGAAATTTCGAGGGTGTCGGAATGGAGATAGGAATAAAGGATGGAATATTGACTGTAGTTGCTCCGCTCAAGGATAGTCCCGCCGACAAAGCTGGTGTGCGAGCAGGGGATAAAATCGTCAAGATCAACGAACAGATAACTTCTGAACTGCCGGTCGACAAGGCCGTCAAGCTCATCCGTGGCGCCAAAGGCACGATAGTCAAAATCACCTTTATGCGCCCGGGAGTAAACGAACCGATTGTGAAGTCCATTGTCCGGGGCATTATCGATATACCGACACTTGAAACAGAGGTAAGGTCGGGCTCGAGCGGAGACACTTCATCGACCACGAGTTCCACCGGTCTTCGAAAGGACGGCATCTATGTTATTAAACTTTTCAGCTTCACGGCGCAGTCGCCAGACCTTTTCCAGAAAGCTCTTCGGGATTTCGTTCAGTCTGGTTCGCACAAGCTCATCATAGATCTCCGTGGTAATCCCGGCGGTTACCTCGAGGCGGCTTGGGACATCTCGAGCTGGTTTCTTCCTGCCGGCAAGGTCATCGTCACCGAGGATTTCGGCGGTAAGGACAGGAATATTGTCTATAGAAGCAAGGGTTACAACATTTTCGGCAGTGATCTCAAGCTCATCATTCTCGTTGACAGTGGCTCGGCATCTGCATCAGAGATAATGGCCGGAGCGCTTCGTGAACATGGGGTAGCAAAGCTCGTTGGAGCAAAGACTTTCGGAAAAGGATCTGTGCAAGAACTCATCCCCGTCACTTCTGACACCTCTCTCAAGGTCACTATCGCAAGGTGGATGACGCCGAAGGGTCACAACCTCTCGCACGACGGTCTCGTGCCGGACGTCGAAGTCAAGATTACACAGAAGGATATCGACACGAGGAATGACGCACAAATGAACAAGGCAGTTGAAATTTTAAGAAATGAACCGTAATATACTCGCATAACCACAAAAAATA
>CAYGGI010000007.1:0-18097 GCA_964349525.1 uncultured Candidatus Saccharibacteria bacterium
GAATTTCTATAATAAATACATCCTCCCTAAATATCTTGATGTAACGATGAGGAATAAGGATTTTGAGAAGCATCGACACGATGTTACAACCCAAGCGTTTGGTAGAGTACTTGAGATAGGATTTGGCTCGGGACTCAACCTCCCTCACTATAAAAATATCAGCAAGCTCTACGCTCTTGATCCATCGAAAGAGCTCTATGATTTTGCGCAAGAAAAGATTAAAAAAGTCTCATTTCCAGTTGAACATCTTCAGGCTTCGGCAGAAAATATCCCGCTTCCCGATCACTCCTTTGATTCCGTCGTCTCTACATGGAGCTTGTGCAGTATCCCTCATCCAGAAATCGCTCTCAAGGAAATTTTCAGAGTTCTCAAACCAGATGGAAAATTTTTATTTATTGAACACGGAAAATCTCCTAAAAGTTTTATTTCCAAACTACAAAATCTGTTCACTCCAGTTTCTAAGCGTCTCGCAGGTGGATGCCATATGAATAGAGATATTGAGAAAATTATTCTTGATGCCGGTTTTGAAATGCAGAAAATAGAGAAGTTTACGCAGAAGTTAAAACCTCTCGGTTTTATGTATAAAGGTGTCGGGATTGCGAAAAGATAAATCTAGTCCTCAACTTTCCAGAAATTCCGGATAGCTCACTAAGTTTCTCAGGTTTTTCACATTAAGACACAGAAAGTGACCTTGCCACAAGACCATTTTCTATTGCGTAATGGTCTTTTTGGCAAAATTTTATCGAAATTTTATCTTTATTTTATCGAAATTTTATCTCGCTTCTATATGCTTGGGGAATGACAGTCAGGCATTTATTCAATACTTGCGTAAAAAATACCGAATATAAGGGAATAATTAAGATTTCTCGCGCTTTCGTGTGTACTCCAGATAGGAAGATTCAAGAAGTTATTGGGATGATCGATGTCTGTAAGCCACGACAAATATTTCTCAGTTCAAGATCGCTCAAACATATATACGACCGGCATATTTACGATAAGAAAATGCCCACGGACTTTTATTATATCCGCGATAATATCAATCTTATTCTGGGTTATCCGAATAGGATTTACCAAAATCTACCTGAAAAGAAAGGAAGTTACTTGTTCGTGAAGAATATAAAGGTGAAAACATACGCTATCGTAGTTGAGATAATAAATACAGGAGAATTGGAAGTTATCTCTGCTTTTACAACGGGAGAAAAGTATCTCGAGAAATTCACACTTTTGTGGAGCTAGAGGACGGCGAACCCTCTCTCGTAACGTACCTATATTTCTATAGATACGACCCGCAGTAGAGCCATTTCTGCATTTAGCCCCGCAAAAAAGTAAATTCATATCAAACTTCTTTTATAAGGATACCAAATATGCTTCCAAAGTCAACCATACAATGCTAAACTTATCCCATGCGCAGGTACCTAGAAAAATTCGACTACTGGTTTATCCATCTCTTGCGCCGTTGGAGTACGCCGTTCGCGCGACTGGCGCTCTTTGTCGTGTTCTTTTGGTTCGGGATTTTAAAAATCATTGGCACGAGCCCGGCGAATCCGATGGTGGCTGATCTACTCCACGCTACGATGCCATTCATGTCGTGGGATACCTTCATCATCGTCTTTGCAATCTACGAGATTCTCATCGGCATCGCCTTTATTATCCCCCGCGGAGAACGCGTGGCGATCGCCCTTCTCGTTCCTCATATGATCATGACGTCGCTACCCCTCATCTTCTTGACGAGCATGACTTGGCAGGGCTTCCTGACGCCGACCCTCGAGGGGCAGTATATTATAAAAAATCTTGTGATTATCGCTCTAGCTATGGGTATCGCGGCGCATCTTCACCCGTTTTCGCACCAATTTGGAAAAGGTAAAAATATAAGGTAAAATTAGGAGTCTATGAAAATCCCGAAAATCGACACAACCCCAAAGAAAACTGGGGGAATCATCTATCCTCGTGTCACGACGTGGGATGTGGTGAAGGAATATGCGAAGTTGAGTAGGCCGTACTGGCTTTCGGTGGTTTTTATCGTGCTCGGTGTGATAGTGGCTGTTATCTCTAGCTCGGTCATTATTCCGATATTCTACAAAAACTTTTTCGACACGCTTGCTGTGATAGCCACCACTTCAGAAAGAGATATTACACCCTTAATTGGTATTATATTTTCGATACTTGTTTTGAACCTCTTCAACTGGCTCGGGTGGAGAGTTGCGTGGTTTACGGAAAATTATTTCATGGGACATGTCAGGGCGAATGCTATTCAAAAATGTTTTGATTACACTCTCAAGCATTCCCACTCATTCTTTGTAAATAATTTTACCGGAGCGTTAACACAGAAGATTAATCGTTTCCAGTCATCATTTGACGGTCTTTTCAGTAACATATTTTTCGATTTGCTCACTCTTGTAATAAAGATATTGGGAATGGGCGTGATTCTGTATATAACACAACCAATCATCGCTTATGCCCTCGGCGTGTGGGCGCTTATCTATCTTGTGATTTCATTTTTCCTTTCTCGCATGAAAGTAAAATACGATATCGAGGCAGCCGCTCTGACTTCCAAGCTCGGAGGAGTAGTATCCGACTCAATCTCAAACCATAGCTCCATCCAATCCTTTTCTGCATTTAAAGAAGAAGCGAAGCGCGTTGATAATGCGAATACTCCTCTTAGGGATATGAATATTTTCCGATGGTATTTCGGAAATGTACTTGACGCCATACAATCAATGCTCGTTCTCGTGATCGAATTCCTCGTCTTCTATTACGGCATCCGTTACTGGCAAATGGGACTAGTCTCTCTGGGAACTTTTGTGCTAGTGCAGACATATATTACAAGCATAGGCACAAGCCTCTGGGGATTCAGTCGCATAGTTCGCAATATTCAAGAAGCAACGGCAAATGCCAAAGAAATGGTCGAGATTCTTCACTTGAAACACGAAGTCCAAGACATTCCGAACGCCCGTACGCTCACCGTGGAAAAAGGTCAAATTGAATTCAAGGACGTTTCCTTTGTCTTCGGCGGGGAAAAGTCAGAGAACAAGCCGGTCTTCACGGGTATGAATATGTTGATCAAGCCCGGAGAAAAAGTCGCCCTCATCGGATCGTCCGGAGCGGGGAAATCGACTCTCGTCAAGCTTCTCCTACGCCTCTATGATGTTCAAAAAGGGGAGATACTCGTCGATGGGCAGGATATAAAGGAGGTGACGCAGAATAGTCTCCGGGAAAACATCAGTCTCGTGCCGCAGGATCCAGCGCTCTTCCACCGTACGCTCATGGAAAATATTAGATATGGCAAAAGGAATGCGACCGATGTCGAGGTCATCGAGGCGGCAAAGCTCGCCCACTGTGATATCTTCATCAATGAATTTCCTCAGAAGTACGAGACGCTTGTTGGTGAGCGCGGAGTCAAACTTTCCGGCGGAGAACGCCAGCGTGTCGCTATCGCTCGAGCGATACTGAAAAATGCTCCTGTCCTTGTTCTCGACGAGGCAACCTCGAGTCTCGATTCGCATTCCGAATCCCTCATTCAGGACGCTCTCCACACTCTCATGAAAGGCAAAACGGTCATCGTCATCGCTCACCGCCTCTCGACTATCCGCAATATGGATCGCATCATTGTTGTTAGCAAAGAGGGTATCGTCGAAGAAGGCTCGCATGATGAACTTCTCAAAAAAGAAGGCAGTCTCTATGCCAAACTCTGGTCGCTCCAGGCTGGTGGCTTCGCGGGGAAGAGTATTGAGGAGCTACTCGATGAGTAATTGTCGTTCTTTTTCTTTAAAAAAGCCTTGCTTAAATAAATTTCTGTTGCTTAATGGGATTTTTTCGAGTTATCCCCTTTTTATTTTTCTTAATAAGAGTAAAATAGACACTACCTAAAAAATTTAGCAACTTATTTTACACCCCACCAATGCCCACATACATCACCAAAGCAGACGGAACAAAAGAACTTCACAATGCGGATCGCGTCAACAGATCGATCGAGCGAGCGTGCGCTGGGCTGACTGATCCGATTTCGAAAGTCACGCAGATCGCGACCGAAACAAATTTGACGTTGTATGACGGCATCACGACCGACGAGCTCGATAAGGCAACCATCAACGCCGCGGTGCAGAATATAAAAGAGGATATTGAATTCGACAGAGTCGCCACTCGACTTCTCTTGAAAACTGTCTATCGTCATGTTGTGGGGGATTATGATAAAGAAAATCCAGAGGATTTGAAGAGGCGCCACCGCGACCAGTTTATTACATATATAGAGGAGGGGATCAAGGGTAATAAGCTTCACCCTGACATGAAGACGAAATACAATATCGAAGTTTTGGCGGACACTCTTGCCATCGAGCGCGATGAACTCTTCCAGTACGCAGGACTTGATGGACTCATCAATCGTTACATGATGAAGAATCTGAAACAACTTCCTGTGGAAACACCCCAGTATTTCTTTATGCGTATTGCTATGGGACTTGCGTACAATGAGAAGAATCCCACAGAATATGCAAAGAAATTTTATAATAAAATGTCTCGACACAAGTACATCGCTGGAGGTTCAACCAATGTCGCCGCAGGTACGACAAAGCCATCACTCTCAAACTGTTTCCTCCTTGAGATCCATGACGACATGAAGCATATTGCCAAGACTGTATCTGACGTGCTCCTATTGTCAAAAGATTCAGGTGGAATAGGCCTCTCTATCACCAAGCTTCGTGCTACAGGTTCACCCCTCCACTCGAACTTTGGTGGAGCATCGAGCGGTCCAACTCCTTTTGCAAAAATTATTGATACTGCTATACGTGCTGTGCAGAGAGGAGGAAAGAAAATCGGCGCCCTTTGTTTCTACATGGAGAACTGGCACATAGACTTCGGAGAATTCGTCGATTGGAAGCACAACTCTGGTGACGACTATCTCCGTATGAGAACAGCCAATACCGCCGTCTATATCTCCGATGAATTTATGAAAAGGGTAAAAGCGGGACAGGATTGGTATATGTTTGACCCTGCGGAAACTCGCGATCTCAATGAACTCTATGGAAAGGCCTTCAGCGAGCGTTATGCATACTATGTAGATCAAGCAAACAGGGGTCAGTTGAGGGCGTTCAAGAAAATTCCGGCCGCCGAGCAGTACCGCCAGATACTTGTTTCTCTCCAGACCACTTCGCATCCGTGGCTCGTGTGGAAGGACACTATTAATCTCCGCGCGCTCAACAACAACACCGGCACTATCCATATGTCGAACCTCTGTACAGAGATCTGTCTACCGCAGGACAAAGAAAATGTCGCTGTGTGTAACCTCATGTCTCTCAACCTTGCTGTTCATGTCAATAACAAAGAGGTGAATTGGAGCGAATTAGAAGAAAGTATTCGTCTGGCTGTCCGTCAGCTGGATAATCTTGTAGATATAAACACCCTGTCGATTCCAGAGGCCAATAAATCCGACAAAGAAAACCGCGCTGTCGGTCTCGGCGTCATGGGATTCGCCGATACCATCGAGAAGCTCGGCATGCCGTATGATAGCGAGCATGCATGGGACTTCGCCGATCGAATCTTTGAATTCGTGAGCTACATGGCGATCGATGAGAGTGCCAATCTCGCTCAGGAGAGGGGTTCGTATAAAAATTTCACAGGATCAGAATGGTCAAAGGGCAAGGTGCCGATTGACTCGATAAAGAAGCTCGAGGATGAACGCGGTACAGTGGTCTCCGTCAGTCGCGATAGCAAGCACAAGGGTCTCAACTGGAACCTCCTCCGGGCAAAAGTCGCAAAGGGAATGCGTAACGCTACCCTCATGGCCGTCGCTCCGAATGCCAACATCGGTCTCGTTGCCGGTACGACACCGGGCATCGACGCGCGATTCGCCCAGGTCTTTTCCCGCAACAAAATTTCTGGCAAGTACCTCGACCTCAACCACAATCTCGTCAAGGATTTGAAAAACATGGGACTCTGGGATCGCGTCAAGGAAGACATCATCGAGTATCAGGGAGACATTTCCGGCATCGACAGCATTCCGCAGTATATAAAGGACATTTACAAGACTTCATTTACCACATCACCATTCGCGTATATCGAGGTTGCCGCCCGCGCTCAGAAATGGGTGGACCAGGCGCTCTCCCGCAACATGTACCTCGAGACCCGCGATATCGACGAGACGATGAACATATATATGACGGCGTGGGAAAAGGGATTAAAGTCCACCTACTATCTCCACATGAAGCCGCGTCACACCGCCGAGCAGAGTACTGTTAAGGTCAACAAAGCCGAGAAGATGGGTAAAAAGGGCTTCGGAGCAGTGGCAAAGGCGATGGTTACTGAGGAAGAAAAAGTCGAAGAGGTAGCGGTACCAGAGGTCTCTCCTCTATCTGAATCATTCGTCTCAACTATTTCACCAATTAAAAAAGAAGAAAAAGTCCTCGTCACTGCCACAACTCCAATTACATCGACTATCCCGAATAAATTTACAGATCTCTCATCAATTGCTATTCCCGTTCCAACTCCATCAGGCGGGGGCTTCGCAAAGGTAGCTCCAAAGGTCTGTCCTATCGACCCTGCCGAGCGAGCGCAGTGCGATAGTTGTCAGTAATATTATTCAGCTAATCAGAAAATAACCACCATGCTCATAGGAAAACCCGCGCCAGAAGATACCAGTTTGCATCCGATAAAATATCAATGGGCCTACGACCTCTACAACCAGGCCGTTCGCAACACATGGTTCCCGCACGAGATTGCGCTGAAGGAAGACCTCGACGACTGGAAGAAAATGACCGATGATGAGCGTCATGCTGTCGAGTTCCTCATGGCCTTTTTTAACCCCGCTGAGCTCATCGTCAACCGCTCGATCGCTCTCGGTATTTATCCATATCTCAAATCTCCCGAATGTCACCTCTATCTCGCAAAACAAATGTGGGAGGAGGCGAACCACTGTATCGCCTTCGAGTACGTCCTCGAAACTTTCCCCTTTAATCGCGAGAATGTCTACAAGCATCACCTCAGTGTGCCGTCGATGAAGGCCAAGGAAGACTATATCAATAAATACATGCGTCGGATGACCGAGATGTCCCTCGATGTCGAGACGACAGAGGGTAAAAAGGATTTCATTAGGAATCTCGTCGCCACGAACATCGTCATGGAGGGCATCTGGTTCTACTCCGGGTTCATGGTCGTGCTCTCGTTCCGCCAGAGGAAACAGCTCCGCAACTTCGGCTCGATGGTCAACTGGGTGCTCCGCGACGAGAGTCTCCACCTCAAGTTCGGCATGAACCTCATCCACCATATCCTCGAGGAAAATCCAGACTTGCTCACCGAGGATTTCGCAAATGATATCCGCAAAATCATTATCGAAGGTGTGGATTGTGAAGTTGAGTACAACAAGGATCTTTTCCCGAATGGAATTCTCGGATTGAACGCCGACTATGTGAACCAGTATGTGAAATATGTGACGGATCGTCGTCTCGAAGAGCTCGGTTTTCCTGCACATTACAAGGTCACGAATCCGGCGAAGTGGATGTCGACAGCGACTGATGTGTATGAGCTCGTCAACTTTTTTGAGTCGCAGAACACGAGTTATGAGGTAGACGGTCGCGCGCATGCGAAGAGTAAAGAGGAGAAGGTGACAGAGTAGGTAGGAAGTGGTATAATGCATCTACGCCCCAGACAACCGCTGTTTGCTCGCAAGGGCAAATAGAGGAAAGTCCGAACACCGGCTTTTGCGGAGCAATTCGTGAATGCAGTCAGGTAATAGGTAACGCCTATCCGCCGTGAGGCGCGAGGTGCGAACAGAGACGAGTCTTCGCTGCTATTTATTTAGTAGCGAAGGGTGAAACGGCAAAATCCTTACCCCGGTGCAAGGCCGTGCTTCTGGAGTAGAAGTATTTCAGATGAGTGCCGCTTGAGGTCTGTCGCGAGGCAGATCCCAGATAAATGGTTGTCGTGCATTTCTGTAGGGCTTCGGTCCTGCGAGGAGTGCATACAGAATTCGGCTTATCGGTGCGTCAACATCAAGGAGCTTCCCATAACGGGAGGCTTTTTGCTTGCAATTTTGATTAAACAATCAATATGTTATAATAGCAGGCACGCAACATTATTAATTTATTTTTTCTATCATAAAAATGGATATTCCAACAACGCACATTGAGCAGTCGAATGGTCAAGAGGTCAAAAATTCAGAGACAAAGATACCGATCAACTCCGGCAAAAAAAATAGGTTTGAAAATATCTCGTCATATATTTTCCTCGCCTGCGTCTTTCTCGCTCCGCTCGTATTCGCCCCTTCTCTTTATACACCGCTTGATTTCGTCAAGACTCTCGTCTTGAGCGTTCTCATCCTCCTTTCTGCTATCGCGTATTCGATGAGTACTCTCAAAAATCGCACCGTTGCCAAGCCCCGCTTAGCCCTGGCATACGCGTCGCTCGGGATTGTTGCCTCAGTGCTCCTCTCTTCGCTCCTCAGTTCTCAGTTCTCAAAATCTTTTTTGGGACAAGGCTTCGAAATCGGGACGGCGAGCTTCATATTCCTCATGTTCCTTTCCATGTTTGTTGTTAGTCGCGTCGTCATGAAGGATAAGGAAATGATATTCAAGATATACACGGCCGTCCTCGCATCGTTCATCATCGCAGTGCTCTTTCATATCATCCGACTGTTCGGCGGAGCGGATTTTCTCACCCTTGGTTTCCTTTCCAATCTGACTTCAACAATGGTCGGCAAGTGGTATGACCTCGCACTCTTTGCGGCAGTCGCGAGCCTCCTCTCTTTCCTCGGTATGAAATTCCTTCCTATGGGCAGGAATCTCAAGAAAATTTTGTGTATCGCTCTCATCATCTCTGGAGCCGTGCTTGTCGTTGTGAATTTCACGCCTGCGTGGTATGCCCTTGCCCTCATTCTACTCTGTGTCGGAATCTATGAATACAAGGCTAAGACTCGTACAAACCCAGCTCTGAAAAGCGTTTTTTCCCGCATTTCGATTTCTACACTCATCCTCCTCATCATCGCGGTTGCCTGTGCGTGGAAGGGGACTACTATCGCCGCACCGATCGCGAAATCCTTGCAGATCGAATACGGTGAAGTAACGCTTCCTTGGCAATTGACGCTCGATGTTGCCTCCAATACTCTCAAAGAATCCCCCCTCTTCGGCGCCGGTCCCAACAGGTTCGGATCCCAGTATCTCCGCTTCAAACCTTTCGAAGTTAACCAAACTCCTTTCTGGAATTTTGAGTTCGCGAATGGTTTCGGAACCCTACCTACCTTTATTGTGACGCAAGGCTTGGTCGGTCTCATTCTCTGGGTTCTTTTCCTCGTCTTTTTTGTCCGTGATGGCATACGGGTATTACGAAAAGTTTCCGATCCCCTCAAGACCTTCTTCGCCACATCCTCCTTCTTCATCGCATCGTTCCTCTGGGTCATTAACCTCATCTACACGCCATCTCATGCCATTATCTTCCTGACGTTTGTCTTCACCGGTATATTCATGAGTTCTGTCCTCGATGAAGGTTTCGGTTCCCAGAAACTATGGGATAACAAGAGACTTGCCCCTATTGTTTCTTCGATCATCCTCGTCATCCTCATCGTCTGGCTCGGCGCGTTGATCAAGAACAGCGTGGCAGGTTCACTTTTCCAGAGTGGAATAAAGGAACTCAATATGAACAAGTCAATCAGTATGGCAGAGACGGATTTCAAAAAAGCCCTTCTCTGGGATACTTCGGATATCTACTACCAGGCGCTGTCGGAAGTCAATATTCTCAAGGTTAATACTTTGATCCAGGAACTCCAGGCTGAAGCTGCAAAGAATCCTTCAGTCCAAGCAGATCCGAAAAAGATTGAACAGATCGGAGCTTTGACAAACGAAGCCGTCGGCTATACAAGGAGCGCCGAAAAACTCGACCCTCTCAATCATTACAACTATCTTTCTGAAGCCCGCATATCGGAAGTTGCTGCTTCGCTCAAGATACCGAACGCCTACGAGAATGCCAAGAATTCCTACGCGAAGGCTCTCAAGGTCAATCCCTATAATCCAGGAATATATCTCAACCTCGCTCGACTCGAAGCTTCGCAGAACAAGCTCACGGAAGCCCAGCAGTATGTCGGGAAGGCTCTCCAGTTGAAGCAGAACTATACCGAAGCCGTCTACCTTCTCTCGCAGATCCAGGTGTCGAATAACCAGCTCAAAGACGCCATCGTCTCGGCACAAGTCGCCACGCAGATCACTCCGACCGAACCAATTCTCTTCTTCCAGCTCGGAATCCTCCAGTATAACGACAAGGATTATACTAATGCCGTAATCGCTCTCGAAAAAGCTATCACCCTCAATCCCCAGTATGCCAACGCGAAATACTTCCTCGGTCTCTCCTACGTGCGTCTTGGAAAAAATGAGCAAGCTATCAAAATCTTCGAAGATCTTGCAACGACTAATGCCGACAATCAGGAAGTCGCCTTTATTCTCTCAAATCTTAAGGAAGGTAAGTCGCCATTCGCTGACGTCAAGCCTCCTATTGACAACACACCGGAAAAGAGGAAGACTCTTCCTGTAGTTGAGAAAACAACGGAAAAAGCGACTCCCAAGGCCGTTGCGCCAGTGAAGAAATAAAGAAAAGAATTAAGTCGTTCATTCATGGTCAAGAAATTCTTCAGTATGTTTAATAGGGAGATCGTGGGTCTCCATGAAGCGGCGTACCTCCTCGCGTTCTTCGCCGTTCTTTCCCAACTTCTCGCTCTTGTCCGCGACAAGCTCCTCGCCTACACCTTTGGCGCCAGTCACACGCTCGATATCTACTACGCAGCCTTCCGCATCCCCGACCTCCTCTTCGTTTCCATTGCTTCGGTTGTCTCGGCTTCCGTCCTCGTGCCTTTCTTCATGGAAAAGATGGAGGGTGATCGTCGCACCGGAAAGCACTTCATCGACAACATCTTCTCGGCATTCTTTCTGACCATAATTATCGTGAGTGCCATCGTTTTCGTCTGTGCGCCGTCCCTCTTGAAATTACTCCTTCCGGGCCTTGCGCACGATTCCTCTTTTCCCGAGCTTATCACCGCCACTCGCATGCTCCTCCTATCCCCGATTTTCCTCGGAATCTCGAACTTTCTCTCGAGCATTACCCAGATGCACAAGAGATTTCTCGTCTACGCCTTGAGCCCCCTCGTGTACAACCTGGGAATTATCGGAGGATTAATCTTTCTGTACCCCAGCTATGGACTCAAGGGCTTGATCTGGGGAGTGATCATCGGATCGTTCCTCCACATGCTCATCCAGATACCTTTTACCATTCAAGAGAAACTTTTTCCTCGCCTCACCATCTTCATCGAATGGCTCACCATTCGGAAAGTCGTTCTCATCTCTCTGCCGCGCACTCTGACGCTGTCTGCGAACCATCTCGCTTCCTTTTTTCTCATTGCTCTCGCCTCGCTCATGAGTGGCGGCTCCATTTCCATCTTTAACCTAGCCTCCAACCTCCAGTCCGTGCCTCTGACCATCATCGGAGTCAGCTACTCATCAGCGATTTTCCCGACACTTTCGAGATTTTTCGTAAAAGGGGAGTGGGTGGAGTTTCTCGACAAGATGGTGGAGTCCGCGCGCCACATTATCTTTTGGTCTATTCCCATCACTATCCTCTTCGTCGTTCTGCGAGCACAGATCGTGCGAACTATCTACGGATCGGGACAGTTCGACTGGGCTGACACGCGCCTGACAGCCGCCGCCCTCGCCCTCTTTATCGTTTCCGTCGTCGGTCAAAGTCTCAACCTTCTCTTTGTTCGTGCATACTATGCTTCTGGAAAGACGCGCAAACCTCTCGTCATCAACATCATTTCTTCCGTCCTCATCGCCGGACTCGGGTATGGTCTGACAAAAGCCTTTTATTTCTATCCTACCTTCGCATATTTTCTCGAAGATCTCCTCAAGGTTTCCGGCCAGCTCGGCACGAGCATCCTCGTTCTTCCGCTCGCGTATTCTCTCGGAGTCTTCATCAATACCTACTTGCTCTGGCATATGTTCGAGAGGGATTATTCTGGCTTCACTCGCCCCGTTATCTCGGCTCTCTTCCACAGTTTTTCGGCTTCGATCATCATGGGTTATGCGACCTTCATTTCGCTTCGATTTTTCAATCTCTTCTTTTCTCTCGAGAAAGCATGGGGAGTTTTCCTCCAGGGATTCTGCGCGGGTATCGTCGGTATCGTGGTGGGCATCATCGTGCTTGTCTTGTTGAAGAATAAGGAACTGCAGGAGGTCTGGATCACGCTTCATCAGAAAATCTGGAAGGCGAAGGTTGTTGTGCCGGATCAGGGGATGCTTTGATTTAGAGCATCTTTCTGCTAGTATAGCCACTACGCATGACTCCCCAACTTATTAGAAACTTTTCCATCATCGCCCACATCGATCACGGCAAGTCAACCCTTGCCGATCGCATGCTTGAGCTAACCAATACCATAGAGAAACGCAAGATGCAGGAGCAGGTGCTCGACAGTATGGAGCTCGAACGCGAGAGAGGAATCACCATAAAGATGCAGCCGGTGAGAATGAAATGGAAAGGGCATATTTTTAACCTAATTGACACGCCCGGTCATATTGATTTTTCCTATGAAGTTTCCCGGGCTCTGAAAGCCGTCGAGGGTTCCATCCTCCTCGTCGACGCCACTCAAGGCGTGCAGGCCCAGACACTCACGACTCTCAATATGGCCCGCGAGACTGGCTTGACTATTATTCCCGTTATTTCGAAAATTGATTCACCTCTTGCCCGGGTCGCGGATATTGTAAAGGAAGTTTGCGACCTCCTCGGCTGTGAAGAAAAAGATGTTTTAAAAGTTTCCGGAAAAACGGGTGAGGGGGTAACGCATCTCCTCGACGAGGTTATCGCCCGTGTGCCTGCGCCAAAAATAGAGTCCGCGGCAAGCGAATTCCGTTCCCTCGTCTTCGATTTTCAATATTCCAACCACAAGGGCGTCATCGTCTACGTCCGTGTCATGAGCGGCACTGTCAAGCGCCATGACCAGCTCATCTTTAAAATTTCAAATGAAAAATTCCAATCCCTCGAAGTCGGCATCTTCGCCCCGGACGATACTCCGACCGAGAGTTTGAGCGCCGGTGAAATCGGCTACATCGTGACGGGCATCAAACAGCCGGGTATCGCATCCGTTGGGGACACCGTGGCTTCTCAGTGTGACACCGATCCGCCGCTCCATGGCTACATGAGCCCGAGTCCAGTCGTTTGGGCATCTATTTACCCTGAAAGTCAGGATGATTTCACCGCTCTCCGCCAGGCTCTCGGCAGGCTCCGTCTGTCCGATTCCTCATTTAGCTACGAGGAAGAATCCTCGGGAACTCTCGGACGCGGATTCCGTTCCGGCTTCCTCGGGATGCTTCATTTGGAAATTATTACCGAGCGTTTGCGTCGCGAATTTAATTTAAACCTCGTTGTCACAACCCCCTCAATTACCTATTACGTCGAGCTCAAAAACGGTTCAAAGAAGACCATCTACTCTCCCGCCTTTTTCCCCGAAGACCATGAAGTCGTCAAGGTCATGGAGCCTCTCGTCAACATGAAGATCATCACTCCACCTCAATATCTCGGGGCGATCATGCAGTCAGTGTTCGATCACGAAGGGGAAGTTTCGCTCACGGAGAACTTCGGAGGGAATCGCATGGCGCTCTCCCTCGTTATGCCACTGCGGGAACTGATGCGCAACTTTTTCGACGAGACGAAGAGTATTTCATCTGGTTTTGCTTCTATCTCGTATACGATAGGGGAACTTCGAGAAGCCGATGTTGCTCGTATGGATATGATCGTGGCAGATGAACCCGTGGCGGCTTTCTGCAGAGTTGTTTCTCGACGAAGACTCGAAGAAGAGGCAAAGTCATCGGTAGAAAAGCTCGCGAAAATCCTGCCTCGCCAGATGTTTACCCTGAAAATCCAAGCAAAAGCCCTTGGTCGCATCATCGCTTCAGAAACTCTCTCGGGGATGAAGAAAGATGTGACCCAGCACATGTATGGAGGAGATATCACTCGCAAAATGAAGCTCCGCGAAAAGCAGAAGAAGGGCAAGAAGAAAATGGAAGCGCTCGGTAAAGGAAATGTCAATATCCCCCAGGATGTGTTTATAAAAATGATGCGAGCGGACTAGAACCCAGGCTAGAAGACTGGGAAAGAAAGGAGGATCATGCTGATGATGATAAGCACCCCGACGACGATCATCACCCATCGGAAGGCCTTCTGCGTTGTTTCGTGGAATAACATAGTACTGCGTAGTATACTATATATGTATTAAATTTCAATGTTAGAATTCAAGAAGAAAAAATCATACAAGAAATTCATCTACTCGCCCTTTACCCTTTTTCTCCTGTTCCTGATCCTCCTCGTCTTTCTCCGCGCGGTTTCCGGAGTCTACCAGAAAGAAAGGACAAGCGCGCGCTATCTCGAGAAAGAGCAGGAGAAGTTCGCGGCTGTCTCTGCCCGGCAGAAGGAATTGGCGGATTCGGTGGACTATTTGAAAACTGAGAAGGGGATAGAATCAGAAATCCGCACCAAGTTCCGCGTGGTCCGGGATGGGGAATCGGTGACGGTGATTGTTGATTGATAGTATGATATACTGATTGAAATTTAATTAAGAATATAAAAATACATCACATGAAAAACATCACCATCTACTCGACCCCGACCTGCCACTTCTGTGAGCTTGCGAAGACCTATATGAAGGAGCACAACATTGCCTACACCGAGCATAACGTCGCATCGGATCTCGAAAAGCGCAAGGAAATGATCGACAAGAGTGGCCAGATGGGTGTGCCGGTTATCGATGTTGGGGGGAAAATCCTCGTCGGTTTCGAAGAAAGCGAGTTTGCCGAAGCGGTAAAGTAAGAGTATATTGAACTAACGCCCCCGTAGTTCAATGGATAGAACGGACCCGTCCTAAGGGCCTGATGTCAGTTCGATTCTGGCCGGGGGCACAAGTATGGTATACTTCAATCCATGAACACCAAGTATTTCTTTTCAGGCCTCCTTCTCGCCGTAGCAATTCTTGCTATCTTTATTTTTCTCCCATTCTTGACACCGCTCGTCTTTGCAGTTTCTCTTGCCGTGATCTTCGGGCCGGTCTATCGATGGTTCTTGAGAACCTTTTTCAAAAGTAAAGAAAAGAGCACCGCCGCCGCCTTCATCACCCTCCTTCTCGTCGTAGTCATTGTCCTCATCCCGGGATTCTTCATCGTAACAAAAGTCTACAGTGAAATCCAAGACATGTACTACTATCTGACCGAAGAAGAAGGGAGGGCAACGGTCATCACACTCTTAAATTCGGTCTCGGACAAGGCCTCGAGCATGCTCTTCAACGTCTACCCGGCATTTTCTTTCGACTCGCTCAACATCACCGAGTATCTCCAGCAGGGCATCGAGTGGGCGTTCAGCCATGTCGACACACTCTTCACGGGCATCGGTCGTGTACTCTTGAGCATCTTTGTCGCGTTCTTTGCCCTCTTTTATTTCCTCCGCGACGGTCGCGAGTTCAAACAGCAGATTATCGCCCTTTCACCGCTTGCCGATATGGATGATGAGAGCATTTTCAAGAAGCTCGAGCAGGCCGTCTACTCGATCGTTGGAGGAAGTCTCATCGTGAGCGTCATCCAGGGAATCTTGACTGGTATCGGCTTTGCCCTCTTTGGAGTTCCACAACCAGCGGTTTGGGGGAGTATCGCAGCGGTCGCCGCTCTCGTTCCCGGTGTCGGTACCTCGCTCATCATCATTCCCGGAGTCCTCTATCTTTTCTTCACGGGCTCGACACCATATGCTGTGGGCCTCCTCATCTGGGGTCTCCTCGCCGTCGGCCTCATCGACAACCTTCTCGGTCCGATGCTTATCGATCGGGGTATCAAGATCCACCCTTTTATTATCCTCCTTTCTGTGCTCGGCGGGCTTGCACTCTTTGGCATTGTCGGGTTCATCCTCGGACCGCTCATTCTCGCGTTTCTCTTTGCGTTACTTGAAATATACAAAACTTCTCGCACACAGAGCTAGTCTGTGATAGACTCAATTTCTCATGGCATTTATCGACGAAATTACACTCCATATCAAGGCCGGCAACGGTGGCGACGGCGTCGTGCGCTGGCTTCATGAAAAGGGCAAGGAATTTGCCGGTGCGGCGGGAGGAAACGGAGGAAGGGGCGGGGATGTCTATGTCCACGCTATTCGCGATCTTTCTATATTAAATAGGTACAGAAACACAAAGGAATTCCTGAGTGAAAACGGCATTTCCGGAATGAAGAAAAGCATGCATGGGCGCGACGGAAAAGATTTGGTTATCGACTTGCCCATCGGAGCGGTCGTTACAAACTTGACTACGAAAAGAAGTATTCAATTGCTCGAGGACGGAGAGCAGGTAAAGATTTTGAAAGGAGGAGGGGGCGGTCTCGGTAACGAACATTTCAAAGCTTCGACGAACACGACGCCCATGGAGTCGACTGATGGCAAGGCAGGAGAGGAGGCGGACTTCCATATCGAACTCGAGCTCGTGGCTGATGCCGGATTTATCGGTCTGCCTAATGCCGGCAAGTCATCCTTGCTCAACGCTCTGACAAATGCCAATGCCCAGGTTGGAAGTTACGCCTTTACAACACTCGAGCCGAATCTCGGCGCTCTGCCTGGAGGTTTCGTTGCTGCTGATATTCCCGGTCTCATCGAGGGTGCGTCAGAAGGCAAGGGACTCGGACATAAATTTTTGAGACATATTAAAAGAACAAAGAGGCTTTTTCATTTAATTTCTTTGGAGAACGAAAATACAATTGAAGTATATAAAGTCATTCGTGAAGAATTGAAAAAATACGGGCAGGGTCTCGATGAAAAAGAGGAGACGATTATTTTAACAAAAACTGATATGACTGATGCAAAGGGCATAGAATCCGCCAAGAAGAAATTGAATAAGTATAATAAGGATATTCTCGTTGTTTCGGTGCTTGATGATAAGGCAATAAAGACTGTTTCTGATGAGATTGTGAAAAGACTCCGAAAATAGTAGTATTGTGATATGAAATACATCGCCACTATCGGTCTCGAAATTCACGCTGAATTAAAGACCGCTTCGAAGATGTTCTGCTCCTGCAAGAACGATCCTGACGAGGAGCGTCCGAACGCTAACATTTGCCCGGTTTGCCTAGCTCATCCGGGAACTTTGCCCGTGCTCAATAAAGAGGCGATCAAGCATGTAATAAGGATGGGTCACGCGGTGAAAGGGGAGATCGCCAGCTTCACGGAATGGGATCGCAAGAACTATTTTTACCCCGATATTCCGAAGGGCTACCAGATCAGTCAGTACAAGTATCCCCTTGTTAGGGGAGGGGAGCTTCATGGGGTCAAGCTCACCCGCATCCATCTCGAGGAGGATACAGCACAGTCCACACACGATACACATGAGAAGAGCTTAATAAACTTTAATAGAGCTGGAGTGCCTCTGATGGAGCTCGTGACGGAGCCGGTCATACATGATGCGGAGACTGCGGTGAATTTTGCAAAAGAACTGCAATTACTGCTACAGTACACCGGGGCAGGGGAGGCCAATATGGAGAAAGGCGAGATGCGTGTCGAGGCGAATATCTCGATCGCGAGCGCGGAGGATACGAAGGCTGGGAAATTCGGCGTGAAGACCGAGGTCAAAAATTTGAACTCTTTCAGGGTGGTGGAAAAGGCAATTGCGTATGAGATCAAGAGGCAGAGTGAGATTGTTGAAAAAGGTGAAAAGGTGGTACAGGAGACGCGTGGCTGGGACGAGAATGCGGGTAAAACTTTTTCACAGCGGGTGAAAGAAAGCTCACATGACTATCGATATTTTCCCGATCCTGATTTACCGAAGCTCGATGTGAGTGGAATGATGGTTGAGGAGTTGCCCGAGTTACCATGGGAGAAGCGCGCGCGACTCCAAAAAGATTTCGGCATGACTGACAAGGAAGTTGCGATGTTTGTCGAGGACAGGGAAGTGGGGAATTATTTTGAAAATGTCGTAAAGAATAATAAAAGCATATCAAAGCTCGCTATCAATTACATTCTTTCTGATTATCTTGGTCTTTTAAAAAAAGAAGATAAAAGTATCGAAGTAATTTCACGTGAAAATTTTACAAAGCTTTTAACTATGATTTCTGATAAAAAA
>CAYGGI010000008.1:0-18041 GCA_964349525.1 uncultured Candidatus Saccharibacteria bacterium
CGAGTGCAGGAATGAGATAATCCGGTTTTACTATTTATGTGTTAGACTTTTCTCATGAGACACATCATTGTCCACCTCGTGAGAGGCGACGCAGGAAAATTCCATACTCAGATTACTCAGGATCTGACGCGGAAATTCGACTCTTTTCCTTTACACAATAGGATTCCATCACACCTTACTTTGAAACGTTGGTTTGAGCTTGATGAAAAAGGGATGGGAGAACTCTACAAGACTCTTGATAGTTTTGCCAAATCGCATTCACAGAGTGACTATGAATTAAAAGGTTATGGAAATTTTGGAAAAGATGTTCTCTATATAGATGCACAACCTTCAACAGAAATGAGGTACTCAATAAAAGATCTGTATGAATCACTTCATAAAATTAAAGGTCTTACTTTTGACAAATTCGATACTGGTGATGAACTTCATGCCACCGTAGCAATGGGCGCTCTCAAACCTTTTGACTATAATCAGATCTGGAATCATTTAGCGCAAGGAAAACAACCTGATTTTAAGATGAAGTTTGATAACATTGCTGTCCTCAAGAAATTAGTAGACAAATGGGTGATTGATAGGATTTGGGAGATCAAACCTTAATTTTTTAAACATATGAATATAAAAGTAATTGTAGAATGCCAAGCTGGATCAGATATAAAAAATGTATTTGATGAGGTCACTCTCAAAGATAAGGAGTCTTTTACCGTTTCGAGAGCTTACCCTTTTCCCTATGGATTTATACAGAATACCAAAAGCGGAGATGGTGATTGTTTAGATTGTTTTATCATTACAAAACATCCTCTCGAGACAAAGAGTGTCGTGGACGTTGAAGTTATAGGAATGTTTGAACAATTTGAGACAAGAAATGGTATCAGAAAAGAGGATCATAATATACTGGCAAAGTTTCAAGATGAAGATACTGAAATGACAGATGAGATCAGAAATATTCTTAGGGAATTTGTTTTGCATGTATGGGATCACCGTGTAGGTAAAAAAGTCGAGGTTGGTGCATTTTATGGCGAAAAAGAAGCTGAGGTTCTTATAGAAAGTAACATGGTAAATTAAAAAGAATTTAGTCAGGCATATCTCCTTATTCCAACTGGTAACATTCTGTAACCAGTTCCTAGGAACCGGTAACAGTTTGTAACCGGTTGCTTAGAACTCCCCCTCCTCCCCCGCCTTCATCGGCGTAAAGTGGATGCCATGTTCGGAGAGAGTTTTTCCTGTGACGAAGTGAAATGGACGGAATTTATCCGACTCAATCATTCCATCATGCACAGGAAATGCTTTAAGTGGTTTAACTGCAAGCGCATAACGGATAGCATCAGGAACTTTACACCACGCTCCCGCCACAGGAAGCGCGAGGACATCAACTTTTTTCTGCGGATTGATATATGAGTCGCCTGGGTAAAAGAGTTTCTTATCGATGAAGTAACCGGTATTCTGTACCTGACCAAATTCCTCAAATATTTCTTCATGCTTACCATCAAAGGCTTCGATCGAGACATCTTGGACCTGGGTTGTGGCCGAACCTTCGAGAAGCTGGTAGGCAATCTCCATCTCGTCGAGCAACTTCCCAACGCCAGAGTTCGTGATGATGACGGCATGCGGATTGTTTTTCATGATTTCCTTGACGGAGTCTGAGTGGAGATGGTCGGGGTGCTCGTGGGTAATGAGAATAATATCAATTCCCTTGAGAGAATTCTGCCCATCGGAATACGCGCCGGGATCAGTGAGGATCGTAAGCCCATTGGTTTTAATAAGGAGACAGCAGTGACCTATTTTTTTAATTTTCATACTTTAACTTTACCATAAATTAATCTCAATTTCTCCTTCCTCGTCATTTTCTTTATCACCCACTCCCTCTCAAGCGCCTGACTTTTTGTCCTCAATTTTTCTGAATAGACTATTGTGACCGGCCGGCGACCCCGCGTATATTTTGCCGCGGCTTTCGAGGTGTTGTGCGCAGACAATCTCTTTTTTAAATCATTCGTCGAACCTGTATATAAAGTCCCATCAGAACATTTCAGGACGTAGATAAAGTAGGGCATTACCGTACTTTTTTCTCGAACTCATCAATAATCGGCGCGAGGTAGGGGTAGAGCTTAATTTTCGCTTCGGTGGGGGTAAAAAATCCGCCCCTATCTACTTCGGGAATCTCGATCTGCTTGCCGGAATGTGGCGGCCATTCGACCATACAGGTATTACTTTTCAATTTTGCCAGATCACAGTCGCCTTCGAATGCCCACATGTGCACGATTTTATCAGGTCTCTGTACCGACCCTAATTCAATAAACGTGGTGTTTAACGGAATATCAAAACTCGTTTCTTCCTTGAATTCCCTTTTCGCGGCTTCGAGGAGGTCTTCATCACCCTCCGTCAACCCTTTGGGAAAACTCCAAGCGCCGGCATCTTTTTTTGCATGATAGGGACCGCCCGTGTGCACGAGAAAAATTTCGGGTTTTCCCTCAACTATGCGATACATGACTAGCCCGCAAGTTATTTTCATACCTATCTCCACACCGAGAGGATCACTCCGTTGATCGCGAGGACGACGAGGTAGTATCCCGCAGTAATAAACCAATATTTCCAGGGACGATTTTCCCAGATGACTGAGCCGACCATGACTGGTGCTACGAAGCCGAGCCAATTCCAGAATCCCGCCATGAGTCCGGCTGTCACTCCGACTGTCCCTGTATATGCTGACGCGAAAATAATAGAATGGATAAGCGCGATGTTCGTCAAGAGCGATCCGATGATGACGAAGACCATGCCTTTCATCATTTTCTTTTTCACCTCAGGAGTGACACAATCCGGCATAGCTATTCCGATTGTCTGCATCCATGCCTTACCGAAGACTGGTCCGAACCACAGATTCCCGAGGATAATACCTACAATCATCGTTGTGAGGATTGCCCACCAATTTATGATAACTTCCATATGTTTAAAAAATTAACTCGATAATACCTACATTTTACCACCATTTTTTCCCTCTTCCAAATCGAGGCAGACGGAGTTAAGACAGTACCTTTTTCCCGTCTTTGTAGGACCATCGTCGAAGACATGACCGAGATGCGAGCCGCATTGAGCGCAGGAGATCTCCGTGCGTTTCATCCCATATGTCGTATCCGTATCATATTTCACAGCATCGGGCAAAGCTTCGTCAAAAGAAGGCCAGCCGGTACCAGAATCGAACTTTGCTGTACTTGCAAATAGGTGGTTGCCACAGATTACACAATTATATGTACCGCTTTTTTTCTCGTAGAGATATTTGCCACTAAATGGAGGTTCCGTCTCGTTTTTCTTCATTTACTTTTGTAGTTATTATCTAATAAATCCACGAATTCCTTTTGCACTTTTTCCAGTTTTGGATTGATGACAATCTCACAGTACGGATTCCCTTTATTCTCTGCAAAATAGTCCTGATGATAATTTTCAGCCAACCAGAATTTAGTCAGAGGCTCGACATCTGTCACCACGGGAGCACCGGCAGAATTCGAAGCGTTGATTCTGGCAATAAATTTCTCGATTTCCTCCTTTTGTGCCGAAGTAGTGTAGAAAATGACAGAACGATACTGCGTGCCGACATCTGCACCCTGCCGATTCCGTGTCGTCGGATCGTGACTGCCAAAGAAAACGGTTAGAAGTGAGTGGAGTGAGACGAGCGAAGGGTCATATGCAATCTGCACTGATTCAGCATGACCAGTGTTGCCACTGCAGACTTGCTCGTAAGTTGGATCTTCAACCGTACCGCCAGCATAGCCAGGCAGAACCGAGGTGACCCCTTTAAGCATCTTGAAAACCGCCTCCGTGCACCAGAAGCATCCTCCGCCGAAGACGATTTTTTCGATCGCTATGCTATTTTTTTCCACAAACAAATTATACCTCATTTATCAGATATATAAAGAAAGAGGCCGCCCGTGTGGACGACCCTTTGTGAAAACCGCTTGTATTTTAATTGAAGAACAAGTAGGTGAACAGGTGGGTCAGGCGACAACAATCTCCCGCCGAGACCTTTGTTCCTGCCAATGCGCCAGCCTCTGCTCGATGCTGTAGGCACGCCATTCAGCGTAGCCTCGAAGGACATACTCCACGACTTTCTGCGGACTTGACCTCTCAGTGGAAATAACAAGGTCATAATCCTCTTCTTCCCACAGGCAACCGGGGTAGAGGGATGTGAGACGAGCCGCATCGCCACAGTCACGATTCCTCAAATCATTGAAAACTTCCGAATACACGATATCAGAAGCTTTGGCTCTCAGATCAATGAAGCGGCGAGAGGTTCGCAAGCCGAGTGAGCAGGCTAGCTTGACATGGTAACCGTTGGGAATGGCGCAGTGTGCGAGTCGCGATTCGACCACCAAGCGCGGGTGGGCAATCGAAGCTCGGTGCAATTGACCATCGCATTCTCTGTCGTAGTTACACTCTGGGTTCTCACAGAGTTTCGCGAACTCCTCGATGGAGATGCCGAGCTCCTTTGCCTTGGGTCTCATGATATCCCTTCCCGCACTGACAAACATGTGCGTTGGAAGTTTTGCCTGCAGACCATTGAGAAGACTCGTCTTCCCCGCCCCTGCCGGAGCCGTGATGGTGATCTGTTCTGCCAGGGCAATCTCACTTTCGAAACTCTCCCGTGAGTAGGACTTTCTATCCAAGAACTGCTGTACCGCATGTTCAATCGGAGCGATTGTCTGTTGCATAGTTCCCCTATTTTTGTTTGATGTTGGTTTTACCAAACCCTTCCTCTTATGGAATAAGGAAGAATCCGTAAAAAACCATACCGTATTTTAAAGAAAATAGCAAGGGTGCTGACTACTTCAGTTTTTTTATTGAATTATTCTTTAAAAGAGATTTCATTTGATAAATAGCTATCTCATTTAATTTTCTCAACCTTTCTTCCTGTAATAATCCTTGACGAATTAGTTCAGCATTCAGGCTTTCCATGTTCGACAGAACAACAAGCTGCTCTACTGAAGAATAATCTCTAATGTTCCCTTCCTTCTGCGGATTCTGATTTCTCCATTCCTGTGCGGTTATACCAAACAAGGCAACATTGAGAACATCGGCTTCGGTGGCGTAAATTATACTGGAAGATTGTGGAGACAGAAGTGGTGGAATCATGTGCTCTTTGATTGCGTCAGTGTGGATTTTATAATTCACCTTGGCCAATTCCCGTCGCAGACTCCAGCCACCTGCCAGTCTCTCATTTTCTATTATTTTTAAGCGTTGGAACTCTTTTATGAGGTAGAGTTTAAATTCAGGACTGACCCACGAAGCAAATTCGAAGGCAATGTCCTTGTGTGCATAGGTTCCGCCATTGTAGCGTCCTCGTTTTGCGAAGATGCCAATCGCATTGGTTTTAGCAACCCACTCCTCCACTGATAACCTAAAATCCTTATTTCCAGGCTTATTTCTAAAGGTGCCGATTTCGACACCTTTAAAATCTAGATTGTTAATCTTTTCCCATGTAGCAAGAAATTCGATTGAACTTTGTGATCTAATCCACAGAAGAATTACTTGTTGAGGTTCTATCTCATTTTTATACCTCGCAATATCCGTCAACGAAATATAATCATCTTCTCTGTAGGAGACGAAACTGATGGAAGTATCTTTTACAACTACTTTTTTACTCATACATAAAGTATGGCAGGAGTGAAAGTAAACGCAAGGGCAAAAATCGCATAAATTTTATCGAAATTTGAGAACTCTGTGGATAACTCACTCGTAAAAAGAAAAAGCTACTTCGACACCGGGTCAATGTAGCTCTTCTGTGAATCTGACAACCCTCTAACACCCTTTAGTAATTCTTCGGTGGAGGGATGATTTGGTCGCCGACGCGGATTAAGCCTCCCTTGATGACTTCGACAATCAGACCTCCGCAATCCTCAAAGGCTTCTTCGAAACTTCTTTCATTTTTTGAGAGATTACTCGGTCGGTCGCAGGGTTCACAATATCCCTTGCTTCCCGGGCGACCGCGGAAGAGAGCGTTACCGATCCGAAACTCTTGGCCAATGCATCGAATAAGCTCAAAGCGTCGCACGACAATATTACGACGGCTCTCCACAAAGGAGAACCCGCTTCCTAGGAAGAACCTTTCGTTGATGAGCGTTACCTGGCGATTTCCTACACCACTTTTCTTGTTGAAGCTACCGTTGCCATCACAGTAAGCATCTCCCTCGAGACCGGCTCCTGCGATCGCTCTTACCTCCGGTAATGACTGCATTTCTTCACCAGCTTTCGAGCGGATGAGGATTGCAACTACAATTCCATTTTTCATAATGTGCTCTAGACCCTTTGGTTAAATTCTCATTTTCCATCCATACGGAATACTACCCCTTTATTGTATAAAGACAAGCAAAAGACTATACTAGAGACATGACCAAAAAAGAACCCGTGTGAACACCCTTGCGCCGAATATGCGCTTGCCGGTTATTGCCTTTGCCATTCTCCTCAATATACTTTCCAAAATACACCTTCTTACCGCCTCCAAACTCGGCAAGGGCTTCCATAACTAATTCAGGAATTTTTACTTCATGACCGCATTTTATTAATTCATCCCTGACAGATTCCATGTGTTCATAGAATACCATACTGCCACATAAGGTTATTTTCATGGGTTTATTATAGTAACTTTAACTCTTTAAACAAATCCCGCATCACCGGCTCAGGGCTGTGACTTCATATATTTTCCAAAGCCGCCAGTACTTTCGGGTACTACGGCTTTTCTATTATATATACTCCTCCCACCTTATTCCAAATCATTCCAATGATTCGCCCTACTATGTATCCTATAATCGAAGTAACGAAGACGAGGCTGATAGCTGTCGTCCATGAAAAAGCTTTAAATACATATGTAGGTTCAATCATATGCAACCAAAAAATAAAGCTAAAAAGAGGCTGAGCCCAACCGACAAGAATAAGGAATGCCAAAACTAAATGTGCACCACCGGCAATTATTCCGAGCACCAAACCCAATTTATGAGGATGTACATGAGTCATATTTTGTGTATTAATTTATAATAATATAATTATACCATCAGTATAATTATCTTCAAAATTATAGTATACTGAGCTTATGTATAAAAAAGAGACTACTCCACATGCACCTATACCCTACTTACCCATCATCGTGGTCGTCTTTGCTATCCTCCTCGGTGGAGGAATTTATGAATATGTTCGTATTCGCACTCTTTCAAAAGAAATATCGACTCTTTCTCAACACATTACTTCTTTTGAAGCGCAAATAGCCTCCACAACCGAAGAGCTTCGAGCAAGTATAAAAGACACTCAAACAACTCTCGCTACAGGTCTTACCCAACAAACGCAAAATGTGGGAGCTATCGAACAGCGACTTCAGCAACAGGTCGGGAGCGTTACCGGCACTATCAATACTCTCCAGAAACTGAGCAAGACCGATCCGCAGCTCCTTGCAAAGTATTCAAAAGTCTTCTTTTTAAGTGAAAATTACGCGCCGGCGCGCACGGCCGAGATTCCCGATGCTTACAAATTTTCTGACAAGAAAGCCATTTCCATCCACGCCGATGTCTGGCCACATCTCCAGACCCTCATCGATGATGCAAAGAAATCTAACATCGACCTTTTCGTCTCCTCTGGCTACCGATCATTCGCCGAACAGAAGAATCTCAAGAGCGACTATCGCATCACCTACGGCGCGGGTACGGCAAACCAGTTTTCCGCCGATCAGGGATACTCGGAACACCAGCTCGGCACGACTCTCGACTTCTTGACGACGGGTATTGGTGGGGATCTCGAAGGTTTCGAGAAAACTCCCGCCTACACATGGCTCCTCGCGAACGCCTACCGTTACGGCTTTATCCTTTCATATCCGAAAGACAATCAATACTATCAATACGAGCCGTGGCACTGGCGCTATGTCGGTATAAAGCTAGCGACGGATCTCCACAATCAGAATAAAAATTTCTACGATCTCGATCAGCGAAAAATCGATGAGTATCTCGTGAGTATTTTTGAGTAAAGCAGGTACTCACCACCCCCCCCTACCCATGCAACCCAATCTGCAGTTCATACAGTCTACGATACTCCCCACCTCCGATCGTGAGCAATTCCTGATGCGTTCCTGACTCGATGATCTTCCCTTCTTTAAACACGAGAATGATGTCGGCCTTGCGGACAGTGCTCAAGCGATGGGCGATGATGAAAGTCGTCTTGCCCTGCATGAGGAGGTCGAGCGACTCGGTGATGATCTTCTCCGATCCAGCATCGAGGGCTGAGGTCGGCTCGTCGAGAACGAGAATGCGCGGATTGCGGAGAATTGCCCGGGCTATGGCCACACGCTGTTTCTGCCCAACTGAGAGTTTGACTCCACGCTCGCCGACGATCTGATCCCATTTCTGCGGGAACTTTTCGATAAAGTCGAGGGCGTGAGCCTTCACAGCCGCTTGGCGGATTTCTTCATCGGTCGCGCTGAAATTTCCATATTTAATATTCATCTTGATCGTGTCGTTGAAGAGCACGACTTCCTGCGGCACGACGGCGATCTGCTGGCGAAGCTTCCTGAGGTGCACTTTCCGTATATCATGTCCATCAATGAGCACCTCGCCTTTCGAAGCGAAATGGTAGGCGGAGACGAGATCAATGAGTGTACTCTTTCCCACGCCGGACTCGCCGACGAGAGCCACGACTTGCCCGCCTTTCACAGAAAAAGAAATATTTTCGAGCACCTGCTTGCCCTCTTCGTATTGAAAGAAGACATTTTTAAATTCGATGTCACCCTTGAGCGTGAGCTGTATGGCGTCCTTGCCATCATAGAGCTCCGGCGTGACTTGCAATATCTTTTCCGTCTCCTGAATATTAACGATGCCGTTCTGGATGGTCTGCCAGTTGCGAGCGATGACAATAAAGGGGCCAAAGACCATGGCCGCGTAGGTGTTGAAGGCGATGAGCTCACCGATCGTCATCGTGCCATGCTGAATGTTCGAAACCGAGACGACGAAGATGATAATCTGCGTAATGAGAATTGTCATACGCTGGTAGAGTGTTAGACTTCCCCAGAGCTTTGTGAGGCGCATCCAGAGCGGCACGGCACTTTTCATCTTTGTCGACATTTTGTTTCTTTCATATTCTTCAGATGTAGCTTGCTTGATCGCGATGGTATTACCAACAACATCATATGATTCACCCCAGATAAAGTTGAGAGCATCCCAGTATTCTTTTTGATACGCGCTCGTATGTTGTATTTTTGTAGAAAAGATAAAAAGGTAGACAACTACTCCGACCAACAGGACCAAGGCGAGAAGGGGTTGGAGGTAGAAAGTGACAACGAAGGCGATGACAATGCTCAAGATTTGCGGAGAAAGGTCAATAACGATACGACCGGCGATTGTCTCGAGGGCGCTTGCCGCGACATTTATCTTGTTGCTGATCTCCCCGATCTTATGAGTCTTGTGAAAGGAAATTGGAAGGAGTAAAAGGTAGCCGAAACCCTTGCTCAAATAGTCGAGCCAGATGACATTGGAAAATTTCTCGCTCAATATATTGATTCGCCAGTCGAGGATGTAGGTCACGAGCTGGATGACAGCCCAGACAGTGAGGAGCATCGTCACGGCTCCATGATTCGTTATGGCGTCGAAAAAGGTACCGACGATGTACGGCACGATACCGTTCCCAATCGCCGAAAAAATCCCCATGATGCTCAGGGTGATGATCTCGTGCCGATACTGGCTGATGTACTTCCAGAGAACCTTGATACCGGTCGCGAGGTTCTCCTTGGTAAGTTTTTCTACTTTTTCTGTGGATTCCATGGCTACCCCTTTCTCTTATCCCTTCCTACCTTCTTCGCCAGTCGCGCTTTCTTTATGGCGAGGCGTTTGCTGGTCTTTTTTGATCGAGAAGCCTTTCGTGGTGTTTTATATAGATGCATGGGGAGAGTATAGCACTATTACTTCATAAAAAATAGTGGTACTATAGAGTCATGAAAAAATTACCCGACGAAGTTCAAGCATTTGTTTCTCTCCACAATCTCGCAACCATAGCGACTATTTCAAGTGAAAATGACTATCCCTATGTGCTCCCCATATATTTTGTAACTGACGATAGTTTTAAGATATATTTTGCTTCTCATAGAGACGGCAGGAAACTCCGTAATATCATCTCTCATCCCCATATTGGTATGTCCATAACGAGCCCTGATAATTTAAAATCATTGCAACTTCAGGGAACAGCCACAGTCGCTGAACAATCACCTGCGATAGTAGAAAAGATAATTGAAGTAGCTAATGAAAAAAGTGAACATTCTATGCCGCCAATAATGAAAATTGAAAGGGGTGCAATGTTGGTTGTAACATTTACCATTCATTGGTATCGACTTGCGAATTACACGGAACAAAAGGCTGTATTTATAGAGGGTAAACTAGAGGGTTAAATAACATCCTTACAGCAAACTATTGCTTCCGTAAAATCTTCTCCCTTGCCTTCCCCTTCGCCAGCTCATCAACCAATTTATCCAGATAGCGGATCTCTTGCATGATTGGATCCTTAATTTCTTCTATTCGAACCCCGCAAATCACACCCTTTATCAACTTTCGCTTTGGATTCATTTTAGGAGTTGTATAGAAGTCTTCAAAGGTTGTTCCTTTTTCCAAGTGCTTTTCGAATTGCTTCTGTGTATATCCTGTCAACCAACGGATAAGTTCATCAAGCTCGGCTTTTGTACGGCCTTTTTTCTCCACCTTCGCGATGTAATAAGGATAAACTTTCGCGAAGCTTGTTGCATAGAGTCGTTCGAGTTTCATATTTTTGCTGCGGGACTTGGAATCGAACCAAGATTCACGGCTTCAAAGGCCGCTGTACTACCATTATACGATCCCGCAATATCTTTAACCACTCATTACTAAAATACCTTAAAAATGAGGTTTATTCAAGTTTGACAGGAAAATCGAGCCTTGGTAGGATATGAGCAATACTGTTCGTGTGTGATGGAGTAGCGCCCAGGTCATGCTATCGACAGATTGTTGATGTCGAACACTATGGAAAGACCCTTCGGGGTCTTTTGCGCTTTAGGGCTTATCGTAGATACTGAAGAAATGTTTTCTACCAGTGCCGAGCTGACGAACGACAATTTTTATCTTCTTGGAATCTATAGTCGAATGAAAAGTCCAGAACTGAGCAAGACAATTTTCTTCTATATTTGTAGAGTAAGTAATGGATCGTGTGGCATCACTCAAAATTTTGACAGCATACGGCAGAAGAGCGGTTCGGCGGTGTTGTTCATAGCGAGAGCGTGGTATTCCTTCCTTTCGCAAGAGGTGATTGAACCCGTGTCTATTAAAATAGATTTTCTCATTGCCAAAAGCCGGACATTCGACACATCCAATCTTCTTATATTCTTGGTGCTTTTTCTCTACAAATTCTTTCCAATTTTCTTCAAGCATCCGTCAACCTTAGCAAACCGAGATAAAGTTTCGATAAAATAAAAATAAAATATCGATAAAATTTGAGTTACGCAACAAAAAAGCCCCTTGCGGTAAGGGCAGTTTTTATTGTCTAATACTTAAAATTAGTAATTTTATACTATCCCCCTACTTCTCACAAATCGCAATCACCGCCAATTCCATCGGCAACGCTTCTATATACGACCTACCAATTACATCATAAGCCTTGAGGAGTTCAACCAGTACCGGTGGCGCGATACCTTGACCGCCCGCAATACTCTCGATCACCTTCCAATCCTCCCCCGAGACATTTTCCTGCAATTCTTTGGCCATCCCCGGTGCGTTTTTTAAAAGAAGAACGAGACGGACTTTTTCGAGGACGAGGGCGGCAAAGGTCTTCATGGCAATGCCACCTTCACTGACCTTGCCGAGAATTGCAAGGGCTTTTTCTTTCCCTTCTTTTCCTCGAGCAAGCGCTGAGATAAAATCATTGACGAGACTCCCCTTCGGCGCTCCGGTGATTTTCTCAACTTCACCAACGGAAATCTTTTTATCTTCCGACGAGCTGACGACTTTCTGTAGTATTCCGAGAGTGTCGCGGAAAGACCCGTCGCCGAGCAACGCTACGAGATCCGCTGCGCCAGCTTCGAGAACGTAGCCTTCTTTCTTTGCAACCTTTACTACGAGCTGTTTCAATATTTCCCTCCCCGGCTTCTTAAACGTAAAAATCTGGCAACGAGAGAGGACCGTCTCGGGAATCTTGTCAGTCTCGGTGGTGGCGAGGATGAAAATGGCATGCGGAGGTGGCTCTTCGAGAGTTTTCAAAAGTGCGTTGAAGGCTTCTTTCGTGAGCATGTGGACCTCGTCGATGATGTAGACTTTGTACGGCGACTCGAAGGGCAGGACATTGACCCCGTCGCGGATCTCGCGGATGTCGTCGATGCCGCGGTTCGAGGCCGCATCGATCTCGTACATATCATTCTCGGAAACGCCCATAGCTCGGGCAAAAATTCTCGCTACGGTCGTCTTGCCTGTCCCACGCGAGCCGGCAAAGAGGTAGGCGTGGGAAAGTCGCTTGAGCTCGATCGAGCCTTCGAGGACGCTCACGATGTGTTCCTGGCCGATGACATCAGCCCAGGCTTGTGGTCGATGCTTGCGGTAGAGGACTGTGGAAGTTTCAGGTGATTTTTCTGGGGATTTCATGAGGGAATTGTAGCATAAATTATCGAGTGAGATATTCTTTAATAATCTTGTCAACTTCGTCCGCACTATTTGTCTCCATCAGTCGCACCCGCAATTCCTTTGCCCCGTCCCAGCCAGAAATATAGGCCTTGAAGTGTTTTTTCATAATTGCAAAACTTTTTATATCCCCGAGTAATTTTTCAAAAAGATGCGTATGCTCAACGAGGACTTCGAGTTTTTCTTTAATAGAAATTTTGTCGCTCGACCGATCCGAAAAGCACCACGGATTTCCGAAAATCCCCCGCCCGATCATAACACCGTCGCAGCCGGTTTCTATTACTTTTATTTTTCCGTCTTCAGTCGAGAGCACATCGCCGTTACCGAGAATGAGCGTCTCGGGACTGATCTCGTTTCGCAACCTGATAATCTCCGACATGAGCTCCCAGTGTGCTGGAACATCGGACATTTCCTTGCGCGTACGGAGGTGAACGGTCAGAGCGGGCAATTTCTGCTCTAGAAGAAAACGGATCCAGGTATCTATTTCATTTTTATTATATCCGATTCTCGTTTTTATTGAGATAGGTAAAGTTGGAGCTCCTGCACGGGCAGCCTCGAGCACCGCGAGCGCATTTTCTTTATCCTTTATCATCCCCGCCCCACCACCCTGTTTTTCTACTGCACGATCAGGACAACCCATGTTGATATCTATTCCATCGAATCCGAGTCGTGCAGCGAGCGCAGAAGCCTCCCTCATTTTATCCGCATGTCCGGTGAAAAGTTGCGCGACAATCGGGCGTTCGGCTTCGGTATAGTCAAAATCACGAAGAAGCACTTCCCGTCCCGGAGACATAAGCCCGTCGGCCGAGACGAATTCCGTCCACATGACATCGGGCTTGCCATACTTCGCAATGACACGGCGAAATGCCGCGTCGGTGACATTTGCCATCGGCGCGAGGACCATTACGGGTTTGGGTAGTTTTTTCCAAAAATTCTCCATGACCTGATACTATCTCAATTTGACATTATTTCAAAGCCTTGTTGAGCACAGCCAATGTATCAGCATCCCTCCGCGTACTACCGAGAATCACGACAGAGTAGTACCTCTTCGGCGAACCAAAAGAGAAGAGGGAGACACTCGTGAGCTTGGCTTCGATAGTGTATCCATTTTTACCCCCATCGTAGGAGGAAAGATTTAAGAAATGCGTCGGGTTATTCCATGTACGAGTGCGGATACTTTTCGATTTTGTCAACGTAATGTCAAAAATATCTGGCTCGTTGTCACGAATCCATTGTGCGATGAGGGAAATGTCGTGAGCAGTCGAAACATTGTGCGCCGACAAACCGGAAGGATCGCGGAAATAGGTACGGTAGGCGCCGATTGAGCTTGCCCAGGCATTCATTTCTTTGACAAATTTCCCCGTACCGTGAGTCGCGTCGTACGACTGCGCGAGAGCTTCGGCGGCATCATTGCTTGAGACCATGAGGAGCGGGTAGAGAATTTCTTTCACCTTGAATTTCTCACCTATGCGTAATTTTCCCGTATTCCCTTCGGTCGAGAGCATGCGCGAAGTGATCTTGATCATCGTGTCTTCGTCCAGAAGCTTTTTAGCGACAACCGCTGTGATGAGCTTCGTGACCGAGGCGATCGGCAGGAGACGATCGGCATCTTTTTCAACCAAGACATTGCCCTTATCGAGACTCTGTACACTGTAGGCAAGTGCCGAGACGCTCGGGTTGGTGACAGAGGTCAGAGACTCCCCTTCGGATTCTACACTTTCTTCAGCCGAATACATCAGTCCACGGGAAAATCGGGAAATGAACGTCGGGTCTTCCTCGTCTTCTTCGTGAGATATTTCTTCAGAAATTTCGGTGAAGGCAGAAAGAGAAAGGGATTCATTGTGAGCGGCAACGGGACGCGAAGCTATTTGAGAGGCGAATATCCCCCCATAGGCAAGCCCGACTCCGACAATGAGCGCCGAAAAAATAGAGATGAAAAATTGTGACCCCGACCTTGTTCGTGTTCTTTTATTATGGTGCATTACCCCCTATTGTACCTCGAACCTATTGAGTTGAATAATAGACAGTATTGCCGAAGCGGAGGTTGATATAGTCGAAGGCGATCGTCGTTGAGGCAAGAGAATTCTGCCAAAACGTCAGGAGGTTGGAAAGTGTGTTGTCGAAAGGAGCCTTATCGTCAAAATAAACGGTAACTTCAGAGTTTCCTTTTTTGTTCTTCATATACATTTCGTAATCACCATCCTCACCAATGAGAACACCGAGTGGGGAGAGTCCGCCCTTGCGAGAGCCGACTACGAAACGTTCGAGTTCCTGGAAACGCTTTTCAATGATAAATGTCGTGCCGAGAGGATTGTCGCCCTTGTCAGTAGGAAGATAGTAGCGTGTGGAGGAATCGGTTGTCGTAGCAGACATAAAAATATATCCATGTTTGTCGCTTGTATAACAATCCGATGAGGGAAGATCTTCGTCACGGAAGCCAAGGCAGACCACAGCGGCGGGCAGTCGCTCTTCGAGATTCAGGGTCAATGTCCGCAAGCCACTACGCCTGATGGAAACTGTCTCAATTTCTTTGAAATCTTCGAGAAGGGTTTTTTTAATATCTTCCGAGTCTTTGTCGAGGAGCGAGAGAGCTTCCTGCTGTATTTTTTCCAATGGTAACGTCGGCGATCCGTTGACAATGATCCGGTCAATTTTAAAGAAAGGAGATCGCAGAAGAAGTATGATGGACACAGAAATCGTCACGATGCACAGGATAAAAAGGAAAACGGTGACGAACAATCTCTTCCGCTTCCTTTGAACGTATTTCGGCGAATGGAGCGCGCGTGAAGTCTTAAGCGATGACATCTTTGCCCATGTATTTTACGAGAACATCGGGAATTTTTATCGAACCATCGGCCTGCTGGAAATTTTCGACGAGGGAAACGAGGATGCGGGGCGAAGGAACGGCTGTACAGTTGAGCGAATGCGCATAGCGGAGCTTGCCTTCGGGATCACGGTAGCGAATGTTGAGACGGCGCGTCTGGAAATCGTGAAAATATGAGGCCGAAGAAATTTCTCGGTACTTTCCCTCTTTCGGTACCCAGAGTTCGATGTCGTATTTCTTCACTTGTCCAAGACCAAGATCTCCGCCGCAGTTGATGACCGTATGATACGGAATGCCGAGAGATTCGATGAATTCCTCCGTGTTCCTATTTATCTCTTCATGAAAATTGACGGAGGTTTCGTGATTGGCTTCGCAGAGGATGAGCTGTTCGAATTTATAGAACTCATGGACGCGGATGAGGCCTTTGACATCCTTGCTATGCGCGCCGGCCTCGCGACGGTAACAGGGAGAAAATCCGAGGTAACGCTTCGGCAAATCTTTTAATTCAAAAGTCTCGTCGCCATGGAACGACATGAGCGGAACTTCGGCCGTGCCGGAGAGTGCATCGCCATCCTGGGTCATATAGAAATCCTCGACATCGCCGGGGAGATGTCCCGTTCCATAGAGCGCCATTTTCCTAACGATGGCGGGTGCCATGATGGGAACAAAATTCTTGCCATTTTTTCCTGCAAAGAAATCCATCGCGTACTGCCAGATGGCAAAAGAGAGTCGGGCCCCGTCGCCCATGAGAAAGTATCCGCGGAAGCCATGAACTTTCGTCCCTCGCTCAAAGTCCGCCATGCCGAGCTTGATCATGAGTTCGATGTGGTCTTTTGGTTCAAAAGCAAACGTCGTTTTTTCCCCCCATGCTTTTATTTCCTTGTTATCCGCATCGCTATCGCCATCTGGCACCGACATATCGGGAACGTTCGGCACTTGGAGCATGAGCCCCTGCCACTTCTTCATGACTTCCTTGAGCTTTTCCTCTTCTTCCTGCAGACCACTTTTAACATGCTTCATTGACTCTATATATGTAGCGCGTTCGGCATCGGAAGCCTTTGTAATCTTTTCACTGACGGCGTTCTGTTCGGCACGCTTCTTCTCGATGGAGCCGAGAAGCTCCTTGCGTTCGTCATCTATAGTTAGGAGTTCTTCCACGTCGAACTTGACGTGCTTTTTCTTTGCACCGAGGGCAACGATGTCCTTGTTCTCACGGATGAATTTGATGTCGAGCATATGTATGTGTAGATAGATATTATCACAACTTTGATTTCTGTGGTATAGTCAGAAAATCATGAAGTTGGCAAAGAAAACAACACAAAACCCTTCCCTTTTACCCCTCTTTCCCATGCGCATCAACAAATACCTCGCCCACAAGGGATATTCTACGCGCCGCGGTGCCGACGAGATCATTAAGAAGAGATGGGTGACGATCAATGGCAAAGTCGCCGTGCTCGGTGACAAGGTCAACGCGACGGATACGGTGGAGGTCAGGAATAACAAAAAGGCGGAGGACTATCTCTACTATGCATTCCACAAACCTCGCGGAGTTGCCACAGAGAAGATTTCTGAATCAAAAGAGTTTTTTCCCGTTCTCTCCCTCGACACACAGGCTGAGGGACTCGTTATCGTTACGAACGATCGCCGTATCGTCGATCGCCTCACGAATCCCCTTCACAAGCATATGAAGGAGTATTTAATTAAAACACTCGGTGATCTCCGACCGAATTTCAAAGAAAAGATGGAGCAGAATGAGGGCGTCAGCATTATAATCAGAAATGAAAAAGTTTTTACTCTGCGGGTGACTGATACAGGAAATACAATTCGCCACTTGTGTTCGACCTATTTCGCGGAAATTGAATCATTGACGCGGACGAAAATATTGAATATTGAATTGAAAAGTATGAAGGCGAATGAGCGGAGGGAAATTAAAGATGAGGAGCTTTCTATTTTTCTTAAAAGTTTAGGGCTCTAGTACTTCCTAATAACCCCTTTTACAACTGCCGCGACGCGGAGATCGTGCTCGGGATAAATGGGCTTGTAGTTCTTGTTTGCCGGCTCGAGGTAGACGGGCTTGCCGACTTTTTTACGGAGAAACTTCATCGTCCAGCCACCATCCACCTCGGCGATGACGATATCGCCGTCCTTCGGCTCACTCTTTCTCTCCACGACGACGAGGTCGCCCTCATGAATTCCCTCTTCTATCATCGAGTCCCCTTTGACCTCGAGCACATAGGTTTTGCTCGGATCGCCGATGAGGTAATCATCGAAACTCATTGTGTCGAGAACTGACTCGTCTGCGACGGAGGGTATTCCGGCTTCGACGAGACCAAGGAGAGGGACTTCCCCCATGAGCTTGAGGGGCGTCAGACGACCCTGGCTATCCTTTGAAACAACTTTCTCCGCAACCAGCTTGTTCACAAGCTTGTAGACCGCATTTTTAGACTTGAAGCCGACGAGATCCATGATCTCCTTGTAGCTCGGCATCCTCTTTTTACTTTTATAAAAAGAAACTATTTTGTTGCGGTATTCGTTTATCATATGTTACATAGTATAGTATGGAATTAGGT
>CAYGGI010000009.1:0-17092 GCA_964349525.1 uncultured Candidatus Saccharibacteria bacterium
CTCCCCACCCGCTTCCCTGGAAAGCTCCCTCATTTGAACAAGATGTTGATGTGTTTGCAAGAGAGGTTACTTTGTAGAGATCAAAGGTATCGTTTGTTTTTAAAACAACATGATAGCCTACCCCGCCTGACGCGGCGAAATATCGACTACTAGCCTGAGCCGCAGTTTTTATGGTCGAAAGGTCTGTTGTCATGCCTACAAAGTCTACCGCTGGCACAGGAAACTGTCTGCCTGCCATGAAAACATCAGGACGGTTTGGCACGGTGGCGGGAGGAGTAGTATCCTGATTGAGTTCGCTGGGGCTCACCGATGTGTACACACCGAACTGATCCCATTCTTGACCTTGCCCATTATTAGGGTAGTCGGGATCGATAAACTTATCTTTGACACTCGTCACCAGATTGTGCGCCAAACCGTCAAAATGAATTCCGTTATTGGAGTGGAGTAAACCAAAAACTTCTGTCCCTGCTCCGAAACGCATAAAATCATTTGCCACGACTGAATATTTTGCAAGTGAAGGAATCCCGAGCGTAACTTTGACAGTTCGTGAGACGGCAGGATCGGCAGTGACAGTGCCTTTTGATTTTATCGTAACAATAGTCGAGCCTAACTGTGGTGGAGTAATAGTCAGAGCAAATTGCCCGATAATATTCCCATCTTTATCTTTGAAATCATGAACAAAAGGTCCTGTAGTGGTGGTTGCGACACCATCGGTAAAGTCGTTACGCGCATGGGCTAGGTGCCATCGGTAATAGTCGATTCCTGCTTCGGCGGCCTGTAGGGCTTGTTCGCGCGAGGTCAGTTGTCGCGCACTCTTGAGTGTCGTTGCTGCCCAATTTGTTAGGGCGGTCGTCACAGTAATGGCAATCACCGCAAAGACAAGAACATTTACGAGAATGAGACCTCTCCGAAAACTTCTATCATTTTTTATATGCATCATTTTTGCCTTTTTCATAAATTATCTTTGAGGTTTCTCAACATAACTTGGGAAGTATAGAGTCGAGGGATAGGGGAACGGTTTGGATCAGCATCGATAAGAAGATTGACTTTGATAAGGCGGATAGATGCGACAGTGACAGGCTGCGCAAGCGGCGAGGAAGTTCCAGTATACGTAGTATCGTAATATTCGAATAGAGCCGTCGAAGTTGAATTTTTAAGATTGAGAGCGAGGGTAGAAAGAGTTTCTTGAGCAGAATTATAGGAAAGAGGACTGCCACTTGGCTTAATCATTCCCTTTTTAAGCGTTGTTGTTGAGAGAAAATAACGTATCTGTTCCTGAAGCCCGTCGGCATCTATATCGCTATAGAATGTGAGACTGCTTGTGTCCGCTTGGGCGATGGGATACGAACCATTATTTCCTGGTTTAGTAGAGCGGAGTTCTTTCACAATGGTGCGGAGGATCGACTGTGCGTCCTGGCTACTCTGGAGAGAGTCGTTGGACGATTTATTATATTGAAGAACATTGACTTGAAATTGAGAAACTACCACAAGAATGACCCCGAGAATGGCCACGGCAACGAGTATCTCGATGAGCGTAAATCCATGGGTATGTGGTGCGTAGGTATAATCTTTCTTCATTTACTCTGGCGAGAGGGTTACAATTACTTCTGTCCAATCATTCGAGATGGGTACGGTAACCTCTGTAATATTATACCCTACTTTAGAAACGGAAACTGTGTACGTCTCACTCGACAAGCCGGAAAACACGACTTGACCTGGCGGTGTACACGAGGAGGTGTAGGTGAAGGCAATATCAGAAAGATTCGGAGTGAATGTTGAAGAAGCGGTTGAAAGAAAAGCTTTGTAGCGGACATAGCGGTCACCATTATGAAGAGCGTTGATGGCAGAGTTTGCGAGAGTATAGTAGGTTGAACCCGTTCCGTCTGGTCCAGTATAAGTCCAGACCGCATCCGTCGACGACGCGCTCGTAGCCATCTGGAATTTCACACTATCTGCGCCCGTAGCGGGAGGTTGGTCGGTCGGTGACCAGACAAAATTGCCAAAATTGCTTGCTGATCCGGTATCTATCGTCGAAGTAGTAATAACTCCGTTCGTGTTATAGAGACCGAAAACATTCTTGAGCACCAGACCACCCATCGGATTGTTGGTATCGATATTTCCATCATCTGAAAAATACTTGGTGATATCTGTATACGCTTCCTGCCCCTCTCCTCCTGACCAATCAGTCTGGTTGATATACCCCCTATCAGTCGTCTGTGTCAAAAAATATCCGCTCGTACTTGTCGCGACGACAGTTGCATTGGTAACTGGTAACCCAGTGCTACTGTCTTTGACCGTCACGAGAAGACTTTTTGGATTCTTTGGCACAACGATCAGATCGACATTCTGCGCGCTATTCGGATTGAGAGGAATGGCATTCAGAGGATTGACTCCGACAATATCGTAGGTTGAATCAATTCCTCCGACAGTATATGAATCCCATTCCATTGAACTATTCGTATACTGTCCACTTCCATTTGTTGCGAGATTTTGAGAATACTTCGGTACACTTGTCCCGATATTTTTTGCCCCAACAAGGGTGAAATCAATATTTCCAACCGCAACGCACGTTGGACTGACACTCGAGAAGGAGAATGTGCTTATCCTATCAATAGAGAAGCTGATTTGTGTCACCTGCTGAATGATGACAGTGGCGTCCGGCTGAGTTGGATTTGGATTTCCCACGCCACCTTGAGGATATGTCTTTGCTGTCGAATAGCCTGACTTTGACACGGTTATATTGTACGCATTAATCCCCGGCGGAACATCAATGATCTGAAGCATGCCATTCACATCAGTCACATCGTCAATGATAATATTCGGAGTGATTGTCGTATTGACAATATGGACACTGGCGCCAGGAAGTGGTTGACCGTTGGCGTCGAATACACGGACGAAGAGGGCGCCGTTCGTAGAAGCAGTCTCGAGATTTTTCGGAGCGATAGTCGTAGTCAGAGTAATGGGAGTGAAGCTTTTGCATGTCGCACAGTCAATCTGAACTTCGACGAGCTTGTTGTCAGCAGGCGAGAGATCATCGGGAGATCCACCAATAGTTCCGTCGAAAGGCAGATCCACATTGCGGACAGTCGTCGTAACAAGGAAAGAAATTCCACCGCGGACAAGAGTTTGCGTATGAGGTATCTTTCCTGCCGGAATACCAGATACTTCACCGACATCGGAATAGGCCAGATTGCGAGCGATCTCGAACTGCTCGTTTGCCAGGTTGAGCGCCATAATTTTATACTGATTGGCACTGATAAGGAGGAAGAGACCGGTGTAGGCCTGGTAGACGGCAGTCGCGATGACGAGGAACACCGCAGTTCCGACAAGAATCTCAATGAGAGTAAAACCTTTTTTCATAGTGTTTTTATACCGTATTGACAAGCGAATACATCGGAGAAATCATGGCAATTGCAAAGAATCCAACCGCTGCGCCAATGGCGATCATAAGGAATGGTTCGATGACGGTCGACATATCCTTTGTCCTTTGATCGACATCTTCTTCGTAGTAGACAGCAACGCCGATCATCATTTCACCGATCTTCCCGGTTTCTTCTCCAACATTGATCATTTCGCTCAGGAATACAGGGTAGAGTTTGGCATGTTCAGAAAAGACTTTTGAAAGAGGCTCACCTTTTTCGACAGAGTTGTGGGCTTCGGCAATCACCGCTTTGTAATGCACGTTCTGGACGATGTCGCCGGTGATGCGCAAAGACTCGAGGACGTCGACGCCGGCGCCGATGAGGGAGGAGAGGGTGCGGGCGGTGCGGGCAACGTTGACTTCCTGTATGAGGTTGCCTATGAGTGGAATTCTGAGGGTCACTGCGTGAAGAAATTTCTTTCCACCGGGTTTTTTTGCCCACGCGTAGATAGCCCCGGCGAGGAGTATGACGACGCCCAGAAACGTCAGTAGGTCATTTTGAAGCATCTCGCTTATCCATAAAACAAATCTCGTCGACGCGGGAAGAGCGACATGGAGCTCGGTGAAAGTCTTGGTCAGCGTTGGCACGACATAAGTAAGGAGAACAATGGCGATGATTATCATTGCGAGAAAAATAACGCTCGGATACATCAATGCCCCACGAATCCTCTTTTGCAAAAGGTAGCTCTTCTCCATCTGCAGAGTGACGATTCTCAAGGCTTCACTCAACCCCCCGCTCTGCTCTCCGGACGCTACCATAGCAATCATGAGGGGTGAAAACATATTTTTAAATGAGCCCATAGCTTCCGAAAGAGTCTTTCCTTTTCGTATTTCTTCGTTGAGTGTGGCAATTATTTTCTTGACGGCCTTGTTCGTCCCCTGTTTTTCCATGACGGAGAGAGCCTGCGACATCGAGAGTCCTGCCTTGATCATTGTCCCGAGACTGCGGGAAAAGTTGATTTTCTGATGAGTCTTTATGGAATTAAAAAAAGGTAGGGAGATATTTTTAAAGAGGTATATTTTTTTCTTTTCCTCCATGGAAATAACTTCTTCACCGGATTCTTTGAGAATTTTATAGAGCTCAAAGCGATCCTTGGCATCTTGCTCGCCCTTGACGATCTCCCCTCCCTTTTTCGCCTTAAAAATAAAATGTGCCATAAATAATTATTCAGAAATAACCCTCAAAACCTCCTCGATGGTCGTCATCCCTTGCACCGCTTTGAATATTCCGTCCTCGAGCATCGTGAGCATTCCCTCTTTCTTTGCCTGCGCCTCGATGACGCCGGAGGTCTCGCCCTTGATGATGAGCTCCTTTATACTCTGCGTGACCTTCAGAACCTCATGAATACCGACGCGACTCTTGTAGCCATCATCATCCTTCCCCGCAACTGCTTTATAAAAAGGAATTTTCTCCCATGATTCAACTCCTTTCACAACCTTCTCTTCTTTGAGGGCTACGAGTACACGGTCGAGGTCGACAGTTTTCCCGAGTGCCGTGATCTCCGCTTTCGTTAGAAAATATTTTTCCTTGTTTTCAGACAAGCGACGCACGAGGCGCTGTGCGATGATGATGTTGATAGTCGAGACGAGGAGGAATGGCTCGATCTTCATATCGAGAAGTCGAGGGATGGCGCCGGCGGAGCTATTCGTGTGGAGCGTTGAGAGCACGAGGTGACCCGTGAGCGAAGCGTTGACGGCGAGAGCCGCCGTTTCGTTATCGCGGATCTCTCCAACCATGATGACATCAGGATCCTGTCGGACGAGTGTGCGGAGTCCAGAGGCAAAGGTGAAGCCGATGTCGGAATTGACCTGCGTCTGATTGATCCTTTTCATCTGATACTCGACAGGGTCTTCGATAGTTGAAATGTTAACATCCGGTTGATTGAGAATATCGAGGACGGTATAGAGGGTCGTTGTTTTACCAGAACCTGTCGGACCGGTCGTGAGGATCATCCCCGTCGTCTGCGTCACAGCGTGATGAATTCTCTCGAGCCCTTCCCCATGGAAGGAGAGGTACTCGAGGGTAAAGCCTGAGACATTCTCGCGGAGGAGACGCATGACGGTCTTTTCTCCATAGTAGGTCGGTAAAATGGAAACGCGGAAGGAAACTTTTTCGCCATTCATGTCAACCTTGAATCGTCCGTCCTGGGGCAGACGCTTCTCGTCGAGCTTGAGATTCGAGAGGACTTTGATACGAGCAGTGATGGACGGCTCGGCGTTCTTTGGCAGGACCATGGCGTCATGGAGGAGTCCGTCGATGCGGTAACGGACGAGGAGCTCTCCTTCCTGCGGTTCTATATGTATGTCCGACGCATTCTGGATGACGGCGTGCTTGAGGAGCGTATCGACGATACGCACGACGGGTATATCCTCGGCGATTTTCTTGAGCTCTTTTTCTGATACAGGATTGCCATTTTTAAGGCCAGCTTCTTCTGCGATAGTCCTGAGCGTTGCTGATTCTTTTTGAATAAGGTCGCCGAACTCGGCCTTGAGACTCTTCTGATATTGAATAATGGATTCTTTTATGGAGTCCGCGTCGGTCAGGCGGGGCAAAATTTTCAGATTTACTTTCTTTTTTATGAAATCAATAGCCGAGAGGTCGTTGACATCGAGCATGGCGACCTCAAGCGTAGTGTCAGTTTTTTTAAAAGCGATGATGTTGTGCGTTCGCGCGACTGGCTCGGGGATGAGCGAGAGGGTTTCAAAAGGGATTTTGCGACTCTTGAGATCGACAAAGGGAATGCCGAGCACATAGGCCTGCATACGTCGGAGATTGTCCTCGGTGATCTTTCCCGAATTAACGAGGACTTCCCCGATTCTTTTTCCTTTTTTCTCTGATTCTTTGAGAGCAGCGTCGAAATCAGCGCGGGAGACGAGATTCGAATCAATGATAAATTTATTGAGCTGTGAATCTTCGATGAGCATTGGGGATATTATAGCACGAAGACGCGCACAACTTTCTGGGTTTTTCCACTGTTTCTATTTTCTTTTCCTCTTACCTTCCTCTTACCTTTCTGCTATAATTCTCTTGAGGTACTTTATTGGAAACAATCCGCTTAATGATACGTGCGAAGTTCGCACTTCCTTCGGGATAGTTAAAGTGGGTTGCTTCGAGTAAAGTATTTTTTGCAAATGTGGTGGGTACAGTCGGTGACATTTTGTCGCCAACTCACTTTAGGAAATAAAACATGGCCTCAGTCAATAGTGACAAACAAAAAAATGTAGTAAAATGTACCCAACGAAGTAACTAGAAAACTGGAATAGTTTAGTACTAGCGCTAAGGTAAAACGCCCTCTTATGCTTTCATGGTGGAGGTAGGTCATGAATAGATGCAGGGGTAATGAGAGTGTAAATCTCTCTTCCAGTTTTTTGGTTATTTTAGAAAATATGTTCTATTATTAAATAATTCGTAATATATTAAATTATGACTAATATAAATATTATTCCCGAGGAGGTGATTCAGCGTAAAATCATGTTGATGAGGGATCGGAAAGTCATGCTGGATAAGGATATTGCCGCTCTCTATGAAGTTAAACCCATAGTCCTCCGTCAACAGATAAAAAGAAATCTTGATCGTTTTCCCAAAGATTTCATGTTTTCTCTAACCGATGATGAGGTTCAACTCATGGTATCACAAAATGTGATACCATCGAGAAAGCATTTTGGTGGATCATTGCCTTATGTTTTTACAGAACAGGGTATCGCCATGTTATCAAGTGTCCTTACAAGTCCTCGTGCGGTACAAGTAAATATCCAGATTATGCGTACATTTGCGAAATTGAGAGAAATTATGTCTACCCATGGAGATTTGAGGAGAAAAATTGAAGAAATGGAGAAGAAATATGATTACAATTTCAAGACTGTTTTTGAAGCTATTAAACAATTGATCGCTCCTCCCCAAGGACCAGCAAAGAAAATCGGATTTCGAACATAAGGAACTTGAGGTACCAATTTGACACCTCAAGTTAGGAAAATCCCAAAGGGTAGGTACAAATTGTACCCCCCTTGGTTTATTTTGCCTTTTTCTCTCCCCTATGCTATACTCTCCTCATCTGAAGTTCGCCGAAAGCGAACCATTTTTATTAAAATTTTTAGACACTGTATCATTAAACACAATTAAATATATGTTCGACTTAAAAGTTATACACTCTGTTCTTCAGCAACTGGAGGACGAAAGAGGAATTCCCAAGGAAAAAATGCTTGAGGCTATTGCGCTTGCCCTCGCGACAGCATATAAAAAAGAATACGGAAAGAAAGGCCAGATTATCAAGGCGCTCTTTGACGAGAATGTCGGAAAGGTAGAGTTCTACCAGGTGAAGATCGTCGTTGATGAATCAAAAGTCATCATGGAAGACGAAATCGAGGAAGAAATGGACTTCAAGACCATGGATGCAGAGGATATAAAGGTCCGCTACAACCCCGAGCATCACATCCTCCTCGCTGATGCAAAGAAGATAAAGAGGGACGCAAAGATTGATGACGAAATCGTCTTCCCTCTCGAGCAGAAGGACACCTACGGCCGTATCGCTGCCCAGACGGCAAAGCAGGTGATTATCCAAAAGATCCGCGAAGCCGAAAAAACCTCCGTCCTCAATGAATACGGTCAAAAGGAAGGCGAGATCGTCTCCGGAACCGTCCAGAGAATGGAACGAGGTGCCCTCTATATAGACATGGGACGTGCGGTCGGAGTTATACTCTACGAGGACCAGATCCCGAGCGAGCATTACAAGCAGGGTGAGCGTATCCGCGCCTACCTCTACGCTGTCGAGGAATCTCCGAAAGGCATCCTCCTCAAGCTCTCTCGTTCACACCCGAAGTTCCTCGAGAAACTTTTTGAAATCGAAGCTCCAGAAATCGCCCAGAAAGTCGTGCAGGTCAAGGCCGTCGCCCGCGAAGCCGGTGCCCGATCAAAGATCGCCGTACACTCCGTAGATAGCCACATCGACCCTATCGGTTCCCTCGTCGGTCAGCGTGGAGTCCGTGTATCCACAGTTATGAGCGAGCTTGGAGGTGAAAAAATTGATATCATAGAGTGGAACGAGAATCCGGAGAAATTCATCGCCGAAGCCCTCTCTCCGGCAAAAGTCGTCTCGATGACTCTCATAAAAGAAGAAAATCGGGCAATCGTCAAGGTTTCTGATGACCAGCAGTCACTCGCCATCGGAAAAGGAGGTCAGAACGTTCGTCTCGCAGCAAAGCTCACTGGTTGGAAAATAGACATTCAGGCGGCGTAATTTATTAAATTTTAATTAAAAAAAAACCATGAATCTACTCCATGATATCGATCCAGGGACAGTCGAAAAGATGAATGTCATCATCGAAATTCCAAAAGGATCAAAGAATAAGTACGAAATAGACAAAAAAACTGGTCTCATCGCCCTTGACCGTGTCTCCTTCACTGCGCAGGACTTCCCTTTTGACTACGGTTTCGTCCCGCAGACTCTCTGGCATGACGGAGACGCTCTCGATGTGGTCGTGCTGTCAACATTTCCCTTTTTTCCCGGACTTCTCGTCCGCGTTCGACCTGTCGCCATCATGGGAATGAATGATAGCGGAGAAGAAGATGACAAAATCATCGCCGTTCCCTGCGACGATCCTCGCTGGAATGATGTCAAGGATCTCAAAGACCTCAATACTCACACATTGCGCGAAATCGAACATTTCTATTCAACTTACAAGAAACTCCAGAATAAGGAGGTAATCATTAAGGATTTTGCCGGAAAAGCCAAGGCCGAAGAAGCATTCAAGATGGGGATAAAGATGTATCGAGATTCTATTGAAAAGTAGGTAACTGTGGTATACTGTAGGGATGAAAATATCAATACAAAAAATATCAACATTATTAACAGTTTTTTGTGCTGTTTTTGCATTTGCCTTTGTAAGCGTTGTGCGAGCAGAGGAGGCATCGGCAACAGTCGAAGCATCCGTGGAAGTAAAAACGCCCGTAAAAAGACCTGTAGTTCGCCCTAATATTAAAGCCTCAATAGAAAACCGTATAGAAAAGAATCAGGAGACTCGCAATACCCTTCTCGAACAGCGTCAGGAAGTGAGAAAAGAGAAGAAAGAGGAGGTAAAGGAAGCGCGAATGGAAAAAAGAGAAGACATGAAGATGCTTAAGGCTTCGACCACAGACATGTTCAAGAGAAATCAAGAAATGCGCAAGGATATAAAGAAGAAGATGGAAGCCAAGATGTTTGAAGCGCGAAAGACCGCTCTCATAAAAGAGTTGAACATCTCTCTCACGAATCTTGCTAACATCTCTACCCGCATCGAAACCCGTCTTACAAAAATCGAAGGTGAAGGACACTCAATGACGGAAGCGAGAGCTCTCCTTGTAACGGCAAATGATAAGCTTACAGCCGCAAAAGTCGCTGTTGCTGCCTTCCAAGCCCTCAGCCTTTCTACCACTCCAACCACCGCGTCAACTACCGCCACTGCCGAAGTCGACCTTGTAAAACCTCGCGTAGCCGGTGATGCTGCGATCAAGAGTGTGAAGGAAGCCCGAGATGCCTTCCAGAAAGTCGTAGTTGCTATTGCTCACTCGCTGGGAGAAAATCTTCCGAAGCCCTCAGTCTCCCCTTCAGCTTCAGCTACCATTGAATCTTCCGCTACCATAACAAATTAACAAATAATTATTATAAAAATATGGATAATATCAACACACAAAACTCAAGCGGAATGATGAACGGCATGCCTCCAACTCCTCAAGTAGAAAAGAAGGTGGGTCCCATCGTCGGTGCCCTTATCATCGTTCTCGTGCTCATCATCGCGGCACTCTACTTCTTTGGCCAGAAGCTCAATACTGATAGCGTCCCTGTAGAAACTGCGCCGGTGACCCAGACTACACCAGATACTTCGACGAGTGCTATGGCGGCAAACGCCAGCTCTGCGGATGATATGACGACACTCCAGGCGGACATCAATGCCCAGATGCAGGATGTGGATTATAGTTTCTAGGTGAAGTAATAAAAAAGGAAGCAAATTCTACTCAAGAACTTACTTCCCTTTTTATTTGCCTTGTCAAAATATGTATCCTGTGGTATTTTAAAAATGTCCCTGTTCTTCGATTTCAACGTTAGTCAACCTCAACCTTAACAAAAGGAAAACCTATGAGCGAACAGCTCTTTGGTCGGTACAGTCAGTTCGAGGATGGGCTGATTCGTCAGTTCCATGCTCACCCGCTCTATCGGTCATTTCACAAACTCTCTAAGGGACAGTTCGTAAACTACCTCCTTCAGATCGGCTTAACCTCCCAAAACTTTGTGAAGTGGTACGAGACAGCGAAACTCGGAATGCAATCTGAGGCAGCTCAGGAAATCATCCGGCATATCCTGCGGGACGAAATTCCCCAACAAGGTCCGACCCATCAAGACGATCGTCTGTACGATCTCAACTTGATCGGTGTGAACACTGAACGGGTCCGCAATGTGGCACCTTCTCCAGTCACTCGCCGAACCATTGATCATCTCTACGAACTAGTGCGGTATCCACAGGATGAATACGACCTTCGTGTCATGATCACTCTTCGGGTTTTCGGAGAAGTTCTCGTCGCAGAGCAGTACAGTCATGTCGTCCGCTATATGCGGGTGAACTTCGGCATCCAGCCAAGTCAATCCCGATTCTTCTTCCCCCATTGGAAGCATGATCTGAAAGGTGCGAAGTCTGAGGGAAGTGCCGGTCACACGGACTCCTTCGATCAGCTCCTCGAAAACATGCTCACCGATGAGCGGAAGTTGGAAGTGGCGATGGATGCGGCACGGAAAGCATTCGAAGCCCGGTCTGGCATCCACGATCAGTTTGTGAGAAAGCCCTCACGGGTTCTCCTGCAAACAGTGAGTGCTGTCGTTGCTCTGGTGTTGACCATGTTCGTAGGAACAAGTCTGTATCAGAAAGCGACAAAGCCAAGTTGGCAGGAGTTTCTTGCAAGCGCTAACCCGCAAACCAGAAACTTCTTCCTCGATTGCGACAAGTGGCTCATCGAACGAGTCCAGCGTACCGGTGAGACGAAACTTCTCGCCAAAGTGGGCACGTTCGAGTCTGCTCGTGAAGTCTGGGGTGATGGTCCGTAATCAAGGGTTTATCCCTGGCCAGTTGTTGACCCCGCGTCGGCAACTGGCTTTTATTTGATATCGAGGGTTTTGGGAATAAGGAAATTCTTTGATAATTTTTTTCTGAGTAAAGATGCTTTTTCCTTCTTTCTGGAAATTTTCATTCGAATAGGGTGCTTGCACGCAATAAGTTGCTCGAGCTCGAGAGTCACGTCTGGAGTCATCTTGGAATGTGTCGCATAAAACCTCTCTATATCATTTGCCAATTTCATATCTACATAGACTTCAATGATGAAATCATCAAAAACATTGAGGTAATAGTTGTGAGCAAATGAGGTTTTGTCGCCAATAGCAATGGAAACGCTCGGATTCTTCCATGTTCTGCCAAATTCCTGATCGAGAGTCTGATTTCCCTGTATGAGGTAGTAGGCCTTTTTATTTTTCGCTATATATTCTTTAAATATATTTGTTTCGACATCATTTCTCGCGATCGCGAACCATTGGTGAGGATTCCAGACAAATATTGGTCGGGTTTCTGGAGTCCATTCGATGAGGAGATTGAAGACATGCGCCCAATAGGTATCACATATATAGAGGCTGGGGAAACGGTAGGAGATCGATTCCCCCTCCTTCAGATCAAAGATTGCATCTCTTGTGAATTGCTCTTTATTCTTAAACAACTGATTCACTTTGGAGAGCCAAATGCGGGTCAGGAAGTACTTATCCTTCACCTTGGCCACTATCTCATTTTCCTTCAAATTTTGTAGGGCTATATACACAGCCTGCTTGGTCGTATCCGGACGAGATTCCTTGACCAAGGAAACGAGATAAACCCCATCAATATATGGGTTTTTTGCTAGTTTCTCGATGATGATGTCTTCGATGCTTTGTTTGCGGGAGATGAGCATGGGGTAAGTATAGTCAAAAATTATTTGACTGTCAAGTATTAATTGCTATATTTTTTGTATTATGTCAATGGTTCAGATATGCTTATCGATGTCAGGATGAATTCATTACAAACTCATCTGTTGACGAAAAAAACGAAAGGGAGTTTATGGAAAAGAAAGTATTGAGTAAGTTCGATCGGATGCTTGCGACTCTTAACGAGGAGATGAAAGGCGACTATGCCTTTACTTCCCTCGAAAGGAATCCAGCCCTCGCGACGACCACCCTGGATGGACTCATGGTCATCCTTAATGACTACTGCGCCCTTCCCCGTGTGATCACTCGTCTTCTAGAACGAGCTCGGAAGAAAGCCTTGAAATCAAATATGCCGAAAACGGCGGACGAACTCGAGCTCAATCTCACAGAGGAGCGCGGGCAGGACGAACGAGCCAATCCCAAAGGAGTGCCTCATTACGAGATGCTTCGAAGGGGACTCAAAAAGGAATTCTGTTTTGTGCCGAGCAAAAATGTCAGGCATGAGACGGAGGAGTTCATTCAAAAATTGACCGGAGTCATAGGATCAGAATCCCCGGCGGTGGTGACCGGTGCGATCTACGCTCTGGAATCCTCTGCCCATCCGGAACTCCTCGTCGTTCGCCGTCTCCTCGAGGCGATTGCCGACAAGCGCGGAGAGTCGCTCGCACCGAAAGAGGCTCTGTCGCTCATTTGGTTCATCGAAATTCACACCGATGTCTACGAACTCGATCATGAATCACGTCTCAAGGACGCGATTCTCCAAGATCTTGGGGAAGACTGCTTGGCGGATTTCGAACAGGGCTTCCGAGAGGTCATTGATCTCATGGAAGTCTGGTGGAAAAACATGGCACATCTTCCCTCTCAGTTGGTTTAACCCTAGCCAGTTGTTGACCTCACGTCGGCAACTGGCTTTTCTTATTTATGACACTTTTGTATCAAATGTGAAATATCGAGTTAATTTATACCCTTAAAATGCTAACTTTATAAAGAATCGATATTTTGCATAACTTTATAAAGTTTGGTACGACATTTGCCTTTTTCATGTATTCCCGCTAAACTGCTTTTCATGATAAAAATACAAAAACTAGACAAATCAAGGGTGGAAATAACAGGCTCGATTCCAACCGAGCAGTTCGAGTCTTTCCGCAAGAAAGCCCTGCAGAATATAAATGAGGAAGTGACTATCGACGGCTTCCGCAAAGGCAAGGTGCCGGAGAGCACCCTCGTGGCGAAAGTTGGCGAGATGACCATACTCGAGGAAATGGCGGAGCTTGCCCTTTCCCAAGAATATCCAAAGATTGTGATAGAGGAAAAAATTGATGCTCTCGGCCGACCGGAAATTCATATTACGAAAATCGCCACAGGAAACCCTCTTGAATTCAAAATTGTGACTGCCGTCGTTCCCGAAATTAAACTTGCTGATTATAAAAAGATCGCAAAGGACGCAGGTAAAGGAGGAGACAAGAGTGCCGAGGAGATTGTCAAAAGTATCACAGAAAAAGAAATCGACGATGCTATCCTCAATATCCGCCGATCGCGCGCGGATCACAGCGGACACTCGCATGAGACTGCCATGTCGCCGGAGGAGCATGCGAAGCTCGTTGATGCTTCCCTTCCCGCCTTTGACGACAACTTTGTGCAGAGCCTCGGTCAATTCAAAGACATCGCGGATTTCAAGGAAAAAATAAAAGTCATGCTCGCCGAAGAAAAAGTTTCAAAGGAAAAAGATAAAAAGAGGATCACTATTTCTGACAAGCTCATCGAGACATCGACCATGGAACTTCCCGAGATCCTCGTCGAGAGCGAGCTCCGCAGAATCGAGTCACAGTTTTCTGATGACATTACTCGAATGGGTGTTAAGATCGAGGACTACCTGACACATGCGAAAAAGTCTCTCGAAGACCTCAAAAAAGATTGGCGACCGCATGCGGAAAAGAAGGCACAGTTGCAACTCATTTTAAATAAAATTTCCGAGACTGAAAAGCTGACCGTAGCGCCGGAAGAAATCGAAGCGGAAGTAAAGCACATCATCGAACACTACAAAGATGCAAATAGAGAACAAGCAGCGACCTATGCCGAGACGGTGCTCATGAATGAGAAGGTGTTCAAGTTTTTGGAGGAATAGTGGTAATGATGGAGGTAATGGGAGTAAAACCTATATAATTAGCCTTTATACAGCTTTTTCCTTGACATATTGATAATAATTTGGTATATATAAGTCAGTTCTTTGAATGAATCGATCATAAAGGCTCGCAACTGCTGGAGCGAATCTGGCATAAAACGAAAGGATGGTTCCGATGAAAAAAACATTGGCCCCGTCTGCTGTAGTTACGGTTACCGCTCGTGACCCCAAAGGTCTCAAGTTCATCTCAATCGTCGAGGCTGCCTATAACAAGGCGAGCCTCTCTGAAGATGAGGCTCAGCGCATCAATAATACCCCGGGTCTTGCTGACCTTATCAGCAACTTCATCACCGAGAATCGTCTTACCGACAAATTCAAGGACGAAGAAGTCTCCTCCACCTACGGCTACCTCTCCGGCTACAAGCCAGAAGGGGAGGACATCAATCGGCAAGTCGGAGAGCTTCAAAAACTCTTTTCTGACCTTGGCGGTCCGAACCCCGAGTATCTCCAGAAAGTGCAGTCGGGTGCGATCGTGGTACCACAACATGGCGAAAAATTCTTCGCCATTCCCAACATCTGGAAAAAAGGTGGCATCCCTGCCATCTTTGGCACGACCTACACCGCAGCCCTGCAAAAGGTACTCGACAAGATTGAGGAGACTCGCAAGGGTAAGTTCCATAACTACCGCAAGGATCAGATCAACGAGGATCGTATCCGTCAGTCGTCTCGGACGAAAAAGTTCATGGGAGAACTTTCGGAAGCTCAAGGCAATCCGGATATTCTTCTCCTCCCAGCCCAGTTCGGCATCCGCCACCGTGGTCGCTCCGTCCGTCGCGGTCGTGAAGTCATCGCAGGCACATCGGGTGAATTTGGACTTGGAGCCTTCACTATTGGCACCATGCTTCTCACTCACCCGAATCGTCTAGAGCATTACGATGACCTCTGGCTTGACTGTGACGATGAGTTCGATGATCCGGCTTCGGATGTTCGCTTCGGCCGCTCGCCGTGCTTCATCTTCAGCGACGACAGGGTCCGGTTCGGCGCGCTCTATGTCGGCAATGCGGACGGGGGCTATGGTATGTCTTCCGGCTTCCCCCCGCAGATCGTTCCTTGCACCTCGACTCCTTGAATCTTTTGGGTCCTCTTCCTTGATTCTTGAGTTCGCGGAAAATTTTAGAGTTACTCACACATGTGGGTAACTCTAATTCTTTTATATATGGAATTATTTCAGAACTTTTACTATACTTATGGGTGAGTCTAGGCTCATGAACGGCCGTTCACGGATCGCCGTCGCCGAACTCTTTCTCATCTTGTGAGAAACGACTAGAGTCTTCTGGATCAAGGTTCAGAAGAGTGTGTCGGAAAGAAGAGATACTGCTTGTCTTTACTCAAGGCAAACTCAAACTAGGCATATTTGTCGGATTAAGTGTTGTCAAATAAAATTCAGGAGCGAGATCGTATCTTGTTGCCAATAAGGAACACTTTCGAGCTCTAGTGATAAGGATGGGTAAAGACAGAATCCGGATTCGGATGTTCGCTTCGACAACGCTCCGTACACCGATGATTTTGTGATTGTATCCCGTGATCAGGAATACCTTCAAAATCTTCTTGGGCCGATACAGGAATTTTTAAATAAAAAATTATTTCTCACACTTCATCCCAATAAAATAAGTATTCGTAAATATTCTCAAGGAATTGATTTTCTAGGCTATACTATTTTACCTCATTGTCGCCTCGTCAGAAAATGTACATGGAAAAGAATGTTAAGAAAATTCAAGAAAAAAGTTCAGGAATACAGAGGAGGTAGGATATCAAAAGAAAAAGTCGAGCAGTCACTCAACTCATACCTTGCTGTTTTATCGCACGCGGATGCATATGAGTTGGGAGAATTCTTAAAAAATCAGTTGTTATTTTAAAACAAAAAAAGAAATCAGGGTTACCATATGAAGGTAACCCTGAAATTTTTTGCCGCGAACTCAAGAATCAATAGAGAGGACTCAAAAGATTCAAGGGTTCGAGGTGCAAGGGACAATCTGCGGGGGGAAGCCGGAAGACACACCATAGCACTCGTCCGCAGGGCCGACATAGCTCGCGTCGAACCCGACCTTGTCGCCGCTGAAGCTGAAGCACGGTGAGCGGCCGAAGCGAACATCCGAAGCAGGATCATCAAATTCGTCGTCACAATCGAGCCAGAGGTCATCGTAATGCTCTAGACGATTCGGGTGAGTGAGAAGCATGGTGCCTATGGTGAAGGCACCGAGCCCGAACTCGCCGGATGTCCCCGCGATGACCTCACGACCGCGACGGACGGAACGACCGCGATGACGGATGCCGAACTGAGCGCAGATGATCAGAATATCCGGATTGCCTTGAGCTTCCGAAAGTTCTCCCATGAACTTTTTTGTCCGAGCCGATTGACGAATGTGTTTCTCGTCGATCTGACCTTTTCGAAAGTTGTGGAACTTACCCTCGCGAGTTTCCTCGATCTTGTCGAGTACCTTTTGCAGGGCTCCGCTGTAGGTTGAGCCAAAGATGGCAGGGATGCCACCTTTTTTCCAGATGTTGGGAATGGCGAAGAAT
>CAYGGI010000010.1:0-16754 GCA_964349525.1 uncultured Candidatus Saccharibacteria bacterium
CTTATTATACATCGAAATAGGCACGATTGTCAAACCTTTCTTGGCTTCGAGCGAGGCGAGCTTTTGGATTTCAGTTTTCGCGAGAAGGAGCCGCCGATTCCTTTTTGGCTCATAATCCGCTGGAGTATTTTTTTCCTGATATGCGGGAATGTTCGAGGCGATGAGGTAAGCCTCTCCACCGCGGATCGTCACATGGGCGCCGAGAAGGGAGCCCTGCTTTGCCCGGATACTCTTTACCTCGAGGCCAAGAAGCTCGAGTCCGGCTTCGAATGTCTCAAGGATTTCATAATCCATTCCCACTTTTTTGTTGTATATGAGTGATTCTGACATTGTTTAATTTATGTGATAGAGTATACAACATATGGAAACTAAAAACGATATTCCAAAAGGAGACAAGGGCGGAAAAAAGGCCAAGAAACCGAGCCGTTTTGGTCTGCTCAATTCTATTTCGATGGTCCTACTCGTACTCTTCCTCATTTCCGGCCTCTATTCGATGGTTGCCGAACAGACGACAGTAGGCACTGTTATCTCCGTTTCCGAACTCGCCCACGATATCGGCATGGGTAAAGTGACTTCGGTGGCTGTCCGCGGAGACGATCTTATCGCCACATATCAGGATAAAAGTGTAAAGACTTCGAAAAAAGAAACTGACTCGGCAGTCACGGAAACTTTTGCCCGTTACGGCCTGACTCCGGAAAAGCTCAATGCAGTGAAAATTTCCATCGAAGGTCCGAGCGGCTTCGCATTCTGGGTCGGACAGTTCGCGCCGTTCCTCGTCCCTCTCATCTTTATCATCCTCATGATCTGGTTTCTTTCACGGCAAGTCCGTGGTACGGGACTCCAGGCATTTTCTTTTGGCCAGTCAAAGGCGCGTCTCACCATGCCGGATGATCAAAAGCAAAAGGTGACCTTCAAGGATGTCGCCGGGGCAAAAGAGGCTAAACAGGAGCTCGCGGAGATTGTTGATTTCCTTAAAAATCCTAAAAAATTTCTCGAGATCGGCGCCGTTATTCCGAAAGGCATTCTCCTCATGGGGCCTCCGGGATCAGGAAAAACTTTACTTGCAAGAGCTGTAAGTGGCGAGAGTAATGTCGCCTTCTTTTCCATATCCGGTTCTGAATTCGTAGAGATGTTCGTGGGAGTTGGAGCTTCGCGTGTCAGAGATCTTTTTAAAGTCGCAAAAGGTGCTGCTCCAGCAATTATCTTCGTAGATGAAATAGATGCTGTCGGTCGCGTCCGTGGTACTGGCGTCGGCGGGGGAAATGACGAGAGGGAACAGACGCTCAACCAGATTCTCGTTGAGATGGATGGCTTCGAGCCGAATGAAAAAGTCATCGTCATGGCGGCGACGAATCGTCCCGATGTCCTCGATCCGGCACTTCTTCGTCCAGGACGATTTGATCGACGAGTGACCATCGATCTACCTGACAGAAATGATCGTGAAGAAATTTTAAAAATACATTCGACAAAGAAGCCTTTTGCAGAGGACGTCGGTCTCCGCGTCATCGCCGAGCGAACCCCCGGTTTTTCCGGAGCCGATCTCTATTCCCTCATGAATGAAGGCGCCATTCTCGCTGCCCGTGAGAACCGTACAAAGATTTCCCAGTATGACCTCATCCGTGCGATAGAGAAAGTCATGCTCGGTCCGGAAAGAAAGAGTCACCTTTTGTCGAAAAAAGAAAAAGAAATCACCGCCTACCACGAGGCTGGTCACGCCCTTGTCGCCTCCGTCCTTCCGTATGCCGATCCTGTTCATAAAATTTCCATTATTTCCCGCGGTCGCGCGGCGGGCTACACTCTCCATTTACCACTCGAAGATCGTAAGATGCAGTCGAAAAATGAATTCCTCGATGATATCGCCGTCTCTCTCGGTGGCTATGTCGTGGAGAAAATGATGTTTGGAGATGTCACGACCGGTCCATCAAATGATCTCCAAGTCTCAACAGCTCTCGCCCGAGATATGGTGACGAAGTATGGAATGTCAGAAAAAATCGGTGCACTGGCTCTCGAGAGCGGAGGAGGTCGCGCGATGTTCGGCAAGGGAATTGAAGATAAAGAATATTCGGAAAAAGTCGGTGCGGATATCGACGCCGAAGTTTCCCGCATCATGAGCGAGGGCTATCGTCGGGCCGAGGAGACCGTGACGGCGCATCGTCCAGCTCTCGACGCTATCGCCCGCCGACTCATCGATGTTGAGACTATTGAGCGCGAGGAATACGAGTCCATCATTATCGCCCACGGCATACCGTTGAAAAAGAAGATGGATATTGAGCATCAGGGCTTTTAGGAATATTTTTTGGCTATAATTTTTAAAAAAGAAATGGGATTTTTAAGAAAAAGTTTTCCATGGATAATTCTCGCGATAGCTATCGGCTTGTGGGGCTATGTCGAGTCGATTAAAAAAGCGCCGTGCGAGACGCCTCTGACATATACTCTGGGTACTTTCGACACGAGGTTCGGTATCAGCAAGTCTGATTTTCTCCGCGAAGTGGAGGATGCCACTCATATCTGGGAAAACGCGCTCGGGAAAAATCTGTTTGAAAATGTCAGCGAGAAAAAAGTAGAAAACGGATTTAAAAAATACCTCAATGAGTATGTCGGGAAATATTTCACGCGTGGACCGATCATGATTAACCTGGTTTATGATGAACGACAACAAAATGCCGATGAGCAAAGATCAGTAATCTCGGCTGTCAACGATACGAAGCAGACAGCAGATGAGATAAAGCGGGAATTTTCCGCCCTTCAAGATAGATATGAAAAAGCCAGAATTGAATATCAATCTTTGGTAAGCGAATACAAGCAGAGACGAGGAGACTTCAATACTCTCGAGGCGAAAAGGCTGGAGGTCAATGCGCTCGCAGACCAAACAAACGAGCTCGTCAAGAAATACAATTTTCTCGTGAAATCCGTCAATTCGACAATACAGACATTTAATAAGGGAGCCGGGCAGGAATTCGAAGAAGGGCAGTACTCTTCGGATGTCAGCGGGGAAAAGATAACTATTTATGAATTTGGAAATCGGGATATTCTCGAGCGGGTTCTCGCCCACGAGTTTGGTCATGCTCTCGGTCTCGAGCACAATGATAATCCCAACTCCATTATGTACTATCTAAACTCGAGCAAGAATATTACGCCAACGAAAGAGGATGTGGCTGCGTGGAAGGGGGTATGCAAGGCTATTTGATAGTCAAGGCACTTTAGTCTATGATAAGCAGGTGCCTGACATGCGCGCGTAGCTCAGCGGTAGTAGCATCGAGCTTATACCTCGAGGGTCCCAGGTTCGATCCCTGGCGCGCGCACCTTATTCAAAATGCCTCCCATCCTCCGCCCTTTCGGCAAGATGCTTTTTGACCTCCGGCCATTCGTTGAAGTCCTCATTCTTCTCCACCATCTGCGTCGCCTCGGTGCGAGCCGCCTCCACCATTTTTATATTCATAAGAGCTTCCATAGCGATATCGGAAACACCCCATTGCTTGCCGCCTGCGAGCTCGCCTGAACCGCGGAATTTGAGATCGTATTCGGCGAGTTCGAAACCATTTTTTGCAGTTTTCAACGCCGTCAATCGCTCAACAGTCTTCGGACTTGCCGCGGTTTTCTGCGAGCCATCGCCGGTGAATACATAGCAGTACGCCTGATGATTCGACCGGATGACGCGACCGCGGAGCTGGTGGAGCTGGGCGAGACCAAAGCGTTCGGCACCTTCGATCAATATGACTGTAGCGTTTTCAACATTTACCCCCACTTCCACCACCGATGTCGCACACAGGATATCAATCTTTTTATTTTTAAATTCCATCATAACTTTTTCTTTTTCCGCTGGTTTCATTTTGCTATGCAGAATGCCGATTTCGTATTCCGGAAATATGGATTTCTTGAGACGCTTGGTTTCTTCTTTTACCGACTTGGCATTGACCGCCATTTCTTTATCAGGATCCGGTTCGTTGATGCGCGGACAGATGACATAGGCTTGGCGGCCGGCCTTCAATTCCTCTCGGATTTTTTCATAGACCATCTCGCGCTCGTTCGGTTTTACTATCTCCGTGATAATCAGTTTTCGTCCATGAGGCATCTCTGCGAGGAGAGTCAGGTCGAGATCGCCGTAGATAGTCAGGGCGAGAGTGCGGGGGATCGGTGTAGCGGTCATGGATAGGAGATGAGGAGCGCGGGCGTGTCCGAGAGCGTCTTTGCGCACGAGCGTCGCGCGCTGACGAGTGCCAAAGCGGTGCTGTTCATCAATGATAACGTAGGCGAGATTTTTAAATTTGACGGCCTTCTGGATGAGGGCGTGCGTGCCGATCAAAATGGGGATCTCGCCATTCTCGACCCATTTCAACAATTGAGTTTTCGAAATATCTGTCCAACCTTTCGGATTTAATTTCGAAGGAAATTTCCGACAACCACTGCCGGTGACGAGACCAATCTGGATGCCGAGATACGCGAAATATTGAATAAATGACTCGAAGTGTTGCGTCGCGAGGATTTCTGTCGGGCACATGTAGGCAACCTGCAGGTGGCCTGACTTATGGAGTACCCCATTTTCTTTCGGAGCAGTTGTGACAGTCGCGTAGGCAGTTGCTGCGGCGACTGCAGTCTTGCCGGAACCGACATCTCCCTCGAGAAGTCGCGACATGGCATGGCCTTTTTTGAAATCTCCGACGATGGTCTTGATTGCCCCAAGCTGGGCTTCTGTCGCATGGAAAGGGAAGCGTTTGATGAATTCATGCATATGTTTCTCATCTGGTGCGATGACAAATGAAGGATTCTTTTCATATTTTTTCCGCGCCTGCTGTTTCTCGAGCTGGATGAAAAAAACTTCTTCGAAAGCAAAGCGTTTGCGGGCGGAGAGCGAGTCCTCGGTTTTCAGTGGTGTGTGAATCCAGATGAGAGCGGTTTTCAATCCCGGCAGATTATATTTCCTTAAAATGTCTTCGGGAATCGGATCGATGAGCGAGTCGAGTGTTCCGCTTTTAAAAATCTCTGAAATCTTGTGATACATCCAGTTCGAAGTAATGCCGCGCGACTCGGGATATACTGGGTAAAGGGTGTGCGCTTCGCCATCTGTGCCGAACAATGAGTCGCCAACACCGGTCGGTAACCTATTTATCATTTCGATTTTTGGATTTGAGAAATATAATTCCTGGGTTTTCTTGCGTTCAGAAACTTTACCTTCAATTCTGACAAGTGCTCCTTCTGTAGTCATCTTTGCGAGATATGGCTGATTGAACCAAACACAATGTATTTTTCCCGATTCATCCTCGATCCACCCGTCGGCCATCGGGATTCTCGACTTGAATCCCTTGCTCGTCTTGAGTCCCGTTATTTTTCCAAAAACCACTGCGAGCTCGCCCTGCTCGAGCGAGGCAATATTTCTCGTCTCCGAAGTGTCGCCGTAGCGGGTGGGGAAATGGTAAAGGAGGTCAGCAATGGTAATGATTCCGAGCTTCTTGAGCGCGATTTTCTGGAGAGGATTGAGGCGAGAGAAATTTGAGAGTGGGGAGGTGGGGTGCATGGGAGTATCATACCAAAGTTTTGCTCAAATGCCTTTTTTGTGCAAGAATGGGTCAGTTGGAAAGAGAGGTATAAATGGTGTGTATTGACAAAGTTAAGGAAACGTGGCAGAGCGGTCGATTGCGCAACTTTGCTAAAGTTGTAGGCCTTAACGGGTCTCCAGGGTTCGAATCCCTGCGTTTCCGCAAAATATTTTTGACATTTGCCTTTTCTTTTTCCTTGCCTCATAATTATGAAATGACGTCAGAAAAAATTACAATGAATGCCGGTCTCCAGAAGGTCGTGGATGAAGGCATAAAGATTTATGAGAAAATAAAGGGCAAGTATGAACAAGCTTATACAGGCAAGTTTTTAGCTATCGATATAGATAGTCATGATGTATATATGTCTGATACAAGTGCGGATGCGGTAATGGCTGCACGCAAGGAGCATCCCACAAAGATTTTTTATGTTGTCAAAATAGGATATGATGCCGTTGAGACATTGGCTAGTGTTTTTTCAGCACGGAGTAAATTGATTTAATTTATGATACAAGGAAAATTTATAGATGGCGACAAAGCTGTCGTCCCTGCGAATATCGCATGGGGACCAGTCGCTCAAACTCAATATTTTGTTCTCGATACCGGCTTTACCGGAGATTTGATAGTAACCCCAGAAATAGCAGAAGATCTCGGTCTGGAGATAACCAACATGACCTCAGCTCATCTCGTGGCGGGAGAAATTATAAATCTTCCTACGGCAACCGCACTCGCTCTTATGGAAGGTGAACAGCTCTATGTTTCGGTAGTTATTGCAAAAGGTTGGCCCCTTCTCGGCATGAGTTTCCTAGAAAAATTTAACTACAAGGCGATCGTGGATTGTTACAAAAAGACGGTAACCCTGGAAGTGTCAAAATAGTGTATACTATATCTATTACCCTTAATTTTTAAACCCCCATGTTCACCATCGCCCTTGTGCTCGTTATCCTTTGGTTCCTCGGCTTCAGCGTCTTCAATATTGCAGGCTGGCTCATCCATGTTCTCCTTATCCTCGCTATCATCTCGGTGCTCGTGCGCGTTATCCGAGGGAAGTAGTAAAGGTTTCGATGAGTATTTTTCTGTAGATGATGTGACAAAGACATGACAAAATACAAATTTTTCTTGGTTGTGGCATTTGTGGTCGCCTGGATATGGGCGGCTATTGATCCCGTGTACCCGCACGACTGGCTTCTTGAAAATTATCTTGTCTTTATTTTTGTGCCGATCATCTTTATTCTCGGTAGATACTTCAAACTTTCAAACGTTTCCTACACTCTCATCACCGTCTTCATGATTCTCCATGTCATCGGGTCGCACTACACATACGCCGAAGTTCCTTTCGGCTACACGCTCCAGGACTGGCTCGGTGCTACGAGAAATATGTACGACCGGCTCGTGCATTTCAGCTTTGGTCTGCTTCTCGCCTATCCCGTCCGCGAAGTTTTCATGAGAGTTTCAAAGGCAAAAGGGTTCTGGTCCTACTATCTTCCTCTCGACCTCGTCGGGGCTTCTTCGGCGCTCTATGAGATCGTAGAATGGCTCATAGTTCGCAAGGTTGATCCTGCGGCAGGTCTGGCATTTCTCGGATCGCAGGGTGATATTTGGGATGCGCAGAAAGATATGCTCCTCGCGATTCTCGGCGCGGTCATCACTATGCTTATTGTCTATATCATCAACCAGATTTTTAACAAGAATCACTGGAAGGAGATTAAGGAAAGTTTCAAAATAGAGAAAGGGGACAAGCCGCTCGGTGAGGAGAAACTAAGAGAATATTTTAAAAAATAATCATCTCCAATCGATTTCGCTTTTCCTATTCTTTTTTAAGTATTCGTTCGACTTGCTAAAGTGCTTGCAACCGAAAAATCCGTTATATGCTGAAAAAGGGGAAGGATGGGCAGCTTCGAGGACGAGGTGCTTCGTCCGATCGATGACCGCGCCTTTATTCTTTGCATAATTTCCCCAGAGGATAAAGACGAGACCCTCGCGCTCATCGGAAAGTTTCTTTATCGCCGCATCGGTGAATTCCTCCCAGCCTTTTTTTTGATGCGATCCAGGACTCGCTGCGCGGACGGTCAGTGTGGCGTTGAGCAACAGAACTCCTTGTTGTGCCCATCGCGAGAGATCACCATCTTGCTCGCCCCCCTCATCTTTCTTTGCCTCGATTCCGAGATCGTTTTTTATTTCCTTAAAAATGTTTTGAAGTGATGGCGGTAGAGCGACGCCTTCGTGTACGGCAAAGCAGAGACCGTTCGCCTGTCGCGCGCCGTGGTAGGGGTCCTGGCCGAGGATGACAACCTTTACTTTGTCAAAAGGGCAGAGGTCGAAGGCGCGGAAGATATCCTTTGGCGGTGGATAGATTTTATTTTTTGCCGAAGGGTTCCGGTATTCCTCATGAATAAATTTCGAAAGCTCCTCGAAATATGTTTTATGAAATTCTGCCGTCAGGACATTTTTCCAGGATGGCTCGATCTTGATTGATGAAGGGGACATGGGGGTATTGTAGCGAGTTTGATGGGTAGGGGTCAACTAATGGGCGAGTGTCACCGCTTTCACATTCATGTACCCCGCCCTCAATAGAACCTCCCGCGCTTCCTTGAGTGTGCTTCCCGTCGTTGCAACATCGTCGATGAGGATGATTGAGTGGTCTTTGTCCACCAACGCCTCTTTGACCTCAAACAAATCCTCTGTTCCCGCTAATCTCCCTTTTCTATTTTTAAACTTCTGTTGTTCGGTGTGCTTTGCCCGCATCAAGAGGTTGAAATTTTTTTCAAACCCATCTATTGCATCAATCAATAATTCGCATTGATTGTAGCCTCTCTCACTCCTTCGTTTTTTGGAAATAGGAATGGGAACCAAGACTATTTTTCCCCGCGTACCCTTTAACACCTCCCGCAACGCATACGCGCCGAGCTCAATCGCATGCCTGTCCTTCCTATTTTTAATACTTAGGACTAGCTCGCGGACAAGAGGATTTTTATAGGCAAAAAGGGAAGTGATAAAGGGGTAAGGAGGAGTAGGGGCAGGAGGAAGTCGGGTAAAGAGGGTGGCAGGAGAAAGAGCGCGGAGCTCGAGAGCCTCGGGTGAGGGAGGAAATATGAGGTCGATAATAAAGGTAAAAAAGTCTCGCATCATGATGAAAAATTGAGACATCGTCCGGTGAGGGAGCCTTTTTGAGAGCGATAGCGGTCCAAAAAGGACTCCCGAGCGCAAGTCGACGATGTCCAATTTTTCTAATATGATATACTACTACCATGAACCTCGGCAATCTCCTTTCATTTTTTTCGAAGAAAGATCAAAGCGTGCTTGGTATTGACATCGGCTCTTCGGCTATCAAAATCGTGCAGATAAAGAGGAAGCGGGGAAAAGTCGTCCTCGAGACCTACGGTGAGCTCGCCCTCGGACCCTACGCCGGCATCGAGGTAGGTCGCGCGACGAATCTCACTCCAGACAAAGTCGCCGAAGCTCTCAAGGACATTCTCCGTGAATCAAAGACGACGACGCTCGCCGCCGGAGTGGCTTTGCCGCTGTCCTCGAGCCTCATATCTTTCGTTACTCTACCGCCGGTAGGGGAGAAACAACTCGCCGAGACCATCGCCATCGAAGCTCGCAAGTATATTCCCGTACCGATGAACGAAGTCATGCTCGACTGGTCGATCATCCCTCGTGAAGACGCTATGACTTCCGACGACCAGGGTACAGCTCCCGCCGTTCAGCCACATCAGGATGTTCTCATTGTGGCAATTCTCAATGAATACATAAACAACTACCAGGACATCATGAAAAAAGTCAGCATCACTCCTTCTTTTTATGAAATAGAACTTTTCAGCTCCATCCGCGCGGTTATCGAGCAGGGGATTCATGGGATGATGATCATCGATATGGGCGCCCGTGTCACGAAACTTTATATAGTAGAGCGTGGCATCCTCCGTTCTTCGCATATCCTCGACAAAGGTTCGCAGGACATCACCCTCGCCCTCTCGAAGGCCTTGAGCATCAGTATCAATGAAGCTGAAAATATGAAAAGAACTCACGGACTCAAGGGCGGTCCGGAATACAAGGAGCTGACGGAAATCATCACCGTCAATCTCGACTATGTTTTCTACGAAGCCAACGCCACGCTCCTGGCCTATCAAAAAAAATACAACAAGAATATTTCCAAGATCATTCTGACCGGAGGGGGGGTGCTCATCAAGGGCTTCATCGACCTTGCGCGCGTTAGTTTCCAGACAGAGGTTGTCTATGGCAACGCCTTCGGCAAGCTCGAGACACCAGCCTTTCTCTCTGAACAGTTCGCGACTGCTGGACCGGAGTTCGCCGTGGCTATCGGGATCGCTTTGCGCCGACTATCGGAGTTGCAATAGGTCAGTGGGAGGTTATGCACAGTTAATCGTTTCGTCTTTACCTGTTCTTCTAGTATAATTAAACATAAAATGGAAACCAAGTTCCAAACATCTTTTATTCCAAAGAAACCACTTGTCGCGGAAGCAAGTGTTCATACGCATGGAAGCACGAGCATTCTTATGATCATCGGGACGCTCCTCTTCATCGTTTCTCTCGTCTTGGCCGGGTTGACCTTTGTCGGGAAGACTCTACTCCTGAAAGTTCAGGATCAATCAAAAATAAATCTCGCGGAGAATGAAAAGCGTTTCAACCTGCCTCTCATCGAAGATCTCAAGAAAGCCAATCTCAAGATTGATCTTGCCGGGCAACTTTTGAAAAATCACATTGCCGTTTCCGAAGCCCTCGCCATAGTTGGTGGCTTGACCGTCGATAGGGTGCGTTTCAGCTCCTTCGAATTTTCTTCAGGCGTAGATACCCCCGCATCTGCTGCCGCTCCTTCCTCCCAGACGAGTGGTCCTGTTTTCAAGATAAAGATGAAGGGTATTGCCGACACGTTCAACAGTGTGGCGTGGCAGTCCGATGTCTTCGGTCGTTCGCAGAAGTATGGAACAAATAAAGTCTTGAAGAATCCCATCCTCTCCGACTTGTCGGTTGACGCTTCAGGCAGTGTTAATTTCAATTTTGCCGCCGATATTGTGCCTGCAGATATTTCATACGAAAAGGTCCTCGCGGCAACCTTGCAGGCCGAAGGTAGTGTAGCCGCACCGGGAGATGCTTCTACGCCTACTCAATAAAAAAATAGCATGAATAAAAATCTTACAGCTCTTGTCCTCATCATTCTCGCCGTCGGGATCTATTTTACCTTCACGAGCTCGAGGATCGATGAGCTCAAGACCATCCGCGCCGTCAACGCCGAGTACCAAACCGCTATTGACAACTCCGAGCGTCTCGTCAAAGTTCGTGACGATGTCCTCAAGGCATACAACGCTCTCTCGAACGAAGACAAGGATCGCCTCAACAAGATCGTTCCCGACAATGTCGATAACGTCAGGCTTATCATAGATGTTAAAGACGACATCGCAGAACGCCACGGTCTCTTTCTCCGAAATATCAAGACGACATCTCCGATAATGCAGACTGCAGGTGCCCCTGCGAGCTCCGCACCGAGCGCTCCGGCAAGCACGTATGGCACCGTCACTCTTTCGTTCACCGTCTCTACTTCATATGAAAAGTTCCTTGATTTCCTCAAGGACCTCGAGGCCAGTCTGCGTATTATGGATGTTTCCAAGCTGACCCTCGCCACGAATTCCGAGGGGACATATGATTTTACAGTGGAACTCAAGACCTACTGGCTCAAACAATAGGGAATATAAAGAAAATATATGCAAAAAAAATCTTCAACAAAATCAATCATTATCGCCGTCGCCGCTGTCATTCTGCTTATCTTCGGCTACTTCTACTTTTCAGGAACACCCGAAGACACCTCGAGTCAATTAACCGCTGATGCTCTGGGTGCTCCTGCAAGTGACGCGACCGTCCAGGCGGCAAGGATTATCACTCTTCTCAACCAGACGAAATCTCTCCGCATAGAGCCAGCATTCTTTGAGTCAGCAGTCTATCGGTCTCTCGTTGATCACACCGTCCCCGTTGTAGAACAACAGGTGGGTAAAGCAAACCCCTTTTTCTACACAGCCCAAAGTTCCTCGGCTGGCTCTTCGAGGGCGCAATAATTTCATATGAGCATCGTCGATATTCTTCTTAAAAAAAACCTTATATCGAAGGAAGATATAAATGAGGTGCGGCAAAGAACCGCGAAGGGTGAGCCTCTGGAACAGGTGCTCATCGAACGCGGTATAAAAATCGAGGATATTCTCTCTGCCCAGGGAGAATTTCTCAATATTCCCGTGCGATCTCTCGGAGACACGATCGTTCCTTTTGAGGTTCTCGACTATATTCCCGAAGAGTCCGCCGCTCATTACAAATTCGTCCCGATCGCCGTCAAGGAAGGTGTGCTCGAAGTCGGCATCGTCGATCCTGACAATATCGAGGCACGCGACGCCTTGAGCTTCATTGCAGCAAAAAAGAGTATACCGTATAAGGTATTTCTCATCGGTCTCGAGGATTACACGAAAGTCATCGAGTCGTATAAAGGTCTCTCCGGAGAAGTTTCGAAGGCGCTCACCGAGCTCGAAACCGTCCTCTCGGTCGACGCCGAAGGCACGATCGATAAAAAAGATACGAAAACAGGAAAGCCGGACCCGAAGTCCGAAGCCTTCATCATCGAGGACGCGCCAGTTGTCAAGATTGTTGCGACTATTGTTCGCTATGCCACCGAAGGCAACGCCTCTGACGTTCACATCGAACATCTTCATGATAAAGTCCGCGTCCGTTTCCGCGTTGATGGCGTCCTCAACACGAGCCTCATCCTGCCTCCGCAAGTTCACAGCGCCGTTATTGCTCGTATCAAAGTCCTTTCGAACATGAAGCTTGACGAGCGTCGAAAACCGCAGGACGGACGTTTCTCGGCGCGCATTGATGGTAGGAAGATCGACTTCCGCGTCTCAACTTTCCCCGCCTTCTATGGGGAAAAGATCGTGATGCGTATTCTCGATCAGGAAAAAGGAGTAAAAAAACTCGATGAAATGGGATTCACCGAGAGTAACCTCGCACTCATAAAAGAAGCCATCACCCGACCTTACGGTCTCATCCTCATCACTGGTCCAACAGGTTCCGGAAAGTCGACAACCCTTTATTCTATGTTGAACGAAGTCGATAAAGAAGGTTCGAACGTCCTTTCGCTCGAAGACCCGATCGAGTACAACATGGACGGCGTCAGCCAGTCGCAGGTTCATCCGGAAATCGGCTACACCTTTGCCGCTGGACTCCGCACGACACTTCGCCAGGACCCCGATGTCATCATGGTGGGTGAGATTCGAGACAAGGAAACTGCCCAGCTCGCTGTCCAGGCCGCGCTCACCGGTCACCTCGTCTTTTCTACGCTCCACACGAACAACGCCGCCGGAGTCATCCCGCGTCTCATCGACATGGGTGTCGACCCTTACCTCATCGCGCCGACGCTCATTCTGGCAATGGCACAGCGCCTCGTCGGACTTCTTTGTCCTAACACCGGCAAGCCTCTACCGGTCGAGGGTAGTATCAAGCTCATCGTTGATCGCGAGTTCGCCGACCTGCCGGAGAAATACAGGAAAGTCGTACCATTCTCCGATACTGTCTACGAAGCTCTGCCAACGCCAGAATGTCCGAAGGGAATTCGCGGACGAACCGCCGTTTTTGAAGCTTTCAAGATGGACAAGGAAATCGAGTCGGTGATCTTGAAAAGTCCGACCGAGCTCGAGCTTTCGAAGATTCTCCGCGAGCGTGGCATGCTCACCATGAAGCAGGATGCCATGATCAAGGCTTTCAAGAGGATCGTGCCTTTCGAAGAGGTGAATAAGTTGTGATATAATATACGCATGGACAAAACCCGGAAAATTCTTTTCGTCGATGATGACAAATTTCTTCTCGACATGTATGCCCTCAAATTTTCAAAAAACAATTTCGAAGTCAACACATCGCAAGGGAGCGAGGAAGCCCTCAAGGTTATTCGTGGGGGATTTGAGCCGGATATCCTCCTCGTCGATGTCGTTATGCCGGGAATGGACGGCATAGAATTCGTCGGAGCTTTGCGCAAGGAAAATTTGGCACAGAAATCCGTCATCATCATGCTCACGAACCAGGGACTTCCTGATGATATCGCGAGAGCAAAAAAACTTAATGTTGATGGGTATATTATAAAGGCCACGACTATTCCCTCAGAGGTGTTTACAGAAGTTACTAAGATTTATGCTAATTCCAAAAAATAATTTTTAAATATCATGGAATATAAAAAAGAAATCGAACAGCTCGTCTCGGCCGTCATCCACGAAGGAGCCTCCGACCTCCATCTCGCCCAAGGTCGCCATCCGCTCGTTCGCGTGAGCGGGGTTCTCATACCTCTCGTCAAGAGTCCCGTCCTCTCGGCGAGCGACATGAAAGGATTTCTCAATGAATTCCTTTCTGATAAAAACAAAGCCGACCTCGAAAAGGATAAAGAAGTCGACTTCGCCCTGAGCTTCACCGATGTCCGCTTCCGTGGCAATGTCTACTATCGCCAGACGGAGATTTCCATTGCCCTCCGCCTCATCCCAAAGGTTATCCGCACGCTCGCCGAGCTCAATCTCCCTCCCGTTCTCGAGACATTTACTAGGAAACAGCAGGGCTTTTTCCTCTGCGTCGGTCCGATCGGGCAGGGTAAGACGACGACGCTCGCGAGCCTCATAGAAATGATCAACCAGACGCGAACCGAGCACATTTTAACCATCGAGGACCCCGTCGAGTACATCTATGAATCGAAAAAATCCATCATTGACCAGCGCGAGGTCGGCATCGACACTCCAGACTTCGCAAGCGCGCTCATTGCCATGTTCCGCGAGGACGTCAACGTCTGTCTCGTCGGCGAGATGCGCGACACCGCTACCATCGCCACTGCGGTCACTGCAGCCGAAACCGGTCACCTCGTCTTTTCCACACTCCATACTAACAATGCTGCCCAGACCATCAACCGCATCATCGATTCCTTTGCCCCCGCCCAGCAGGACCAGATCCGTGTCCAGATCGCCGGAAGCCTCACGGGAATATTTTCCCAGCGTCTCATTCCGCGCGTTTCCGGCGGTCTCATCCCGGCCTATGAGCTTCTCATCAACAACAACGCTGTGGAAAACCTCATTCGTGAGAAGCGTATCCATGAGATCAATACCGTTATAGAAACAAGCTCGAAAGATGGTATGATAGACATGAACCGCTCGCTCGCCGAGCTTGTCCGCGCCGGCGAGATCAGCATCGAGAACGCCTACGCCCATTCGCTCAATCCGAAGAACCTTGAGAGAATGATGTAAAAAATATATGCTTTTTAATTACCAAGCCCTCGACAACACCGGAGCCGCCAAGAATGGCTCTATCGACGCGGTCAATGTCGACATCGCCATCGCCTCGCTCCAGCGCCGCGGTTTCGTCATCACAAGCATCCACGGAGAAGATGAAAAATCAGGACTCCTCAATATCAAACTTTCCTTCCTCGACCGAGTTTCGAACAAGGATGTCGTTATCCTCTCGCGCCAGATGGCCACGCTCTTCCAAGCCCAGGTCTCGGCTCTCCGTATTTTCCGCCTCCTTTCCGAAGAATGCGAGAACAAGACTCTCGGTAGGCACCTCGCTGAGGTTGCGAACGACCTCCAGGCCGGTAGCTCGATTTCCATCTCTCTTGCCAAGCATCCGAAAGTCTTTTCCGATTTCTATGTCAACATGGTCAAGGCCGGGGAAGAGTCGGGCAAGCTCGACGAGACCTTTGACTACCTCGCGGCCTACCTCGATCGCACCTACGAGCTTGTCACGAAGGCTCGCGGTGCCCTTATTTACCCTTCCTTCGTCATCTTTACCTTTATCACCGTCATGATCCTCATGTTTACCATGGTTATTCCGAAGATCAGCGCCATCCTCGTTGATTCCGGCCAGGAAGTGCCTTTCTATACGAAAATTGTGCTCGGCATTAGCAACTTCTTCGTCAACTACGGCTTCGTTATGCTCGGCGTCGTTATTATCGGCGGATTCTTCCTCATCCGCTATATCCAAACACCGATAGGGAAGATGGCTTTCGATAGAGTGAAGCTCTCTATTCCCTATATCAGTACTCTCTTCCGAAAACTTTACCTCTCTCGTATCGCTGACAACATGAACACCATGCTCACCTCCGGTATCCCCATGGTCCGCGCCCTCGAGCTGACCTCCTCGGTTATCAACAACAGCGTCTACAACACTATCATCACGAACGCCGTCGAGTCAGTGAAGGCCGGCAAACCTATCTCCGAAGCTCTCGGAGGGAACAAGGAGATTCCTGGTATCATGATCCAGATGATGAAAGTGGGGGAGGAAACCGGCGAGCTCGGCAATATCCTGAAGACCCTTGCGGCTTTCTACGCCCGCGAGGTCAAGGTCGCTGTCGATGCCGTTGTGGATATCATTGAGCCGGCTATGATTGTGCTTCTCGGTCTCGGGGTTGGTGTGCTCCTCGCCTCCGTTCTTATCCCTATCTACAATATTGCGTCGTCGCAGTAGTATCCTTATCCCCCTTTTATCCATATCTTATCCACAGCCCCTCTTGTGCATCTTTAGGGGGAGTCTGGTATACTTACGGGCATAGTCAGTTAATTTATTATTAAGTTATTAATTCGTTTATGAAGAAAACATATTTACAAAAAGGATTTACATTGATTGAACTTCTAGTCGTGATCGCAATCATCGGTATATTGTCATCGGTTGTGCTTGCATCGCTTAACACAGCAAGGTCAAAGGGGGCAGATGCAGCTCTCCAGGCTAATTTGTCTGGTATGCGAGCAGGTATAGAATCATATTACGGGGATAATAATGCATATGCCTCGGCTGTTGGAGTTATAGGAACAGGAACTGACTGTACGGCTGCAAACAACACCACTAATGTGTTCGGTGATGCAACAGCTCAAAAGTACATTACAGCTATTACAACCGCTAAATCCTGCTCTCATAATGGTACAGCAACAGCTGCCCCCACTGCCTATGCTATAGCCGCAATATTGCCAAGTCTTAATACGACAGCATGGTGTATCGATAGCACAGGAACATCCAAGAAGAAAACAGGACTTGCAGCCAACACTCCTTCTGGTGCAATCACATCTAGCGCTTGTAACTAGATTTCTGGTTGAAATAGTTCGCCTAGTTTCAAGACCTCCGCATTGGCGGGGGTTTTGTTTTGGGAGAGTGGATAAATACGGTAGCTTCTTTAGAAAATCATTGGTATACTGAATAGCATAAAGA
>CAYGGI010000011.1:0-15932 GCA_964349525.1 uncultured Candidatus Saccharibacteria bacterium
TTAAGGCAAAAAATCTCATCATCCAGGGTCTCGGTAGGGATATCACGCAAAAGGAGCAGGTGATCGAAACCCTCGTGGAGCGCATCGACAAGGGTAGAGCATCTCTCGCCGATATTCTCCGTAGGACAAATGAAGTCGGCTCTATTACCATTCCTGAGATTATTCTCTCCCAGCAAAATCTCACCGATGTTTTCTCGGATCTCGATACATTTCAATCAGTTCAGGAATCCCTCAAGACTACTTTCGAAGAAATCCGCAGTACAAAATCCCAAACGGAGACTGAAAAAAATACTCTCGATAAACGGCGAAATTCTGAGCTCGATGCCCGAGCAATTATTGACAAAGAGCGTAAAAATATAGCTTCAAATCAAGCCGAAAAAAATCGATTGCTCACCGTCAGCAAGGGAAATGAAAAAGCCTACGGAGCCGTAGTTGCCGCACAGAAACAAAAGGCCGCACAGATCCGCGCCGCACTCTTTGCCCTTGCCGGAGGGGGACAGGCCATACCTTTCGGTACAGCACTCGGCTATGCGAGCGAGATCAAGCAAAAGATCGGCATGGATCCAGCCTTTCTTCTCGCCATCCTGACCCAGGAAAGCAACCTCGGTTCAAATGTGGGGAAGTGCTATCTGACCGACACGAACACTGGAGCTGGGGTCAATCCGGCAACCGGCGTTACCTTCCCCAATGTCATGAAGCCGACCCGCGATGTCCCTCCATATCTTGCTCTGACGAAAGATCTTGGGCTCAACCCTCTCGGTACCTTTGTGTCATGTCCGATCGCTGGTGTAGCCGGCTGGGGCGGGGCGATGGGGCCAGCGCAGTTCATCGCTTCGACATGGGTCCTCATCGCCAACCGTGTCGCTTCCACCTTAGATATTTCACTTCCCAATCCCTGGTCGCCACGTGACGCCTTTACGGCTTCCGCACTCTACCTTTCCGACCTTGGCGCGACGGCGAATAGCTACTCGTCGAAGATCCGAGCCGCCTGCAAGTACTACGGTTCCGGCGGCGCAACATGTAGCTACGGTAGGAGCGTCATGAGCATTGCCGACAGGATCCAGCGCACGATGATTGACCCATTGCAGGGAGTATGATAAAGTCTCTAGCACTTATGAAAAAGGATATCCACCCAAAAGAATACCGCCAAGTAGTTTTCATTGATAATTCCAATGGAGCTCAGTTTCTCGTATCCTCAACTATAAAATCCACTGAAAAGGTAAAGTGGACCGACGGCAAGGAATACCCCGTTGCTCATGTCGAAATCTCGAGCGCTTCCCACCCTTTTTATACCAACCAGGAGAAAACTCTCGACAGCGCCGGCCGCGTAGAGAAATTCAAGACGAGACAGTCCAAAGCTGTTACTAAGAAGAAGTAGATGAATCTCGAGGAACATAAAAAAAACCACAAAACTTCCTACCTAGTGGAGATGTATGAGAAGTTGGAGAAGGAGGAATCCGAGCTTTTGGTCATGTCTGAAAAGGATCCGTCTCTCAAAGAAATGGCGCAAGCCGAACTTGCATCATTTATCGAACAGAAAAAAGACATAGAAAAGCAAATCCAGGCCATTCTTGATTCCGAAAAAGAAGAAGACGAAATCCCCAATGAACTCGTGCTCGAGGTCCGCGCCGGTGCTGGAGGCGATGAAGCCACTACTTTTGCCCGGGAACTCCTCGAAATGTATACCCGCTATGCCGAATCCCGCGGTTGGTCTACAAAGATGATTGATGACCTGACTATTGAGATAAAAGGTAAGGGCGTCTTTGCCGATCTCCGCTACGAGACAGGAACGCACCGTATTCAGCGCGTACCTCTCACGGAAAAAATGGGTCGAGTGCATACATCGACCGTCACCGTTTCCATTTTACCTATCCGCAAGAAGGTCAAGGCAGTTATCAACCCTACAGATCTCCTCATCGAAACTTCGCGTTCAGGCGGAAAGGGAGGACAGAATGTTAATAAGGTGGAAACGGCCGTCCGCATCGTACATCTCCCTACTGGCATTGATGTCCGCGCTACGAATGAACGTAGCCAGTCGGCGAACAAGGAACGGGCGATGAGCATCGTCTATGCCAAACTCCAGGCACTCGAAGAAGAACAGGAAGCAAAGAAATTCAACGCGCAAAAGAAGGGGCAAGTGGGAACAGGGGATCGATCCGAGAAAATCCGCACCTACAATGTCCTCCAGGATCGCATTACCGACCATCGGATAAAGAAAACATGGCATAATATCGAGGTTATTCTCGCTGGGAAAATTGACCCGATTATCGACGCACTTCATGAATATGAAAGAACGGGAATAGCGGGAAATGAGGAGGAGTAAGATGTGGTACAATCGTCGGTAATGAAAATAATGTTTCTCGACGAGTCTGGCGATCATAATCTCACGAAAATTGACGAACAATTTCCGGTTTTCTGCTTGGCTGGGTGTGTGTTTGATGAAATGGTTTATAAAAGTAATTGCAATATAGAAATTGATGCATTTAAGACTGCATATTTCGACACAACGGATACAGTTCTCCATTCAAGCGAGATAAGGAAATGTAAACCACCTTTTAATATACTTCTCAATAGAGAAACGCGCGAGAAGTTTTATAAAGACCTTGATAACCTAATGTCCGCGTTGCCATTTACCATAATTGCTTCTGTCATCATAAAGAAAAAACTTAAAGATAAATATACAGATCCCGCGAATCCTTACATGTTGTCATTGCGGTTTATAATGGAACGATACCTTCACTTTCTGGAAGAAAGCAATGATACAGGGTACATCTCTGTGGAGTCGAGAGATCCTAAATCAAATAATGACTTACTGAGGACTTTTACCGATATCATCAATAATGGATCAGGACATATTAAAGCCACGAGATTTCAAAGCAGGATTCTTAAAATAGATTTTGTTACAAAAAGGCAGAATGAAAATGGTCATCAAATAGCTGATTTGGTAGCATATCCCACGGCAAAATATGGCCTCGATAAGAATAAACCTAATTTGGCTTTCGATATCTTGGAGCCAAAGTTTATGAAGCATAATGGCACTATATTGGGCTATGGATGTAAGATATTTCCCAAATAGAAATGGGGCCCAGGTATTCCTAGTCCCCATCTCTAATATCCTTATTATTATCCATAAAGCTCTATCTGTCAACTTTTCCTAAAGGGAATGCGGGGGTCAGAGTGATTGTATTTACCCGAGAAAATGTTAGTATAATCGGTATGAAAAAAATAATATTTGGAATTGTTGTTGTCATAGTAGTTATCGCTGTAATTAGTCTTGCGACAAAAAGTGACGAAAAATTCGTCACTTCTATGGAACCGATCAAGATTGCTTTCATCGGTCCTCTTTCGGGTGACGGCGCAGCGTGGGGTGAAATCGAAAAGAACACTATCGGGCTTGCTGTTGATGAGATTAATAAAGCAGGAGGAGTAAAAGGAAGGCAGATAGATGTAAAATATGAGGATGGTAAATGCGAAGGACCCACCGCTCTTTCTGCGGCAAAAAAACTTGTAGAAGTCGATCATATTAAAATCCTCCTCATTTCATGTTCACAGGAGATTTTGCCTATCGCGCCCTATGCAAATCAAAATAAAGTAATCGCGCTTACTTCGTATGCTAGCGCCTCGCAGATCACGAATGCCGGCGAATATATTTTCCGCAATTCATATAATAATCATGATATGGCAAAGGCTATGGCAGACCTCGCTATCAAGAAGGGAGCTACTGCAGCAATTATCACCGAACAATCTTCTTTCGCCGCAGACCTCGGAAATCTATTTGTCGATGAGGCTTTTCCAGCGGTTAAAGGAAAGGTGGTGGCGAATGAATCTTTTGAACAAGGAGTAAAGGATTATCGATCCCAAGCAACAAAGATAATGGCGACAAATCCGAAAGTAATCATTTTGAACCCCACGAGTCCAGCCACGGGCATCGCGCTTCTCAAACAATTCCGCCAACTCGGTTACAAAGGACCTTTCGTAGGGAACTTCTTTGGCGGAAGTAGAGAAGTGGAAGCTTTGACCGAAGCTCAGGGGATGATCTATGTTTCCGATCCTGTATTTACCGAAAGTCCACTAAAGCAGAAGGTTTTCGCCGACTACGAAAAAATATATGGCAAGACACCCGATCTCTCGTGGCCGGTAGGGGCTCGGTACGATGCTGTCTATATTCTCAAACAAGCATTTGAGACTGTCGGAGATGACCCAACTGCTGTAAAGGACTATCTCCATAATTTACCAACGGATTTCACTGGAATACTCGGAACATATCGCTTTAATAAAGACAACGCAGACATCACAAATATAAAACCTTCGATTGCGGAAATAAAAGGAGGAAAATCAGTGGTCGTTCAGCAATAAGCCGAGAGGCGGGAATTAAAGAGCTCTTTAATTTGCCAAAACTCCCGCCATCTGTTAGACTCTCCCTACATTAATTATGCCAACAAAAACCACCACGAACGCGACTATAGATAGCATGTTTGCCGCCGGAGCCCATTTTGCCTTTTCCCGATCACGCCGACACCCTACCGTCGCCCCTTACATCTTTGGAGCAAAGAATAAAGTCGAGATTTTCGACCTTGAAAAGACGAGCAAGCTCCTCGAAACCGCAAAGGAATTCGCAAAGGATCTTGGAAAGAAGAGCAAAATGATCCTTTTCGTCGGAGGCAAGAGCGAGGCTAGAAACGCTATTAAAAATGGTGCCCAGCTCATCGGTATGCCCTTCGTTGATGGTCGCTGGATCGGAGGTACTCTCACGAACTTCGTCGCTCTCCGCAAACGTGTTGAGAAAATGGAGAAACTTATGTCGGAACGAGAAAAAGGCGAGCTTGCAAAGTATACAAAGAAAGAGCGCCTTCTCATCGACCGTGAGATCGCCAACCTCGAGAGATTCTTCGGGGGTGTTGTTTCGATGAAGGATCTTCCAGCCGCCCTCTTTATCGCTGATCCAAAGAAAGAAAAGACCGCAGTCAAGGAGGCAAAGGACATGGGAATTCCCGTTATCTCGCTTCTCGGTTCTGATTGTAATATAAAGGAAGTCACTCACCCTATCATCGGTAATGATGCTTCGGAGACGAGCATCAAATTCTTCGTCGACGAGATCGTTGCTTCATATGCAGAAGGTAAGAAAGAGGGAAAAGTTGAGGAAGTAAAGGCCTAACCTTTACGAGAAAATTGTAGTATAATAGTTGCCTATGGCTATAACAACAGAACAAATCAAGGATCTTCGTGACCAAACCGGAGTATCCGTCATGCAGTGCAAGAAAGCCCTCGAGGAAACGGGAGGCGACATTGCCAAGGCCATTATCGTCCTTCGCAAGAAAAGCGGGGAAATGGCGGCAAAGAAAGGCGACCGAACCTTCGGTGCTGGTACCGTCCAGGCCTACATCCACGCCACGGGGAACGTCGGCGCCATAGTCGTTCTCATGTGCGAGACGGACTTCGTTTCCGGTAATGCCGAGTTCAAGACCCTCGCCCGTGATATAGCCATGCATATCACCGCTTCAAATCCCAAGTTCCTGACAAAAGAGGACATTACCGAGGAAGCCCGCTCCGTCGCCCGCGAGGTTTTCATGAAGGAGATTGACGATCAGGCCAAGGAAAAGGGTAAGCCAATGGCACAGGAAATGCAGGAGAAGGTTCTCGAAGGCAAGCTCGCCACCTATTTCGCCGAGCTCGTTCTCTTGAACCAGCCATTCATAAAAAACCCCGAGCTGACCATCCAGGGTCTCATCGATGCCGCCGTCCAGAAATTCGGAGAAAAAATCGCCATCGGTCGCTTCAGCCGTTTCAACGCTCTCGATCGCTAACCCGCTATCATTATGTCTACAATTTCTTCTATCTTCACTGTTCCCATGATTATTTTCCTCGCATCGTCCATTGCGATCGTGGTCATGATCTGGCTCAAGGCACGCAGGTTAAAGATGGATACCCGTTCGCGATTGAGCTTCGTGAGTGATAAAGTGGATGGGAAGATTAGAAAGGGTTTTACTACTACCCGCACCTTCATCTCTTATTTCAATCGCAAGAGCGCAGTTGCGCTCGTCCAGTGGATCGCGTATCATATCCTCTCGTGGGCCCGTTCAGTCTACATTTTCTTCCATAGGAAGGCCCACGCCCATCCACCTTCGAAGAAGGTGATAGATATGGTGCGAGGGAAGGGGGAGGTGGATAAGATGGGAGGGGCGTCGTTTTATCTGAAAAGGATTTCGAAAGAAGGCAATTAACGCCACCTTAGCTCAGTTGGTAGAGCAACTCTTTTGTAAAGAGAAGGTCCCCAGTTCAAATCTGGGAGGTGGCTCCAAAAGTATATCTAACGTACCTTCGCTCCGAAATTCCTCACCGTCTCCCCCTCTATCTTCTTATGCAATGCACTCACTTCTTCATTTGTCAGAGTCTTGTCGAGTGATCTATAGGTGATTCTATATGCGTAGCTGACATTGCCTTCACCAAGCTTCGCAGCGTTTTCATATTTATCGATCAAGGCAACTTCCTCGACGAGATCTGGAGCAGTCTCACGCACAAGGTCAAAATAGTCATTCGGAATAAAAGTATTTTTAACAATGAAAGAAATATCGCGGACGACCGGCGGATACTTGCTGACTTCAACAAACTTGTACCCGAGCTGAAGCTGCTTTACCACCCGAGGATCGGTAGACCAGAGAAGGCGAATATCCGGCAATTCCATGCTGATGATAGCGAGCCTCTCGAGGCCGAATCCGAATGCCCAGCCGTTGTAGCCCTCTATACCGAAGTCCGCAAGCACCGTCGGTCGTGGCATGCCTCCACCGAGGATCTCGATCCATTGCCCGTTGACCATGACTTCCACCTCGAGCGAAGGATCCGTATAGGGGAATGTATCGGGATTAAATCGGAATTTAATGTCCTTACCGAAGACACTCTGCACAATCTCTGACAATACAGCCTTGAGATCATCGAGTACGAGCACCTTTTTATCATTCGGCACGAGGTAGAGTCCGCCCATCTGGTGAAAGATGTTCATGTGCTTGCGATCGATTTCATCTTTTCTGTACACTTTACCGTAACACATGACGCCGAAGGCTTCCTTGTTGGCGATTTTTTCTTGTATCTCCGGCAGATTGAGATAGTAATACCACATGACGGTATCATGAGTGCGGAGGACATTCTTCTCATCGATATAGTAGGTGTCGGACTTGCTGCGGGCAGGATGGTCGGCGGCAAAGTTGAAGAGGTCAAAGAGTATAGAAGTTGGAATAACTTCCGGAATATCGACATGGTCAAAGTCTTTCAAAAGGGGCAGGGTAGTGACCCTCTTCATGATCTCGTGAAGAGGACTGCCGGGCGTACGGGAAAGGTCCGCCATAGCCAGATAGCGTTTTATCCTTATCGCTTCATTATCCTCGCGCTTTTCGAGACCTTTGAGCAGGGCGTTCTCCTCATCGCGGGGAATGACATAGTTTTTCATAGGAAATAGTGTAGCATTCTTGTCTTGAATTTGCTATACTGACAGCACAAAAAACATGGCAAAAGACCCAGAGAAAAAGAAAAAAGACTCCTACGGCGCCGACAGCATCCAAGTCCTCGAAGGACTCGAGCCTGTCCGCAAGCGCCCGGGAATGTACATCGGCACCACCGGTCCCGATGGTCTCAACCAGCTCGTCCGTGAAATTTTCGACAACTCCCGCGACGAAGCCATGGGAGGTTTTGCCAATGATATCGAGGTAACCTTCCTCCCGAACAACCGCGTGCGCGTCGTCGACAACGGCCGTGGTATTCCCGTTGATATTCATAAACAGACAAAAGTCTCGGCTCTCGAGACCATCATGACCGTCCTCCACGCCGGAGGAAAGTTCGGCGGGGAAAATAGCAGTTACAAAGTCTCTGGAGGTCTCCACGGTGTGGGTGCCTCGGTCGTCAATGCGCTCTCACTCTATACTCAAGTTCTCGTTCACAAGGATGGAGGAATCTATATGCAGGAGTATTCGCAGGGTAAAGTAAAGGCCCAGGTCAAGAAAATCGGCTCGACGAAAAGTCACGGCACTATTGTGACCTTTGAGCCTGACCAGATCATCTTCAAAGAGGGAATCATTTTTGACTACAATTGGGCGGTCTCGCATCTCCGCCAGCAGGCGTACCTCGTCCGCGGACTCCGCATCACCGTCATCGATGCGCGCACAGCCACCACGGGCGTCTTTAGTAAACCAGACAAAAATGGTCGAGTGGATCTCGACACCGACATTGTCTACTTCCGCGACCTCGGTTTCCAGATGCCGTCCCACGCTTTCTATTTCGAAGGCGGTCTCGCATCACTCGTCAAATTCAACAATCAGATCCTCAAGCCGATTCACAAAAACATTTTCTATGTTGAAAAGAAAGTCGAAGGAGTCGAGTCCGTCGAAGTCGCTCTCCAGTATGCCGACGATATTTCTGCCCGCATTCTCGCTTTTGCCAACAATATTTACAACCCCGAGGGAGGTACACACATCACCGGTTTCAAGACCGCGCTGACCCGCATCCTCAATAGCTATGCCAAGAAGAATAATCTCGCAAAGGACGGCGAAGACAACTTTACCGGAGACGATGTCCTCGAGGGTCTGACCGCCGTCGTCTCGGTCAAGCTCCAGGAAATCCAATTCGAAGGTCAGACAAAGGCAAAGCTCGGATCCGTCGAGGCGCAGTCGGCTGTCTCGACAGTCTTCGGCGATGCCTTCACTTCATTCCTCGAAGAAAATCCCGACGACGCCCGTGCTATCGTGACGAAGGTCGTCCTCGCCATGAAAGCCCGCAAGGCGGCAAAGGCGGCGAAGGACAGCGTCCTCCGCAAAGGCGCCCTCGAAGGTATGACCCTGCCCGGCAAGCTCGCCGACTGCCAGAGTAATATTGCGAGTGAATCAGAAATCTTTATCGTCGAGGGAGACTCGGCAGGTGGTACTGCCAAGACTGGTCGTGATCGTCGCACGCAGGCCATCCTGCCTCTTCGCGGGAAAATTCTCAACATCGAGCGGGCTCGCCTCGACCGCATGCTCGGTTCAGAGCAGATAAAGAATCTCGTGCTAGCTTTCGGCACGGCTATCGGCGACACCTTTGATATTTCGAAGTTGCGCTATCACAAAATCATTCTCGCAACCGATGCCGACGTCGATGGAGCACACATCCGCACGCTTATCCTCACCTTACTCTACCGATATTTCAAACCTCTCATTGAAGGAGGTTACATATATATTGCCCAACCACCACTTTATAAAGTTAAAAGAGGGAAGGAGCTTCTCTATTTCTACACCGAAGAAGAAAAGGTAAAAGCCCTCGGAAAGGAGATTGATGATATCCAGGAAATAGAAAATATCAATGATGCCCGTGAACAAGTCATAGAACAGCTCGAATTGGAAAAAGAAGAAGCGGGTGATGTTAAAAATAAGAAACAAAAAATTTCAATTCAGCGATATAAGGGTCTCGGAGAGATGAATGCCGACGAACTCTGGGAAACGACCATGGATCCAGAGAAGCGCATCCTCCGCCAGGTCAATATTGAGGATGCACAGGAGGCTGACAAGGTTTTCGACATGCTCATGGGTACTGATGTGCCGTCTCGCAAGATGTTTATACAGTCGAACGCCAAAAAGGCTACTATTGACATTTAGCGTAAGGTAGTATACAATACTACCTATGATACAAAAAACACTTACACGAATACTTCTTTCGACGGCCATTCTTGCTGGCCTCTTTACCCTTATTCCTAGCCACGCCTACGCTATTGACTTTAACCCGCTCAACCCTCTTGACCCCTTCTGTCTCTTTAGCTGTGATTTTGACAATGAGCCTCAGACTGTCTATAACACGACTACGGGGAGCTACAATACCGATAGCTACAATACGAACAGTTACAATGGCAACACATCCATAGCTACTCCTGGCGTCTACAGCGCTCCGATCTATACTGCCCCTGTCTATAATACTCCTGTCCAGGCTACGCCAGTCTATAATTACACTACTACATACGTGCAGAGCTCACCTCTCTCTGTCAGCTGTTACCCAACACCTACGACTGCAAACGTCGGCTCGTCCGTCTCATGGGGTTCATCTGTCAGTGGCGGTAGTGGATCAACATATATTTCTTGGTCAGGTAGCGAAGGCCTCTATGGTAATGGTTCTTCTATTTCCAAGTCCTACAGTTATGCTGGTTCAAAGAATGCAAGCATAACTGTGACTTCCGGAAGCCAGACCGTCTCGCAGAATTGTAGTGGAACAGTGACAGTTCATGATTACACGAGTAACTATTCTACTCCTGTTTACCATTACAATACTCCCGTGGTCTACTCTCCCCCTGTTATTTACTCTTCACCTACTTATTACTATTCCCCATTGACAGTGTCTTGTAGATCAAACACAACCTTTACACCGGTCGGTTCATATGTTACTTGGACTGCCTATCCCTCTGGTGGTTACAATAATAACTATGGTGCATACCAGAATTATTCCTACAGCTGGTCTGGTACTGACACCCTCTACGGTTCATCGTCTTCTATTAGTGCGTACTACTCTACTCCTGGTATAAAGACTGCGTATGTCACTCTCTACTCGAACGGTTCATCTGTCTCTGCACAGTGTTTAGATTCTGTCACGGTTGGTTACAATAATTACGTTACTCAATATTCAAATCAGTATTCCTCAAATCTCGGACTTCAGATCGCCTGTGCAGCGGATACGGTAACTACGAAAGTTGGTACTCCAGTTACCTGGGTTGTCGAAGCTGTGAGCGCCGGAGGATATTCTGCCAATAATCTCTCGTACGCATGGACGGGTAGCGACGGTCTCTCGGGTAACCAGTCCTCGATCGTGAAGTCATACTCGACCTCCGGTTCAAAGAGTGCAGTTGTAACAGTCACAAATCCCGCTGGACAGAGTCAGTCAAAGGCTTGTTCGAATACTATTAGCGTAAAGAGCGCAACGGTTGCAAAGAAAGCTCCAGTAAAGGTGGCTCCCGAGGTTGTCACGACTTCTCCAGCTACTGCTGCAAGCACATCTCTCCTTTCGCTCCAGAGCGTGCCGTGGGGGTGGGTAGCGATACTCGTCGTCCTCGTGCTCATGGGTATGATCTTCTACCTCGTGTTTAATAAGAAGAAGATTTAAGAAAAATCGGCTCGCCAATTTTCGCAAAAGCCCCTGAATTAAGGGGTTTTTGTGTGTCTGGCGAGAGGGGATTGACTTTGTCGATCAGTAATGCTATTATAATAAGGTATATGCACTTTGCAATTTCGGAAGAGGTCGCCGTAAGGGCGGCCAGGATGCCGGGGATCAAAAATCCCTACATCAAACTTCACGATCTCGAGAGCCTGTGCCATGGCAATGAGATCCTAGAAGCTTGTCTGGAGGACATGGTCAACTACTCGATGAGGTACGCCGAGACGGTGTGCCGGTTCGAGCAGATTGTGGCTACGTCTGAAGGGCAAAACTTCAGTGAAGATGGCATTCGTGAAGAAATTGAGCTGGTTCGCTCAACGATTCACGATTCAACCATTGACGCAATTAATGTCCTTTCCCGGAACCTCAAGAATTCCGGAAAGGACAACGGATGGCTGAAACCCATTCTGTCACAGGATCGCCCGGCCTATGGGAAGTTTGCGATCCTGATTGCGTTCGAAGCAATCGCTAACAATCAGACAACAGAGGAGGTGTCCTATGTCTGATACAGAAAAACGTCAAGTTCTCAGATACGCTGAACTTGCCTTCAAGGCACAGCGTAATGAGCTCACAGAAAGTGAGCAATTCGAGATGAGAGACATCCGGCGGCAACTCGACATGTCTCACAAGGACATTCTCGAGCTTGCCTCAAAGAAACTCTTTCCCGAAGATTGACGGAATTGATTTGAGAACACAATGTTGGTAAACGAAAACGCTCCAGAGCTTGTCTCCGGAGCGTTCCTTTTTATACTTCCTTTTCTCCTTAATTTTATTTAGTTTACTTCTTCTCCTTTATCTCCTTCGCAATTCTTTCGATAACTTCTCCTTCCGTCAATTGCCCGATCTGTCCTGCGTCGCGACTCTCGAGAGTGACTTTACCTGCGGCGAGATCCTTGTCACCGATGATGATGAAGTAGGGAATGTGCTCAACTTTTGCATTGCGGATTTTCTTGCCAAAATTATCTTTTGACAGATCAACTTCCACGCGGATATCAAGCTCTCTCATTGCGTCTTTAGTCTCTAACGCCTTTGCGTGATGAGCGTCTCCGATCGGAATGATTTTTACTTGTACAGGAGAAAGCCAGAGTGGGAATTTGCCGGCGTAGTGTTCAATGATGATAGCCATGAAGCGTTCGAGAGAACCTGAAATCGCACGGTGGATGACAACGGGACGTTCTTTCTCGCCCTTTTCATTTACAAAAGAGAGATCAAAGCGTTCAGGGAGATTGAAATCACACTGGATCGTCGCGAGCTGCCATTCACGACCGATGGCATCCTTGAACATAAAGTCGAGCTTTGGTCCGTAGAAAGCTGCTTCGCCAGGACCCAAGCGGTAGGGAAGTTCATTGGCTTTTGCTACCTCTTCGAGAGCTTTTTCTGCAGTATTCCAAACTTCGTCTGATCCGAGATACTTACTCTTGTCATCACCACGCACCGAGAGACGAACCCAGTAATTCTCGAGCATTCCAATCGTCGAGTAGAAGGTTTTTATAATATGAACAATCGTACTTGCTTCTTCGTGAATCTGAGAAATGCGACAGAAAAGGTGCCCATCATCTTGCGTAATGGCACGCACGCGGGCGAGACCAGCGAGTTGACCGGATTTTTCATCACGATAGACTGTTGCCGGCTCGAAATAGCGGATGGGCATGTCTCGATAAGAAAACTGGTTGTCGGCAAATATCTGCATATGATGAGGGCAATTCATGGGCTTCAAGAAGAATTTTTCTTCACCACCTGTGACACGAAAAAGTTCATCGCCAAATTTTGCCGCATGACCAGAGGTCTCGTAGAGGGCTTCTTTTGCAATATGCGGAGTCCAGACGCGGCTGTAACCCCTGTGTTTATGGAGATCCCAGAGATAGTTTTCCAGTTCCTGGCGGATGATCATGCCTTTCGGTTGAAGGAGGGGGAGACCTTTACCCACGAGATCTGAAATTGTAAAAAGTTTCAGTTCACGTCCTAGTTTTTTGTGATCCCTCTTTTCCGCCTCAACCTTCATTGTCTCGTAGTGATCAAGCTCTTCTTTTGTACTGAAGGCAAGACCATAGATGCGTGTGAGCATTGTATTTTTTTCATTTCCACGCCAGTAGGCACCAGCAATGTGGGTGAGTTTAAATGAATCAGCTTTAATTTCTTTCGCCGGATGTTCGAGGTGTCCACCGCGGCAGAGGTCGGCGTAGCCATCGCAGGTGTAGAAAGTAATTTTCTCGCCCTTCTCCGCGATCTCATTAATGAGTTCAATTTTATACTGATTATCCTTAAAAAATTCCTTGGCTTCCTCTCCGCTGACTTCCTTGTGGGTAAATTCCTTCCAATTCTTGAGATTGGATTTCATCGTCTTTTCTATGGCGGGAAGATCCTTGTCGGAAATAGGCGTCGAGAATTCAAAGTCGAAATAGAATCCGTTGTCGATGGCGGGACCGATAGTGCGTTTGGCATCCGGATAGATCTCGAGAACTGCTTGGGCGAGCAGGTGCGCGAGGGTATGGCGGAGGTGGGGGAGGTGGTCGGGATTATGTTTTTGTTCCATAGGTAGTATCATAGCAAATATTTGATTTTGTGCATATATTGGGGTAGGCTTGCACTGGATGCTGGATTTCCCGGCAAGCTTGGCACACAGCTGAAGTGTGGAAATTGAACATCGAAACAAATGGAGGTTTCTCTATGATAACTCTTTCAAACGGCCATACTTTCAAATACATGGTCGCAAGCGGTGCCCTTGCCTTTGATGGCAAAGGCTGGCCGTGGGAAAGACCACTGGTGTGGCTCGGTCTCATCAAGCCTGAACTCTTCACCGTCGTCATCAAGACGCTAACGCGTAATCCTCGTCACGGGAATCTGCGAATGTGGAAACCGTGGACATGCGTCCGTCTCATTCCTGGTGGTTCGGTCAACAAGGTTGGTCTGACCAATCCGGGTATTGAGTGGTGGTGCAGGGAAGTCGGTCCGTACCTTGATTTCAAAAAGGTTCCCCTTGTCGGATCAATTTTTGGAGACGAGAAGGAGCTTGTGGAAATGGCAGAGATGCTCAATCGCTTCGATCTTGTCGCGCTTGAAGTCAATGTCTCCTGTCCGAACACCGGCCATGCGATCGAGCAGGCGGAGATGGTGGTGAACATTGTGAAGGCAGTCAAACGAGCCTCGCGTCACCCCATCATTGTCAAAGTCTCGGCTGATCAGGACTATCTAACTATTGCACGTGGGCTTGTCGGAATCGCGGAAGCGATCTCCCTCAACAGTGTGCCGTGGAAGACAGTTTTTACCAATGGCGAGCATACGCCTTTGGCGAAACTCGAGAAGCAAGTCGGTGGTGGAGGCGGAGGCGTCTCTGGCAAGCCGGCACAGAAACACAACTGGGCGGCAGTCGAAACTCTCGTCAAACAAGGATTACTTCCTGTGATCGGTCCAAGCGCCATGGAATTCGAAGATATGGGAAAGCTCCGTAAGCTCGGCGCGAAAGCGACCGCCTTCGGTGCAATCCATCTGCGAACTCCGTGGAAACCAACAACAATAGTGGAAAGGGAAATAAAATGCAAATAAGTGCGGACGGAAATCAGATCACGATGCGTTTGCCCGACAATTGGCACTTTCACTTCAGACAGGGAGAGCTTCTAGCCTTCCTCGTGCCGATCTGTCTTCAGTATGGCTGGAGAGCGCGGCTCGTGGCCGAACCAAACACAGATCCTGCGAAAACGAATGGTCACATGACCATTGCATACAAGGTTGAGATCGAAACGGAGGCAAAGAAGCACCCCCGAAGTGAGAAGTTCGAAGTCATTCCTGCGCTTCAGATCACCGAACACACCACCAAGGAAGACATCTATCTTTTCCATCAATTGGGAGGGAGAGTCGCTAAGGTGTACCCCTTAAATGTCACAACCAATTCGGCGAATGGGGTATATGATTATATTAAAATATATCCGGCGCTCGCAGCGTGCGAGGCTCTCGGCATCAGAGTCCAGTTCCACGCACAGCATCCGAGCTACGACGTCGAGGGTTGGTACAAGGAGATCAGATTCTTGGAATTGATTGCGGAGAAAATCCTAAACCATTTTCTAGGTTTGAGGATCAGCATCGAGCATATCCAGAGTGCTCTCGGCGTCCAGTGGGTTGAATCTCATTCTCCTCGCGTTGTGGCTGGTGTCACCATCCAACACATGGTCCAGACTATCGATGATGTCATCGGCTATAGCGAGGCATCAGGAGGTAAGGGGTGTGCACATAATATGTACAAACCTCATGCGATGCTCCTCGCCGACCAGGCGGAGATTATCCGGGTCATCCTCGCTGGCAATCCGAAGTTCTTCTACGCAGGCGACGATGCCTGGCACTTCGCGAAGAACAAACATTGCGCGAAGATTGCATGCGGTGCAGCGAATACACTCGCAACTCTCGCGAAGCTCACGAAGCTTTTCAAGAAGCACAACGCCCTCCATTTACTCGAACCATTCACATCGGAATACGGTGCAAACTTCTACGGTTTTCCGTTGAATGAAGGCACGTTAACGATTCTTAGGAACAACTGGACAATCGACAAAGAACTCGCAGTACCAGGAACGAATGAAATCGTCATTCCTTGGTGCGCTGGTGATAAGGAAGAGTGGCAAGTGGCAGCTTGATCCCCAATAGTTCCCAGACGACCCTCGCATTACGGTGCGCGGGTTGTTTTTTGTATAAATCCCGTTTTTGCAAAAAAGGGCCTTTTTTGTTGTGTAACTCAAATTTTATCGAAATTTTATTTTTATTTTATCGAAATTTTATCTCGGTTTGGTAGG
>CAYGGI010000012.1:0-13773 GCA_964349525.1 uncultured Candidatus Saccharibacteria bacterium
ATATTTAGACTCCATAAAGTATGCTAAAATAAACCCCGATATGTACGACCAACTCATCGCACTCGGCGCGGGAACACTCATCGGATTCGCCATGGCGATACCGGTCGGTCCCGTCGGCCTCATCGTCTTTCAGCGCAGTATGTTGAAGAGTCGCCTTTTGGGTCTTGTGACAGGACTCGGCTCGTCGCTCACCGACGGCTTCCTCGCGGCGATCGGAGCATTCGGGATAAAGATTGTGTGGGATTTTATTGAGGATCAACAGACGGGGCTTCGGATCGCCGGCGGCGTGATTATTCTCCTCGTCGGGCTCGTCACCGTTTTTTCCAAATACAAACCAAATCTCAAGAAAAAAGACACCGCTATTACCCTCTTCCAGCATTTCATTTCCGGTATCGTCCTGACGGCGACGAATCCCCTTGCGGCTTTCACTTTCTTCGTCATCTTTGCGCGGATCGGTCACAAGCTCGGAATCGGTGGCGAGGGTATAGCGCCAGCTCTCGTTGGCGGAGTCGTCATCGGTTCATTCCTCTGGTGGCTGACGCTCACGCATATCGGCAAGACCGTCGGGCATAAGGTCAAGCCGGAACATATTGACCTTATTAATAAATGCTTTGGTCTCGCCATCACCCTCATCGGTAGCGTCATGCTCCTAGGTGCCTTTTTAAGGTAAATCTGGTCGTCTATTTATCCACAGTGGTATTTGGAATATAAGAACCATTGATTATATAATGGATAGATGATATCTAAATGGTACGATTTAAAAGAGAGGGCTGTACGTATGAGAAAGGAAGGGATTTCCATAAGAAATGTGGAGCTTCGTCTGGGAATACCCCGATCAACACTGAGCGGGTGGTTTAAAAATATCAGACTAACCAAAAGACAAAAAGATTCACTTCATCGTAACTGGCTCGGTGCACTGGTATCAGCGAGAAAGGAAGCGGTGAAGTGGCACAATTCTCAAAAAGCAACACGACTCAAGATGGCAGAAGACGAGGCTCATGAAGTGATCAGACGCATAGACCTCACTCATAAGGAGACAATTGAGTTAGCTTTGGCTATGCTATATCTCGGTGAAGGTTTTAAGAAAAATTCTGACACAGGCATTGGAAATTCAGATCCTCTGATTCTCATTTTCTTCATTAGTATTCTGAAAAAAGTTTACGGAGTTAAAATTGAAAATATTTCATGTTATTTACATCTAAGAGCTGATCAGAATCCAGAGAAATTAAGTCGTTACTGGTCTCAAATATTAGAGATCCCTTTAAAAAATTTTAGGAAATCTAGCATAGACAAGCGAACGGAAGGATCTAAAACATATGATACCTATAAAGGGGTCTGTGTGGTGAGATGTCGCAGTGTTGCTATCCAGAGAAAATTAGTATATCTTAGTAGAATATATTGCGAGAAAGTAATTGAAAATATGCGCGATTAGCTCATTTGGCTAGAGCGTGCCGTTGACGTCGGCAAGGTAGCAAGTTCGAATCTTGCATCGCGCACCGCAAAAGAATAAGGAAGCAAAGAAGATATTAAATTTACCGACGACTGAATCGTATTAAAAATTTTATTTTAAATTCGAATTATAAAATATGAAAACTAATTTACAACCGCCAAAAAGTTTAAACGACTTTTTTCCTTGGCTAAAAGAAGAAAGTGAAAGATTATGGAAAAATTTAGATATAAACAAAGGCATCTATGGTTTCCAACTTCAAAAAGAAACAAAATGGTTGCCTGGACTTACTGACGAGCAAATAGCTGGTTATGAGAAAGAAATGGGTTTTACTTTTCCAGAAATTTATAAAATGTTTTTAAAATGCATGAATGGCACAGACAAAGAAACAATAAATGTTTACGGGGAATCTGGCGAACCATATAAACACGGAGTTGGTTACTATTCTTATCCTAGAGATATTAAAGTTATAAAGGAAATGATTGATTGGGTGTGTGAAGAATTTAAAATAACTCAACAAGAATTAAACCAAAAAGAAATTTCGCATATTATGCCTATTGTTTCGCATAGACTTTTGGTTATAGATCGTTGCGAAACAAATCCAGTTCTTTCGATGTATGGTAACGATGTAGTGCCGTATGCTGACTCGTTGGACAAATTTCTTTTTTACAGTATTTTTTCCGATTTCGGCGGGGGTGGACAGCAACCAAACATCCAAAATTTAAAAATTAAATTTTGGATGAGTTAAAATAATAGCAAAGACACATGATAATAACCCTCGGCATCGAAACCAGCTGTGACGAAACGGCATTGTGCCTCCTCGAGACCCGTACACAGGAGGGGAGTTTTGAGTATCGTATTCTGGGAAATATCATCAATTCCCAGATAGAGCTCCATAAACAATATGGTGGGGTCTTTCCGATTCTTGCCAAACGAGAACATATTAAAAATTTGCCGATTCTTTTTGAGCAAATTAAAAAAGATTCCGGAATATCCGAATCAGTGATCAGTCAAATCGCCTTTACCCAAGGTCCCGGACTCGAGCCTGCTCTCTGGACCGGCATTGATTTTGCCAGGGAATTGAGCGCACGGCTTTCCATTCCTCTAATTCCTGTCAATCACATGGAAGGCCACATCGTCTCTACCCTCCTCGAAACTTCCACTCCGCGCACCGATTTTAAAAAACTCAAGCCGCTTGCTTTCCCTGCCCTTGCCGTGCTCATTAGTGGTGGTCATACGGAAATCGTTGCTATCGAGAAACTCGGATCGTATAAAATTCTCGGAAGAACAAAGGATGATGCTATCGGCGAAGCCTTTGACAAAGTCGCGCGCATGCTCGGACTTCCCTATCCCGGGGGCCCTGAAATTTCGCGCACGGCGGCGATCGCTCGTACGGAAAATATCCCGAAGACTATTACCCTTCCGCGTCCGATGATTCATTCGAATGATAGTGATATGTCTTTTTCTGGACTTAAAACTTCAGTGCTTTATTTAATCAAAGAAAAAGGCGAGGTCTCGACAATACTAAAAAAAGAAATTGCTCGGGAATTCGAGGATGCGGTGACAGAAGTCCTCATAACAAAAACCAGAAAAGCGCTCGAGGAAAATGAGTATGGAACTCTCGTCATCGGCGGTGGTGTTATTGCTAATTCATATATAAGGATGGCTTTTGAAAGACTCGCGAGCGAATTCTGCCTTCCTTTATACCTCCCCGCTACTGACCTAACGGGAGACAATGCTCTCATGATCGCCCTCGCCGGAACTTTGAGTCAAAAGAAAAACTCCCTCGGCATTTCTGCGCGAGGGAATCTTTCACTTGAGGATATACTCTAGGTAATTATCTTCCGAAAATTCTTTTAATAAATTTCCAGATTTTGGACGCGATCGAGGTCTTCGCGACTGCACCAACCTGAGAGTCATCGTGAGTCGTATCGGTTGAAGTTGAAGTTACTTCCTGCTTTACATTTCCATTGAGACCTGTTTGGTCAGACACAGGAGCTTTCACAGTGTTAAGAGCAGTCTTGTATGCGGAGATTTCGGCAGCCTGCTTTGAGGTCAATGTGAATGTAGTCTTACAGTAAATTTCGTTTATCTTCTTTGACGTCGTGATGTAGACGCGACCAGTAGGAACGCTTGCCCCCCATGGCGCGAGAATGTCCGAAGCATATTTAACCTGGAAGGTCTTAACAGCCTGGAATGTCTGTGCGTCGAAGATTCCTGTAACAGTGACATTCATCTGTTCAGTATTCTTGAGGAAATTCTGGAGCTTAGTGACTTCGAGAGCGGAGTTGATCTGACCAATCTTCATGTACGCAGTGATATACTGACATTGACCAATGTTCGTGAGGATAGGGAGAGAACCACCTGAAGATCCGCCGGATACAAATCCGGAACCTCCGCCTGAGCTGACCGAACCGCTGCCGTTACCTGTTGAAGGAGTGGTTGGGGTAGAGGCTACATCTGCGCTCGTACCGTTGTCTTGTGTTGCGGGCTTTGCAACTGTTCCTGCGCTAGTTCCATTATCCTGGGTAGCAGGTTTTGAAATCGTTCCTGCACTGGTACCGTTATCCTGAACAGCGGGAGCTGGTGAAGGATTTGCGCTTGTTCCGTTATCCTGAGTTGCTGGTTTTGAGATTATGCCTGCACTTGTTCCATTGTCCTGTGTTTGAGGTAATGTACTTTCGGCAAAGGCAAAAGCAGGCGCCATGGTGGCCACCGCAAGGGCAAAAGTAAGGGAAAAAGCTATTTTTGTGTAGTTCATAGTAATGTTTGATTAATGTGTAACAGGTGTCTGCCAAATGTTTGACAATGGAAACCCTATCATAGGTGGGTATAAATGTCAATAGCCCTCGGCGGTAGGTGTACAAAAGAAAAGAGCGCCTTCGGGGGAAGGGCTCTTCGTGTAAAACACGGTGATATTGAGGTCTTTGAGGCACTCAATCGGCGACCGGGGGCGCCTTGAGCTTCGGCTTGAGACCTTGTGTCGTTATCGGCGATGCCGGAGCATAACGGACGAACAAGGCACTGTACTCATCGATCAACCCAAGGTCGACCGACTGTCCGGCCCGGATCGTACCGGCGGGTTTCCACCACGAGGGATTTCCAAGCGCAGTGACGGTCTGAAGACCGTATGTTGCGAGGTCACCGTTGTTTGCAGCGGTGACGATGAACTTGCCTCCGGTTCTCATTGCCTTTAAGACTGGCTGCCCTTTCTTCAGGGTCAAGGAAGCTGTTGCGCCTTTGGCCGTCACGACCAATGTCGTACTCCAGTTGGGAAACTGGGCAATCCAGTCCCGCACCCCTTGGGCTTCCGCCGTAGAAGTGACAGGAAAGGACTTGGAGCCGATAGCGACGATCAATCTCTTGACCTGTTGATTGGCAGGACCAGAAGTGACCTCCGATCCATCGGCGCGAATGCCAGGCGCTGTTGGAGAATATCCCGTCCCGACAAAGGTGACAGTTTTCCCCAGAATATTGTCCGGATCTGGACTGCTGATGATGCCAGAAACGTCGACGAGGGAAGTTGTCTCTCCTTCACCAGCGGTCACTTCGAGCCACCACCATATGGTGCCACCGAGGCCGTCACTCCATGTGATGAAGTTGTCCGCAGTGATCGATGTGAGAAGGCGGGCTTCAGCCGGTGAAGCAGGGGTGCCTGTCGGCAAAGTGCCCGTGGTCTTGATCGTGTTCGCGCCGTTTTCCAGGTATTTCGCATGGACTTCCGAGTTTTTCGTCGGTCCTGGCGAAGGCAGAATCTTGAAGGTCACCGCGTTGAGGTTCGTGAGGTTGATAACCGCCATCAGGAAGATGGCGCCGATTACTCGACTGATTGTTTTCATATTTTGTTGTCCGAAAGGGAACTGGTTTATTCGCACCCTATCACACTATACCCCTACTTGTCAAGAGCTCACAAAACCTCCTCATTTAGGCTTTTTCGAGCTATAATTACATGTATGAATTTCACCGTGATCATCTATTCCCTCCTCGCCGGCATTGTCCCTTCTCTCATCTGGCTCTGGTTCTGGCTCAAGGAAGACAATCTTCATCCTGAACCGCGGAATATTATCGCTCTCGCCTTTATCGGCGGCTGTTTTGCCGTCGTCATTGCCATCGTTCTCGAGAAATTTGCCCAAGACTTCATCTCCGATGTGAACCTCCGATATCTCGTCTGGGCTGGCATCGAGGAACTTGTGAAATTCGTGGCAGTGCTCGTCGTCGCTTTCCACGCAGACATCCTCGACGAACCGATCGATGCCATGATCTACTGTATCAGCGTCGCGCTCGGTTTCGCGGCGCTTGAAAACGCCCTTTTTATTTTAAACCCTCTCCACCTCGGTGAGTTTTCCACCGGCATCATCACTGGAAATCTCCGCTTCATGGGAGCGACTCTCGTCCATGTCGTTTCCTCGGCTTCCATCGGCTTCATGGTCGGACTTTCCTTCTATCGTGGTCTCGTTGCGAAAACGTTTGCCGTCGGATTCGGAGTTATCCTCGCCATTGCATTGCATACCTCTTTTAATTTAGCTATAATACAAGGAACGGCAACGAGTACACTCAAAGTCTTCGCCTGGGTGTGGTGCGCAGTCATCGTTCTCATCATTCTTTTTGAAGAAGTCAAAGTCGTAAGGCCTCGACAGCAGTAGTAGTGGAGAAAAATAGTTTTAAAAAATAATTATCAATAGCACCTTATTAAGGAATCATATGGCAAAAGAAAAGAAATCATTTTTTGAGAGACTTACCGGATCAGTTCGCCTCGATGACGAGTCTGAGGATGTTGTAGAAGAAAAGCGGGAGTCACGAAAAGGCTCTTCCGCCCCAAACTCAAATTCGAACTGGATCGAGGATGAGGAAAAAGAAGGCGAGCTCACTGTCGATGTCTACCAGACTCCTGAAATGATCATTATTAAAACAATGATCGCTGGTGTGCGTCCCGAAGATCTCGATATTTCTATCACCCGCGACATGGTGACTATTCAGGGTCGCCGTGAAGAAGAGAAAACCGTCCGCGAAGAGGACTATTTTGCCCGTGAACTCTACTGGGGAAGCTTTTCCCGCACCATTACCCTGCCATCCGAGGTTGACGTCGATGAATCAGAGGCAATAGAGAAGCACGGTTTGCTCATATTGAAATTGCCAAAGCTCGACAAAAAGAGGCAGTCGAAGTTGAAAGTTAAGACGATCTAATTGGTGCCAAGGCCCAGGATCGAACTGGGGACCCTTCCCTCTTCAGGGGAATGCTCTACCAACTGAGCTACCTTGGCATTTCTTTACTCTACCTGATTTAAGATTTTACTTCAAGAGCTCCTGAAGCTGCTCTGCATAATTATTTGACCCGTCTGAACTCTGCGGTGTGGTGGATGACGACCCGCCAGTGAGACCCTTGACCATATCGATGTAAGGCTGGATAAAGTAGAGGGCTCCGAATGACAATCCAATAATGATTGTCCAGTAGAGAATCTTTACAGCAGTACCGAAACGCGCTCGATTCTTGAGGTTGTGGAGGAGCGCGTTATTTTCTTTTACAAGCTGGTGCGTGCTCTCGAGGAGCGATCTTTCTTCGGGGGTCATGGGTTTAGTTTAACAAATTTCAAGAGTATAGTCGAGAATACTATCTTTCGGTCCAAATAGAAACCTGCCATCAAACTTTTTACTTGCGAGGAAGAGCGGGAACCAATGCCTGTCATCCGGCCACATGTCGGCAAAAGGAATTTTATCGGTGTCGAACCATTGAGGCTTCATCTCTTCACCTTCGCACGGCTCACCGGTCCAGGTGTCTACTCGGAAAACATCGACTTGGATAATTTCTGGATTGCCTTTGAATTCGAAATCGAGCACCCCGACTTTTTCCATTTTATCGATAATCACTCCACTCTCCTCGAGCATCTCCCTCCGCGCAGCTTCTTCTATCGTCTCATCCTTGCCGACTTTCCCACCGAAACCATTCCACCTCCCCGCACCGAATCCCCGCTTCTTCATCCCGAGCAATACCCGCGAGTTTGCTTTATCGTGAATGAGGCAGAGGGTGGTGAGCTTTTTCATGGGGGTATTATAGAAATGCCTAGGCGAAGGCAGGTGTTCCAACTTGCACAGCTTTCTCGAGCATTGTCCGCGGAAGCTGACGAGAAACATCGAGTAATTCGATTCCAATGAGATTCCCTTTTTCGTCCAAGTCGATATTGAGGGACGAGTTTACATTGACCGTCTTCTTGACATACTTTTTTGAAAAATATATGTACGCAGCGTCTGCTTCTTTATCATATTCTATTCTCATATGTTTTGATTTAAATAAATTAATAATAGTTTGTAATGTCTGGTCGCCGAATAATTTCCTTCATTTTTTCTACCGAGATTTGTCTCCATTCCCGCCTGTAATTGGCATGATATGTGAATCTAATGTGCATAGTATCATAAAAATTAAATTGATAATAGGCATATAGTTGCATAGTCAAGATAAAATCCTGATAAAATAAAGATAAAATTTCGATAAAATTTGAGTTACACAACAAAAAATCCCCTTGCGGGAAGGGGTTGTTTTATTGTGTAGTGAGAAAAAGTGACGAAAAATTCGTCATTTTTCTTAATTCTGTAAAATCTTGTTCCCGCACCACTGCTCCTGAAATTCTTTCACGCCCTGCAACCATCCTCCGGTAAAGTACTTTTCAGGGACAAAAGTATCAAGGGAAACCCATTCGAGTTTCTCGTGATTTTTACCTAGCTTTATTTCTCCACCTAGATATGTCGCCGAATAACCTAGTGCAAAAATCCTCCTCTTTGCTCGCTCACCAGAAGGTAGTATTTCGTCGCGTTCATGTCGCATAAATACGGATGGTACACCGAGCTCATACATAACATTACCCCCTAACTCTTCCTCCATCTTTCTCTTCACAACTAATTCCAAAGGAATGCTGAAATCAGTTTCTCTTAGACGACCTCCGGGAATATCCCAATCACCGAAATTATCTTTTGTAATGAGTAATTTACCCTCAGCATCTTGGAGAAAGATTTTTACCGCGACAAAGTAGACGTCTTTACTTCCCATGACAATGCTTGTACTTCACTGGTGTTCCATCTGCCTTCTTTGCTCCGCACGGGCACGGATCATTTCTGCCCACCTCTGGCTTTTTCGAGATTAGCGCTGCTGGCGTGGAGCTCGTGCCGGCACCGATTACCTTCGCCTGATCGTGGACTTCCTGGAGCTCAACGGTCTCGCGAGTGGCGACATTAGCACCGACATGGGGCAAGAGATTGAGAATCTGTGTATCGATAGCCGCCTGCATTTCGCGGAAAAGGCGGAGGCCTTCTTTCTTGTACTCGACGAGCGGATCGCGCTGACCGTAGGCGCGGAGCGTAACGCTCGAGCGGGTATAATCCATGACCTCGAGGTGCTCGACCCAATACATGTCGATGGCTTGGAGCATCATTTGTCTCACCACCACTAGAAAACGTTCTCGTCCAACTGTTGCCATTTTATCAGCAATGACTTTTTCATCGGCCATAGCGCGGATCTGCGCTTCTATCTCCTCCGGAGTTCCGAGGAGGATTGCTCTGCGTCGCTCATAGATAGTCTTGCGCTGGTGGTTTAAAATATCATCGTATTCGAGAATATGCTTGCGAGAATCGAAATTAAAGCCTTCAATTTTCATCTGCGCGGACTCGAGAGATTTCGTAATGATACGGTTTTCGATAGCCTCATCGTCTTTTACACCGAGTCTGCCCATGAGACTCTTCACCGTATCTCCGGCAAAGACGCGCATAAGCGAGTCCTCGAGCGAGACGAAGAACTGAGTGGCTCCCGGATCTCCCTGTCGTCCGGATCGACCGCGGAGCTGATTGTCGATGCGGCGCGCCTCATGCCTCTCGGTTCCAAGAACAAAAAGTCCGCCAATACTTTTTACTTCTTCATACATTTCTTTGCTACCGGGATTCCCGCCAAGCTTGATGTCGACTCCGCGACCAGCCATGTTGGTAGCGATAGTCACACCGCCTTTTTTACCCGCTTGCGCAACTATTTCTCCTTCGCGTTCATGATTTTTTGCATTGAGGACTTCGTGCGGGACGCCTTCAGCGCGCAGAAACTGCGAGAGAATCTCATTCTTTTCGATCGAGACCGTACCGACGAGCACTGGCTGACCCTTTTGATTGAGCTCCTTGACCTTGCGACTGATGGCTTTGAACTTGCCGATTTCCGTCTGGAAAATGAGGTCGTTGTTGTCGACGCGTGCCATTGCTCTGTTCGTCGGCACGGTGACGACATCGAGCCCGTAGACCTTGTAGAATTCTTCGCTCGAAGTCGCGGCCGTTCCCGTCATTCCCGAGAGCTTTTTATAAAGTCTGAAATAGTTTTGGAAAGTAATAGAGGCGAAAGTCCTCGATTCTTTTTGGATTGCCACACCTTCCTTGGCCTCGATAGCCTGATGAAGTCCCTCTGACCATCGGCGACCGGGCTGGAGACGACCGGTGAATTCGTCGACAATGACGATCTGATTTTCCTTTACCACATATTCTTTGTTAACATGGAAAATCGCCTTTGCGCGCACAGCGGTCTCGAGGTGGTGCACATACTTTATGCCTTTGTCAGTGTAAATATTTCCGATCCCTAATTTCTTCTCGACTTTCTCGATACCAGCGGGAGTCAGAGCGATCGATTTATGCTTTTCTTCTTTTGTGTAATCCTCACCTTCGACGAGATCATCGGCGATCTTTGCGAAGACAGCGTACAGATTTTCTGAATCAACAGTTGGAGCAGAAATGATCAAAGGGGTGCGGGCTTCGTCGATCAGAATAGAGTCGATTTCATCAACAACGGCGTAATTAAATTCTCGCTGGCGGAGATTTTTCTCTTCATATTCCAAATTATCTCTCAAATAATCAAATCCGAATTCGTTGTTTGTTCCATACGTAATATCCGCGGCGTAGGCCTCCCGGCGAGTAACCGGGCGGAGAAATTCATGGACAACATGAAAGGCCGCTTTTTCATCTCTCTCTTTATCGAGCTCCTTGTGAGCGGGGTCATATATAAATGAGGACTCGTGATTGATAACGCCGGTCGAGAGTCCGAGTGCGGAGAATATTTGCCCCATCCAGACGGCGTCGCGTCTCGAAAGGTAATCATTCACGGTAATAATATGGACACCTTTCGAAGTAAGGGCATTAAGGTAAGCAGGTAATGTAGCTACGAGTGTCTTCCCTTCTCCCGTCCTCATTTCGGCGATGTTGCCATTGTGAAGGATCGCGCCTCCGATGAGCTGGACATCAAAATGTCGCTGGCCGAGTGTGCGTTTCGCTGCTTCGCGCACAGTGGCAAAGGCTTCGGGGAGGATGTCGTCGAGGGATTCTGTAGATAGGCGATTTTTAAACTCTTGGGTTTTAGCTTTTAATTGTTCATCGGTCAAAGCAGAGAGAGCCGGCTCAAAAGCGCCGACTTTCCCCGCGAGGGAAGCGTAGGCTTTGAGGGCCTTTTTATTAGGGTCTCCAAAGAGGTTTTTAAGCTGGAAGGCCATGGTTTCTATATGTGAAATACAGTAGGCACTATATCATAAACCGCTCCAACAAAAAAGTGACGAATTTTTCGTCACTTTTTCAGAAAACTATTTTCGGGACTTCTTGCTCTTCTTTGCCTTCTTTGTTTTTCGAGCTACCTTCTTTTTCTTTGCCATTTTTTTGAGAGTGAAAAATCTTTTCAGATCCTGCGCTTCTAACGAAGCATGCAAACCGCGACGCTGTCTGCAATACTTATCATCATTATGAGGCATGCAGAAATTATTACAATAGATTTTTAGAAAAAAACTGGGGACAACTTTTTTATTTTAAACCCTCTGCACCTCTTCTTCGATTTCAATTCCTGTTTTTTTACGCACAACTTTTTTTATTTCTTCAGCAAAAGAAATTATTTCCGTCGCGGTCGCATTTCCATTATTAACGAGTACAAGCGCCTGATTTTTATACGTCCCAACATTCCCTTTCGAAACCCCTTTGAATCCGCACACCTTATCGAGAATCCAGGCAAGGGAAATTTTCACATACGCATCGTCAACGGGAAAAATTGGCAGACCAGTAAATCTCTTTTCGAGCTCATTGGCTTGACCATGAGTAATAATGGGATTTTTAAAGAAAGAGCCGGCGGTGCCTACCTTTCGCACATCTGGAAGCTTGTTTGTGCGGATTTCCACAACCGCATTTCTGACCTCTTGCAAAGTTGGCTGAGAAAGATTCTTTGTGGAAAAATAATCCCTGAGATCTTTATACCCAATATTTACTTTCCCGTCTTTTTTTAAAACAAAGGTAGTCGAAACAATAATGTAACGCCCCGCTTCCCTTTTGAATAAACTATTTCTGTACTCAAATTCACAATGATGATTCAGGAAGTCCTTGAAAACATTTTCAGCTGTATCGAAAACTCGCACACTTTCTATCGTATCTTTTACCTCGCTCCCGTAGGCGCCAATATTCTGGACTGGCGCCGCGCCGACAGTTCCCGGAATAAGTGAGAGATTTTCGAGACCGTAGAGACCTTGTTCTACCGTCTTTTCCACGAAGGCATCCCAGTCTTCTCCGGCTTGTACGGTTACTCTCGCGCCTTCGTATTCCACCCCTTTCATTTCCATCTTTATGACGAGTCCGTGAAAACCTTCATCAGAAATTAAAATATTTGATCCACCACCGAGGACAAAGATCGGAAGATTTTCAGCTTTGGAAAAAGCGACCGCCTCTACGAGTTCTTCCTCATTTTCTACAGCACAAAAAAACTGGGCACTTCCCCCAATTTTAAATGTGGTGAATTCTTTGAGACTTTTATTCTTTTCGATTTTCATAATTCCACCAACTATTGGCGACGGGTGTTAGCTCCAAATATAATGTTTAATTTAAATGTGAGTACAGCCGCCGCCAGCACTTGGTGTAATCATGGTTTATTCTAGCATAATTCGAGCCGTAGATAAAACACAAAATCCCGCCGAGACGGGACCTTATGTAAACATATATTCGGAACTAACAACTCGATCTGTAATTAAATACCGATCGACAGTCTCACACGTGTACATTATATCGCGACTCGAAAAAGTACGCAACTACTTCTTCATCTCCCTCACCTGCTTTATCGCCGCGTCGATCTGATCTTTTGCCAGAGGGAACTTTTCTTTCATGGATTCGAGAAGTGCGATGGCAAGCGGCGACTGCCCTGCTTCTACATACGCCGAGGCGAGAGTCGCGTAGAGCTGGATATTCCCTGGATCCTTTTGAATCAAGGTCTTGTAGGCGTCGATGACTTTCGGATACTGTTTGAGCTTGGCGTAGACACCGACAACACGAGGATCGAGGAAGACCTCGGGAGTGCTTGCGAAGAGTTCTTTCGCTTTCTTTTCCTCACCCGTCAAAATGAGGGTGACTATATAGCCAATCTTCGCCGTGCCGTTCTCCGGAGCGGATTCATAAGCTTTTCGTAGAAGTTCAGCCGCTTCTTTTTCCTTGCCAAAATTCATATAGTTAACGGCGAGTTCGAGCATGATCGACTGTTTGCGCGGAGAAAGTTCGTTGGCCTTTTCGAGGAGAGGACGACCATCCTGCCAGTTAGCGATGTTATTCATGAATGTGCCGGCGATTGTATAGATGCGGGCGTCGAGCGGACTTTCCTGTATCTGATGTTGTATTTCCTTGAGAGTTACTTCGAAGAAACTTTTCTTGAGATCTTCCGAAAAACTTCCTCCGATAATTCCCTGTGAACATCCGAGAAGCTGTTCGCGGATCTCCTGGTTGGCCATTGTCTGACCGAGTGAGAGAGCTCTCGTATAGAGCTCTGCAGTAGGAGTTCCTCCACCGGAACACGAGGTCATTGCGGTGATGAGGCGAGTATTGGCCTGGAGAGGACGGATGTTGACGCAGTAGAGGGTGATGAGAAAGAGGATAGCAATGACTGGTACGAATATATAGTCGCGCACAATGACGGTGTTCTCGCTCTGCATATCCGCTCTTTCGAGCCATCGGAAAGGTTTATGAGCGACGAGCGAATGTACGAAGCCGAGCATTGAGAAGAAGAGCATGTAGCTCGCGAGATTGTCGAAGACGAAGACATTGTGGATAGCGTAGCCGACGACGAGTCCTGTCAGCAGACATTTTTCCCTAAAGGTTAAAGAACTTTTCCAGAGATACCTGATGGCTAGGACAAAGAAGGAGAGGTAGAGGAGAAGTCCGAGGAGTCCGCCAGCCACGAGCCAGTCGAGGTAGACGCTGTGAGCGCGGTCGAACCATTGTTCCTGCGTCCACATCTGCGGATTGTAGTTGGCGTTAAAGATATAGTTTCTTTAAACCTCTTACTACCGAATTTCTTATTA
>CAYGGI010000012.1:13783-14893 GCA_964349525.1 uncultured Candidatus Saccharibacteria bacterium
AGATATAGTTGAAATTTTCCTGACCCACGCCGAGGATGGCTGTTTTCGGCGATTGAAACACCTCTTTTACGGCCATCGGCCAGATAAAGTTGCGGGCCTGACCCTTGCTTTCTGACCAGGAGATTGAGGCGAGACGATTCAAGGTTTCGCTACCTTGAACAAAAGAAGTATTTTTAGCAGCGACGAGGGCAAGACCCGAGAGGATCATAAGTATGATAATTCCTCCTGATATGATACGAAGCTTCCTCGATTCCCTTTTGCCGAAAACTGAGTAGATGCCGAGCGCGAGCATAACGCCTCCGGCAAAGCCGAGAATAGTTCCTCGAGTTGCCGTCTCGAAAAGGAGGAAAGCGAAGATAAGACCGAGGATACCGTACATCCACACCAGTCCGTTCTTGTTCTTTTCACTCGAGACGAGAGCCATGTAGAACGCGAGAAAGGCGTGGATAAGCATATAGACCGCCATGTAGATAGCGTTACCGAGAGAAGCGTCGATGCGCGTTGAGCCCTGGTGAATCTCCGCCCCGCCAAAGAGCTGGACAAAGCCGTAAATACCAACGAGAGATGCGGCGAAAAGCGAGACTTTGAAGAAAGTATGCCACATGCGGCGACCTTCATCTCCCGAACCGAAAATGCTCGTCGTCGCGACGAAATACGCCCATAGATGGATGAGCACGACCCAGCCCTCCATACGCTCGAAGTTTGACCAGAGACTGCGGAGAGGATTCATCCCGAGAAGGTCGGTCACGAGTATCGCTACAACGAAAAGTGTGGTGGCGAGGAGCAGTCCAGAAAACTTCGGCGCGTATTTCTTGTCCCGCAGGATGAGGACGAGCCAGAGGGCAAAAACTATTTCGACAATAATCCTGAAGGCGAAAGCCTTGCCGGTTATGAAGGGAAAGAAAAGACTGTTAGTAACATAGAGCGGAATAAAGGTGGTCAGGAAAATAAGGCCCAAACTGATATTTCTTAAAATTTGTGTAGTCATGGTGGGTATAATAGCACTTTTTATCTTTGTGTCCAAAAGATGCCCCACTCGCGGAGGAAGTCCGAGCTGCTCCACTTTTTATCAAAACCTACTCCAGAAATCACTTCTATACCGTACTGTTC
>CAYGGI010000013.1:0-14842 GCA_964349525.1 uncultured Candidatus Saccharibacteria bacterium
ACTTTTTTGCCAAAATTTAAAAAATATTGTCCGTCAGAAAATTTATCGAAAATTTATTATTTCTTTATCGAAAATTTATCTCGACTTGTTATGCTTTCTACGTAACCAATTATTAGCACAATTTAATCAGCGTTTCTCTAAGTCTAGGGGTCAAACCCACTTTATTCACGTAAAGCACCGGCAGGTTAGACAAGAGGACGAGTTTTCTGCCCATTTCCGTACTTGCTCGTCCCCTCTTGCTTCTATTGCCTGCCGGTATAGGAGCAAGAAGGGGCGCGTAATCATATGGATATTAAACTCGCAGTCAAAAATTATCTCGAATGGAAGGCAGTAAGGAGCCCGAAAGCGGCTATAGCTTACAAGCTCCACTTAACTCGCTTTGCGGAGTATACCTGCAAAAATACGCTTGAACTTGCCAACACCGACATTGTCGAGTTCAACCAGTGCCTCGCGCTCAAATACAACCCTCCCACCATCGCCTACTCCTGTAGGGTGCTTAAGAATTTCTTCAACTACCTCAATGCTCTCAAAGAAGCGGCGGTAAGCACCTTCTTCATTCAACCTCCCAGATACATGAGGAAGATACGCGTCGGTGTGAGTGATGAAGAATTCCATGCTATGTGTGCAACTCTCAATCCATATGAAGTCGGTGATCTCCAGAAACTCACCATCCTACACATCCTCTATGATACCGGCATGCGTGTGGGTGAGCTCTGCGCTCTCGATACGAAGCAGATCTCATCTGTGGAAAGCTACACATCTATCGAAACGGAGAAAAGCAAGCAGATGCGCTGGGTCTTTTGGAAAAAAGATTTCCACCAAAATACCCTACTCCGATGGCTCGGTAGTAGAATATGTCTCAATCAGTATCCGAGCCTCTTCGTGTCCATCGACAAGCATGGTCGGGAGCGTATAACCCAAAGGACAGTGCAAAGATGGGTCAAGGAGATCGCCAAAAAAGCCGGCATAACAACGAGGATACATCCCCATATGTTCCGACATGCGAAAGCTCATAGAATGAGAGCTCAAGGTGCAGATCTCAAGGATATACAGATGATGCTCGGTCACGTTACCCCATTTTCTGCTCTCTTGTATCTCAACTTCGACAAAAAGGAGATGTTGGCGAATGCGGAGAAGTATTTGTAATGTGGAATCACGACAGCTCGACATTTGAGCAAAACAATGCTTAAATTAATCCATAAATTTATGGAACATAGCACTTTACTTACTAAGGACGTAGCGGAAGAAGCATTTAAATCGGTTGAGAAATCAATCCGTGACTTTCTTAAACTCGAACGTTCTTGGAGAGACGGCTTTCATGTTGTCATACTCGATCCTAGGGCTAAGTTTGGAGACGTCAAGTTTGAGGATGCAATCCTGTTTGAATACTCAATAAACCCTGAATCATGGGATGAGGATTTGAAAACTCTTACTCGCAAGAAAGCTATGGTGGCATGGGAACATGGTCTTGATACTCACATCGTCCAACAGCAACGCCCCTATCTCTATCAAAAAGGAGATAATAAGTACGCAGGTGCTGTAGTTCATCATGGGCTTGTTGTATCAGTAGCGGCTATTCAGTGGTATTTCGATGAACTCTTTTCAGTTTGGATTGCCGCTTCCTGTAGAGCTCTAGTAATCGAGAAGATGGAGAAAATCATAAACGAAGAAGGTCGGCATTTTCTATAACAAACATGTATCTCGGAATAAACGCATTTTTTCACGACGCCAGCGCTGCAATAGTAGATAGAGACGGGCGTATAATTGCAGCTGCACAAGAAGAACGATTTACTCACAAAAAAAGGGAGGGTAGATTTCCTGTTGACTCTATCAAATATTGTCTTAAAGAAGCAAGAATAAATATTAATGAACTTGAGGGGATTGGTTTTGCTTGGGATCCCAAGCGACTCATTTTTCAGCGAATTCTTTGGCTAAATTTATTTCGTGTGCCCGCTTCATGGTCAGCTATTCAAGAAAATATACAAAAAATAAAAGGTATGTGGGCTGTGCCAAAATTACTTAAAGAGCATTTTGGATACTCGGGTAATACATCGTTTAGGTATTTTAGACATCATGCTTGTCATGCCGCCAATGCCTACTTTGCCTCCCCTTTTGAGCAGGCAGCCTTCATGACGATTGATGGTGGTGGCGAAGTCGAGTCCATTACATGGGGAAAGGGTAAGGGAGGCTCTGTAGTTAAATTAGGCCAAAGCTATTTTCCCGACTCCATCGGTAAAGTATATTCTGGTACTTGTAGATTTTTGGGTTTCTCTGGGGCGGAAAAGGACGGGACTGTAATGGCATTGGCGGCTTTCGGTGAACCCAAGTTTGTTGATATTTTTAGAAAAATAATTAAACCTATAAAGGATACAAATTCTCTAAAAGTTAAAGTTGATGCAAGCTATTTTGATTTTTACAGCACGGCTGATATAGCTCTTTCTTCAAAAAAGTTTTCGGATGTGTTTGGAATACCAGCTAGAAAACATGAAGAAGAGGTTACCCAAATTCATAAAGACATTGCCGCAAGTCTCCAAAAGGTAACAGAGGAAGTGATAGTGGAATTACTACAGAGATTGCACTTAATAACAGGAGAGACAAATTTGGTATTAAGTGGAGGAGTAGCTCTCAATTCCGTGCTCAATGGAAAACTAGAAAAAATAAGTGCCTTTAAAAATGTTTTTATTCAGCCGGCTGCAAGTGATGCAGGACTTTCACTCGGAGCAGCATATCTTTCAAGATTAGAAAGAAATATGAACAAACCTGTGCCTATGGAAACAGCCGCTCTCGGTCCCTCATATTCAGATGAGGAGTGTAGAGAGGCACTGGAAAAGGCAGGACTAAAATATGAAGCACCGCAGAACTTGACTCGAATAGTCGCACAGGCGATTTCAGAGGGTAAAATTATTGCCTGGTTTCAGGGAAGAATGGAATTTGGACCACGAGCTCTTGGTCAGAGAAGTCTTTTAGGTGATGCAAGATTGGTAACGATGCTTGATAAGCTCAATGAAGTTAAGAAACGTGAGAAGTTTCGACCTTTCGCTATCAGCATATTAGAAGAAAAAGCTCATAATGTACTTGAAAGCATAGACAACTCGCCGTTTATGCTCATGGTGGATACTGTGAAGTCTGATTGGAGAAATAAAGTCCCTAGTGCCCAACATATTGATGGAAGCGTTAGAATCCAGACGTTAAATAAGAAGCGTGATGGTCTATATTACGATCTGGTCCAGGAGTTCGATAAACTCACAGGTGTTCCTCTCATAATCAACACTTCGCTCAATATCAAAGGACAACCCATTGTCTGTACGCCATCTGAAGCCATTGAGACATTCGTATCTTCGTCAATAGATGTGCTAGTGATGGGACCATATCTAATCTATAAAAAATAACATGGTAGAAAGCTTTATAAAAAATCTAGCAATACAAGCCGGAGAAATCACATTAGATTTCTTTAAAAAAGCGGAGGTTCAATATACCAAAGACCACTCTTTGGACGTTGTAACTCAAGCGGATATTGCTTCAAATAAATTCATCGTAGATGAGATAAAAGCAAAATTCCCTGAAGACGGAATTATTTCTGAAGAACAAGGAGAATATAATATCAAAGCTGAATATCTTTGGATCGTTGACCCTCTGGATGGGACCCTTAATTTCTCTAAAGGCATACCAACCTATTGTATATTAATTGCACGCGCAAAGAATGAAAAAATTGAAGCTGCTGTTATTTACGATCCTATTAATAAAGATACTTATTTTTCCGAAAGAGGTAAGGGAGCTTTTTTAAATGACAAAAAGATTGAGTGTTCCAAAATTGCAAATATAGAAGGATCAACTGGTTGTATAAACGGAACGACGAATATTAGAAGTCTTGAGATTTTAAATAAAATGGTTTCTTCATTTCCTGAAAAGAAAATATATATTTCTGTGCCCGTTTGCCTTGGAATGGCCGGAGCATACATAGCTTCGGGAAAAAGGGATTGGGGTATGTTCATTACCGGATCAGTATGGGACCACGCAGCCCCATCTCTTATTCTTGGGGAGTCTGGCTGTGTAGTGACAAACATAGAAGGTAATCCCTGGACCTTTAAGGATAAAACAATGCTGGCTGCAAACAAGGAATTACATAAAAAGATTAGTACTCTTATTAATCTGAGAAAATAAGTAAGGAATAGTTATTCACATTTTCTTTTGCTCCGCCTATTGACTTCGTAACGATAGTTATGCGACAATATACCCGTTGATAAATTCTAATTAGTTTGAGAAAAAGTTTGTCTGTCGCGTAACTCCTTATTGTGCGACACGCTCTCCCTTGGGAAAAGCCCTCCCCCCTCGTGCTTTTGATTGAGTTGTTGAGAACGGATTAAGACTTACCAATGAATACTTTTTCGAGAATTCCACTACTGATAATATTCTGCGGAGTATTTTCTGTCACCACTCTTCCCTTGTCGAGAACATAAGCACGATCGGTGATCTCGAGGAGTGAAGTTAAATTGTGTTCAACCACGACAATTGCCATTTTTCGTCGCGCGTTTATTTCTTTAATTTTTGCAAAGACTTCTTTGACAATTTTCGGAGCGAGACCGAGCGAAGGTTCATCGAGAAGAAGGACCTTGGGGTCAGTCATGAGACCGCGACCGATGGCGAGCATCTGTTGCTGACCGCCTGATAAGGTGCCGGACTTTGCCTTCAATTTTACCTTGAGTGCAGGGAAGAGGTCGAGGACATTCGCGAGGCGCTCTTCCCTTTCCTTTTTGCTCAGAATCATCCAGCCACCGATCTCGAGGTTTTCCTGCACAGTTAAATGACGGAAGACCCTGCGACCCTGCGGGACAAAGGAAATGCCGCGATGGACGACTTCGTGTGAGACAGGGGTAAAGTCATGACCCTCCCAAGCAATTTTTCCCGACTCGATGGGGGCAAGGCCAAAGATGGCTTTGAGGATGGTTGACTTCCCCGCGCCGTTCGGACCCATGAGTGCCACGACCTCGCCTTCATCGATGCTCACCGATGCACCGGCAAGAGCCTTCACGCCGCCGTAGTGGACGTGGATGTTCGTGAGTTTTAGAAGGGTTTCGGGGGGTGAGGTCTGGGGTGACATGGGGTAAATATATAGATATAAAGTATCGTTATTGTACCAAAGTAGACCATCTCATGCGAGCCATTGACAAATCTATTTAACTATGCTAGTGTCTAGAGCGAATGGATGCTATAAGTTCCTTGTTGGGTTGGTTACTGCAGTTTGGCCTCGTGTTCTACCTCCTCGGATTAGGGATCTCCCTGATCGTCGGGCAGGCTCCAGGCGCCAAACAGTACACCAAGTGGGTTGGAAAATTCACTTGGAAAATATGTCGACGGACACTCAAGACCCTGACTGGTCTTGCCGCCGATTTCTTCAAATGGGCTCACTCGAAACTGTAGGGTGGGTCTTTTCTTTTCAGTATGTTCCATTTCGGAACTAACTGAACTTGTTCCAAAACGGAACAAGTTGCCATTTTCTTTTGAGTTATTGCATAATTTGCAACAACTCACTTCCCTTTTAACAACTTCTTATCCTCCGTCTTCAACCTCCTCCCCACCTTTTGTATATCCTCCTCTGGCGGTAGAAGTTCCGGCTTGATGCCACTCTTCCCAAGCATGTCTCTCATATTCCTATTATTTTTTACATGCTCATTCGCAATAGGAACTTCCCCGCGTATATGCGCATCTCGTTTCAGGGTAAAATTGGTAATTTCATTTGCTAGATCTTTTGCTTTAATAGTGATCGCAGGGAGAAAATCAGCTAGGGCTCGAGTACCAGGAACCTGGAGTTTTTTCTTCATATCGAGAGTCGTGCGTCCACCGAATAAAGCTGCATCACCCTTACTTCTGATTCTCGCAAAACCCGCATTATCGACACCACGTTCGTAAATAATCCCAGACAATTCTTTTTCTGAACCCGAGAGCTTTTCCCTGAGCATCAATCTTTCGAGTTCACCGATCCTTTTTTCTACAAGTTCCTGTCTGCGTGTTTGGATGGCAAAGTATGCCATGGCGAAGGCTACCTGTTCCTTTTTTGGATCACCATTCTGGGCTATAAGATAGCAGGCGTGACGAGTAAGGGAAATATCGTCGATTACATGCTCCGCACCTTTTCCGGCGGCGATCACCTTGTTGACGTCAACAAGGTGATCCTCAACGATGAGACCAGTGTTCTTGCATGCTATTTTCGCCTTCTCGATCACCTTCAAAAAGTTTCTCCATTCGTCATATCCTAGCAATACCTGCAGATCCCTTGCAAACCAAAACTCAAGTCCACCCTCAGTTTTCTGGGCATAATCATTGAAACTTTTATGGAGTCGCTGGATAATTTCTTGCTTCATTAGCTACAAGTATATCAAACAGAAAATTCCTGTGAAGTTCACAAAATTAAAAAATGTGTCGAATTCCGAATCAACTATTGCAAATTATGCAACAGTTCAATTACTCCCCCAGATAAGCCTCGATAACATCCTTCCTCGCGAGCACTTCATCCGGCTTCCCTTCGGCGAGTAATTGTCCAGTATCCAGCACGTATAGATAATCCGACAATTCCCGTATCAATTCCATATTATGTTCAACGAGGATGACGGCCTTGCCCTGCGTGCGGAGTTCCTTCATGACTGTTACCACCGTTTTTATCATCTCGGGGAAAAGTCCAGCAAAAGGCTCGTCAAAGAAAACCGTCGTGATATTTCCAGCAGAACCACCACTGACCATCGCGAGCACGCGGGCGATCTCGAGGAGCTTGCGCTGACCGTAGGAGAGATTCTTTGCGAGCTCACCCCTCTTGTCCCAGAGGCCGACTTTCCGGAGGACTTCCTCGGCGCGTTCGAGGTGAAAGGCGCTGTGGCGTTCAAAGAGCGCTTGCCAGATATTCCGCTCGGTCAGGACGACGAGGATATTGTCGAGCACCGGCATCTGCTCGAAGAGTCGTACATCCTGGAATGTCCGCGTCATGCCGTAGAGAGGCACCTCGTGGCTTCGGATTCGTGTCAGGCGCGTCGTATCGGCAATGATAACTTCCCCGCCGTCGATCTCGTGCATGCCGGTGAGGACATTGATGAGCGTCGACTTGCCAGAACCGTTCGGCCCGACGATGCTCGTGATTTTCCCTTGGTCAAAGGAAATGGAAAGGTGGTTGACGGCGTGCACTCCGTCGAAGTGCTTGATGAGGTTGTGGGTGGAAAGGAGGGGCATGGTAAAGGATTACACACACATTATTCCACAACCCTGCAATTATGTAAACAAAAAACGCAGCCGGCCGAGTGGGCGGGACTGCGTTGTGCTTGAAAAGATGTGCGTAGTGATATTAAAAACACCTCAGCTTGCCGGCGGGAGCATCTCGATAACATTGCTAGCTGAACCTCCGGGAGGAGCGCAGATTCGATCAAGCCCGAAGATAATCGTTCTCAATCTTTCGTCAACTTGATTCCTGAGATCTGCAACTTCTGCAATGTATTCACAGCTTCGAACTCTCGTCACAGAAAGCTGGACTTCCGCCGCCTCCGCACGAGCTTCTGCCGCCTGACGAAGCTGTCTTTCCTTCGCCAATTCTGCTTCCAAGGCTTGAATCTCACCTCTCTGAGTCATTTCGGACACCCTCAAATGAGTTTCCATAATCCACCGTCCTTTCTGGGTTTCCCCTTTGAGATTTACTTTCACCACTTCACTATTTGTTCAATGTGCTTCAGGGAATCTTCGTAAGATCCCGGAACTTTAGCTTTCAGTTCAGTCAGTTCCGCCTCGAGTTTTTCCACAAGCTCGATGGACTTCGCCAAACGTGCTTCAGCGGCTTCAGCCCGGTTTTGAAAAGTCTGTCGCTTGATTCTCTCGGCACTTAAGGTCGCTTGCAGACTTTCTACCATACGATCCTCGTTGTCCATGAACCACCATCCTTTCCGGGTTTCCCCTGTTAAATTTTCCTAGGAAACCATACCACGAAACTTCGCCCATCACAACTCCCTATAGCTTGTACTCCCCTATGAGCCCTTGCGGTCGATAGAGCATGAGTAGGATCAGGATGAGACCATAGACCACCTGCCTCATCTGCGCGGCGATGTCCGAGGGGAAACCGACGAAGCGGAGAATTTCGGGAAGTAAAATGAGACAGACTGCCCCGAGTACAGCGCCTTTATTATTCGCCAGTCCCCCGAGAATGATGATGGCGAGGATAAAGATGGATTCGTTCAGGGTAAAGGTCGAAGGGTCGATAAAGGTGATGTAGGCGGCAAAGAGCGATCCGGCGACAGAGGCGAGCACCGCGCCGATGACGAAGATCGCGAGCTTGTAGAGGAGCGTGTTGTAGCCAAAGACCTTGATGGCCTCCTCGTCCTCACGAATGCCTTTGAGCACACGACCGAATGACGAGCGGGTAATGTAGGCGCAGACGAGGTAGACTAGACCGAGGATGATCGCGCTCAAGATGAGAAAAGAAATATTGCTCGAGAAAGTAAAGCCAAAGAAGCTCGGTCGCGGAATGCCGGGGATGCCTAGGGGTCCGCGGGTGAGCGACTGCCAGTTGAGGAAGATGCTGTAGATGATGATATTGAAGCCAAAGGATCCGAGGGCAAAATAGTCATCCTTGAACTTCGAGAGGACATAGCCGATGAGAAGCGAGATGATAGCGGTTACAATCATCCCTAGCCAGAGGACAAAGAAGAAGCTCATGCCGTTCCCTGCCGCAGTGGTGAGGAGTATTGCCGTCACATAGGCGCCGATGCCGTAGAAGGCGGCCTGTGTCACCGAGATGAGTCCGGCGTAGCCGACGATTAGATTGAGCGAGAGTCCGAGGATGCCGTAGATGGCGATCAATATGGCGATGTGGATGAGGTATTCCATCGCATCTATACTAACATCTACTTCGTATATGGTACAAGCTTGCCGTCTTTAACAATTTCCACAGTTACAGCCGTCGAAGCCGCCGCATGGTTTTTATTAAATGTGAAAGCTCCGTTCGGGGTCGTGAAAGTTGTGGATTCGAGAAGAGAAGGAATTTCCGCTTTGGTCTTTGACTTTGCCACAGCTTGCGCGAGGACATAGACGGCATCATAGGCACGGTTGGCAGACTTATCAGGATTCATTCCGTAGGCGGTATTGAATTTATTTGTGAAGTCTGCGGTGGTTACATCCCAATTCAGCACAACAATACCTTCGAAATTTTTAACAGTGATATCTTTTGTGTTAAGGGCGTCCTTGATTCCGACATGAGTGATTAGTTTCGGGTGATAGTTGAGTTGGTTTGCTTGACTGGTAAAGGTAATTGGATCAGTTGCCACCATATCGAGGAAGAGAAGATCCACTCCGGCTTGCTTGAGCTTGAGTATCTGAGTTTTGTAATCATTATTACCAATGTCTTTGTAAGTTTCGGAAATGAGAGGCTTCTTGCCAAGTTCTCCCTGCATATCGCCAAGGGTCTTCTGGATTGATTCCGCAAAGGCACTCTCGAAGCGGAGGATTCCGAGCTGTTTGTATGAAGTTCCTTGCAAGTATGTTTTGAATGTTCTCACAATATCATCGAATTCCGTCATCATGACGAATGAGTGAGAATTCGTATCAAACGCTCCGGGTATTCGAGGATTTGAGGGAGAGATGACAACTGTCTCACCCGTATTTGCGAGAGAGAATAATGGCTGGGTCACAAAGTCAAAGTTGCTTCCGATAATAGCGTCCACTTTATTGATCCCCGTCAATTTCTGATATGCGCTAACGGAAGCCTTCGGATCGGTCTGATCGTCTTCGTAGGTCACCTCGACTTTCCTCCCGTCGATTCCACCCGCGTCATTGATTTATTTTGCCGCAAGTGCGATGCCTTTATGTGACATCTCGCCGAATGCAGAAGCAATACCAGTTTCAGAGAGAATTGTCCCAATTTTAATAAGCTCCTTCTGTGTTGTCTGCTCAACTACAGGCTTCTTATTTACACCCCAGATAACAAGGCCAATCCCGACAATCGCGATAATTACAATAATTGATTTTTTCATGTGTATTAGTTTAATGTGTATAACCCACTTTTACAAAGTGTTGCAATAAGTATACACTCATGGTATTCTTTGTCTACAATTCGGCGAAAAGCGAATAATAAGGAAAATAACATTTTTAACTATGAATAAACAATCCCTCAATTTCCTCGATACTCTCAACCTCAAACCTATGCCGGCAAAGGTTCTTCTCGATATTGTAGAGAACGGAGTTTCCTCCGTAGCCGACCTCGCTCGTCGCCTCAATCTACCGAAGTCCACCATCTATGACGCCCTCTCCCCTCTCGTGGCGCAGAGCCTCATCAATGAATACAGTGGCGACAGGGGGAAAACATTCGGAATATCCGACAGCGACCAGCTCGCCCGTGTTCATGATGAAAAGATGGAAGAACTCAAGGACGCTCACTCTTCCCTTCTTTCATTTATAAAAACTCATCAGATGAATGAAAGCGTCTCCTTGCCCAAGATAAAATTCTATTCGGGGATCCTCGGGATAAAGCAGGCCTTCCGCGATATGCCATGGACCAAGGAGCATACGGAGGCGTATCTACTCTGGCCAGTGAAGGATATGATCGACAGCATTGGTGAAGAGTTTTTCAAATGGCATGGGAGTCAGCGCTTCCAGCATAAAGTCTTTATTTATTGTGTCGAAAAGCATACGGATAGAAAACTGCAGAAAGTTCTCAATAAAGAATGGCTTCGCATCAATAAAGAGAACCTTATCGCTGTTCGTTATCTGCCGAAAAATGTAATCTGGAAAATGAGTTACTGGATATATGGAGATAAAGTCCTCTTTGCGAGCGGTGGCACAGAAAAGATTGCATTCACTGTCCACAGTCGGGAATTTTCCCAGATGATGAAGCTCATGTGGCAGAATACATGGGAGAATGCGCGAGAGTAGCTATTTTTTGAGAATACCCTGCGGTCTAAAGAGGAGGAATATAATAAGCACCCCGAAAGCAATCGCATCTTTCCACTCCCCTGAAATTTTCCATATGCCGAAGTTTTCGATAAAGCCGAGGAGGAAGGCCCCGAGCACCCCTCCGTAGATATTCCCGATACCGCCGATAATGGAAGCGATGACACCTTTTAATAAAAGCGAGAGACCCATTGTCGGCTCGATGCCGGTGTCGAATCCGACGAGGATTCCGGCAAGTCCCGCGATAGCAGAACCGATAAAGAAAACCTTGCCGATAACTTTCGGCGTGTTGATACCCACAATCTTCGAGACTTCTTCATCATCTCCTACGGCGCGAACCGCTTTACCGAACAAAGTATATTTGAGCACGAGCGCCATGACGAACATGATGACGATACCGAGAACGAGGATAAGAGCTTGGGTCTGCGTGATGACTCCACCGAGAATGGTGAAGACTCGTTCAGTGCCGGCGCTTCGCGAGAGCGTCTGGAACTGGCTCGTGAAGAGGATGGCGATGATAGCTTGGATAGCGGTGAAGGCTCCGAGGGCGGCAACGAGGAGGACCATACTCGAGGATTTCCTTTCCCGAAGTGGCGCGTAGACGAGGCGGTAGACAATCCAGCCGATGATTCCGGTGATGGTGACGCCGAGGATGATGGCGAGGAAAATATTGAGTCCGAGGGTTTTATAAAAATAAAAGACGGCGTAGCCTCCGACAGCTGTCAGTGCCCCGTAGCCGAGGTCAAAGAATTTGACCGTGCCGTAGATGAGGTTGAAGCCAAGGGCGACCATGGTGTAGATCGCTCCGGCGATGATGCTATTGACGATGAGTTGGGGCAGGATGTCCATACTGTAGATAGCTCACGCTACGCGAATGAAACTTCAAGCTTCTCGACCCTCTTTTCGAGTTTCTTGTGCTCATCCCTGCGAGTGTAGTTGGTTGCGATGTCATCGATGCGATTATTCACACCATTGATTTTCATATTAACCTCTTCAAACTTTTCATCAACCCTAGCGAAGCCCGCATCCATTTTTTCCTCAAGTCTAAATATCTGTTTTTGTTGGTCGGTAAAAGCACTGTTTATAGATGCTGCCAAGCTGTCTACAATCTCCTGGACTTCTGATTTTGTAACTGGTTTTTCTGCTTGAGTATACATAGGTTTTATCGTTGTCGGAATTATATCACAGAGGCAAATGAAAACACAAGAAAACCACCTCGAGGGGAGGTGGGATTCTTTGGAAACTTTATAATCTTCCTATTTTGTATAAGCTACAACTTTTCCTCCCTTCACCATGAGTGGAGTATGCCCCCCCACTCGGTCACCGTCGCTTCCGATCGTCACTGATCCAGAAGCACCCTGCCAATCCTTGACTGTTCGTAGCCAAGCCGCAACTTTCGTTCCATCATTTCCGACTGCAGCAATTGCATCTTTCAATATGTATACAGCGTCGTATTCAGTCTGGGCATAGCTCTGGTAAGGTGGCTCGGCACCAAATTTTGTCTTGTATTTCGCAATCATGTCCTGAAATTTCTGATTAGTCATATCAATTCCGAATTGCGCGGTGAGAGCACCTTCCAGCACAGTCACATTTTTTGAGATTGTCTCTGGATCACCGGAAATTGCGTCATTGATGATGATTGCCACTTTCCACTTTAACTGTTGAAATTGAGCAAGGACACGACTTGCAGAGGCAGGAGTCTGAGTGTTAATGAAGAGTACATCTGGTTTGGTATCCTTCAATTTAGTTAATGCAGAACGAAAGTCAGTATTTGAAGTTGGGAATTCTTCCTTGACTATGGTACCGCCGAGTCTAATGAATTCATCATTGAACGCTTTGTATACTCCGCTTGCGTAGTCGGTCTGTTCCTGGATGAAAGCAACTTTTTTATAGTTCTTGTCATTGAATGCTATATCAGCCAATATTTTTCCCTGAGAGGAGTCGCTCGGATAATCACGGGCAAAATACTCATTTATTCCTGTGAGGCCTGGATTACTTGAGCCAGGAGAAAAGAGTGTAACTTTCGCGGTAGCGGCTATCGGTGCGACCGCGAGGGATTCGCTACTGCATAATCCTCCGATGATTACCTGAACATGGTCTGTGTTGATGAGCTTCTGTGCAGCATTTGTTGCATCTTTTCCGCTACACTTAGAATCTTCAACAATTAATTCCAAATTCCTACCGTTTATGCCTCCGCTAGCATTGATTTCCTCAGTTGCTATTTGATACATTTTTTGGCCTGGTTCACCATATGATGCTGCGTCTCCGGTAAGAGGCAAGAGCACCCCAATCTTTATCGGCCCTGTTTCCACCATCGGCTCCACTTTCTTATCCCTATTCATCCAGACAATGATTCCGATGATTACGAGAATCACGACTACCCAAATTGCTTTTTTCATATTTATAAAAATTTATTACTCTAGTAAGTAATTCCATTTTACCCTCCCTTGTAAATAATGCAAGCAAACGAAAACCACCCTTCCGCCGGCTGGCGGAGAGTGGCTTTCTCTGGGGCGATTCCCCTCTTTCATCTGATTAAGCATTCTTCCAACACGGAGACGAAGCTTTCCATGGTGCGGCACCTTGTCTGCTATAGAGATGCTTGGCATAGGCGACGTTTCCTTCGATAGTGTGGATGTCGTATCCGAGGGTAACTGCCGTCTCGAGGTGATACTTTTCATTGATCTGCATCACACCGACGTCTTTGCTATTGACCCTTCCGCGGATAACCTTTCCGTCCTTATCGAACTGGCTGAATGTGGATTCACATCGGGCGATTTCGACCAAGATGGGGGTATCGGCGTACTGTTCACGGAGATATTTTTCAACGGACTTACGGTCCTGGAGGACAACAGTCTTGGGCTTTTCTGTAGAAGCGGCATTCGCCGGAACGGCTGTTATTGCTACAGCTGTTCCTGTACCGAGCGAGCCGTACATGGATGACAAGAGGAACGCAACACCTGTAGTAAATTCAATCATAAGTAAATTAAAAACCAGGTATTTATGAACAATGACGTTCACTCACACCTGATCACAGGGATAATGGTAGCATTTTTGAAAAGCGATGTCAAGGGGTAATCTGGCAAAATCGCTATTATGTGTTGATAAATAAGGGTTTCTTGACCATGCCATTTAGACTGTGTAAAGGGTACCTACAGGACCTTGCATTTATTATGGTCTTTTTGTATACTGCACCCTACATATGGCAACAAAAAAAGCGGGCGGATCGACGAAAAACGGAAGAGACTCAAATCCCAAATACCTGGGGGTCAAAATTAACCATGGCGATGTAGCCAAGGTTGGCGATATTATCGTTCGTCAGCGCGGTACAGAGGTACTCGCGGGAAAGAATATCGGTATGGGAAAGGATCACACCCTCTTTGCTCTCAAGGGCGGTATGGTTCAGTTCGGCACAAAGAGAAAGGTACACTTCGATAACTCACTCATGAGAAAGAAGATCGTGCACGTTATTTAGTTGTTTCTATAGTGAGGGTAAAAGTAACTGACTTCCCAGCACCTTTCACCTCGAGAGTGTGTTCTCCGGCAGTCTTGATCGGTTTGTCGAGCACAAGGTTCTCTAGATTTATCTGAAGCCGGGTCTGCTTTTCTATTTCAGCAATGAGCTCGGTCTTGTGAAGCCCTGCAAAGAGGTGGCCTTTCTCGTTTCCCTTTACTTTGATTGCTACGGTTTTACCATCGAGTTCAGCAAGATTTTTTAAAAGTAGATCTTCGTGGATTTTTCTTTCACCATCTGCCTTTGCTCGTTCGAGCTCAAAGGTTTTCATGGCGCTTGCCGTAGCGGCGATTGCCAATCCTCGCGGTATAAGCATATTTGCAGCATATCCATCAGAGATATCCTTGATGTCATACTTCTTCCCTACTTTTGCAATATCCTTCAGTAAAATTATTTTCATATATTTTTTGTGGT
>CAYGGI010000014.1:0-14687 GCA_964349525.1 uncultured Candidatus Saccharibacteria bacterium
TAGGGAAGGTGGGGCAGGGGCTTAAGTTTGACGGGGTGGATGATTCTTTGCAGACAAATGCAAATTCCTCACTTAATTTAACAAATAATTTGACCCTATCAGGATGGATTAAAAGTGGAGGAGTTGCATCTAGCGCTAATATAATAAATAAATGGAGTACACATTACAAAATAATACTCAATTCAAATGGCACTGTCACTACATCTTATGTACCTTCTGGATATCCTACAACTCCAATACTTTATTCATCAAGTGTTTCTACTATCACCGATAATAAATGGCATCATGTAGCTACAACATGGCAAGACGGTAGCGCAAAACTATATGTCGATGGTGTTCTAGTGGATTCTGATTCATCTACTGATACTACCCTTACTTCTGGTTCAGGAATAGTCACAATAGGTGGATATATATATGGGGCATGTCCACCAAATTGCTCAGGTTTTCTTAAGGCATCTCTCGACGAGATCCGCATCTACAGCCGCGCGCTCTCCGCTACGGAGGTGAAACAGCTGTATCTCTTGGGGAGGTAAAGAGAAATATGCTATGATGTCGGCATGACTCCCACCACATTCATCATCTTTGGCATTACCGGAGATCTTGCCCAGCGGAAGCTCTTGCCGTCACTGCTCAATCTCTATGTCAAGAAAGTCCTGACAAAGAAGTTCGCTATTGTTGGTTTTTCGCGGAGGGCCTTTTCCCGCGAGGATTTCCGACAGTATGTGCGGGACCATATCAATATAAGGCCGGGGCAGTATAAAGAAGAGGATGTTAAGCATTTTCTTGATCATCTTTACTATGAACAGGGAATGTTTGATGAGCCGTCGTCGTACGCGTCGCTTGCGGCGAGACTGCAGATTCTCGATGACGGGTTTACTCAATGTTCTCATAAACTTTTTCATCTCGCTGTCGCGCCGTCGTTCTACGAGACTATTCTTAAACATCTCTCGAACTCTGGGCTGACGATTCCATGCGGAGGGAATGAGGGTTGGACGCGGGTGTTGGTCGAGAAGCCTTTCGGCCATACTATAGAGACGGCAAGGAATCTGGATAAAGAGTTGGGCGAGCTTTTCGACGAGTCGCAGATATTCCGCATTGATCATTATCTGGCAAAAGAGGCGTTACAAAATATTATGGCTTTTAGATTTAGTAATGCGCTCTTTGAACCCTTGTGGAATCATGAGCATATCGAGGCTGTCCATATTAAATTGTTAGAAAAAAATGGGATCGAGGGGAGGGGAGGATTCTATGATGATATCGGCGCGCTAAAAGACGTCGGTCAAAATCATATTCTGCAGATGCTCGCGCTTGTGGCTATGGAGCCGCCGAAGGTTTTCGATGCTGACAATATTAGGAAGGAGAGAGCGAAACTGCTCGCGCGACTTAAACCCTTTTCAGGCAAGAAGGCGGGAGATGCAATAACGCGGGGGCAGTATGAAGGCTATGCGAATGAGACGGGGGTAAAGAGGAATAGTCGCACAGAAACTTATTTTAGATTAGAAACTTATATTGATTCACCGAGATGGAAAAATGTGCCGTTTTATCTAGAGAGCGGGAAGGCGTTGGCTGAAAACAAGTCGGAGATCAGTATTTATTTCAAGAGCGATACAGAAGAACAAAATATTCTCACTTTCAGAATTCAGCCCGATGAGGGAATAAAGATAAAGTTTTTTGTGAAGACGCCGGGCTTCGATATGAAGGTTGAGCCGAAGACTCTTAAATTCAAATACAGTGATACCATAGAGGATATTCCGGATGCGTACGAGAGAGTCTTGTATGATGCGATCATGGGAGATCAAACACTCTTCACGAGCACTGATGAAGTCATGGAGGCGTGGAAGTTTATTACATCTGTTGTGATGAATTGGGGGACGGTGCCATTAATGGTGTATAAAAAAGGCAGCAGTATATGAATTTACCATTTTACGGAGGGGAGAAAATAAGGAAAGTGCAGGATAAGAAGACTGGAACATGGTATTATAGTGTCGTGGATGTTATTGAATTTGTAACCGAAAGCAAGAACCCTCGGGGGTACTGGAAGGTTCTGAAGAACCGGTTACAAAGTGTTACCGGTTCTAGGGAACTGGTAACAGAATGTTACCAGTTGAAGATAGAGGCACAGGACGGGAAGATGCGCCTTTCCGATATGGCCGACCAAGAAACTATCTTTCGGCTCATTGGTCACATTCCGTCGAAAAAAGTCCGTAATTTTTTTGAATAAAATGAAACTGCTTTATACTACTTTACTTTTCTTATTTTTAGCCCTACCGGTCTATGCTCAGGAAAACGCCGGTGTTGTATCCGATGTCTGGTATTCTCCCTCGAATATTTCTGCCGGCGATACTGTAAAAATCTACAGTGGTATCTACAACAGTTCCAATGTAAAAATAACTGGTGTTGCTGTCTATTATATCGACGGCGCCGAACTTCAAAAGATCTCTTTTACCTCTTTGCCGAAGAGTCTCATACAGGTAGAAGGTCAATGGAAAGCGACGGCTGGGGATCACAAAGTAAAATTAAAAATCAGCACTTCAACAAGTGCTCTCACAAAAACAGAAAGTGAAGAAGGCACACTCTCGGTGCAAAAACAGCAGAAGCCTCTGACCATAGAGAGTCTGAAAAAAGATGCCGAAAATATCATTACCAAAACTGTTGATACTATAGATCCTCAAGCAGAAAAGTTGGCAGGAAAAATTAAAGAGTTTGGGAAAGATGTCAAAATAAATCCCACGAAGAATGCCGCCATCGCAAGTGTAGCTCCTATCACCAACACACTTTTGCAAAAAGCTTTCGACGGCGCGGCTTTCCTCGCCCGCCACTGGGCGTGGACGCTGCTCGGTCTCATCATTGCATATTTCGTGTATAAGAGGTATTAATTATAGACATGTCCCTATCCATCGGCATCGTCGGTCTACCAAATGTGGGAAAATCCACGCTTTTTAACGCTTTAACAAAAAAGAGCGTCCTTGCCGCTAACTACCCATTTGCCACCATCGACCCATCTGTCGGCGTCGTAGCTGTTCCCGACGAAAGACTTAACAAGCTCGCACAATTTTCTCAATCAGTGAAAGTAGTTCCCGCCGCCGTAGAATTCGTTGATATTGCAGGATTGGTGAAAGGCGCGTCGGAAGGCGAAGGCCTCGGAAATCAATTTTTGACCAACATCAGAGAAACAGATGCGATAGCAGAAGTCGTGCGTATTTTCGAAGATGATAATATTATTCATGTAATAGAAGGAAAAATAAATCCAATAGGAGATATCGAGATTATAAATCTCGAGCTCATTCTCGCCGATATGCAGACTGTGTCGAAGCGCCTCAAGAATCTAAAAAACGCCGAAATCGAACGCGCAGCGCTCCTCAAAGTCGAGTCGGTACTCAAAGAAGGTAAGATGGCATGCACAGTTGAAGCCAATCCGTTCATCACTCAACTCAATCTCTTGACTTCGAAGCCCATTTTATATGTTCTAAATAAGAAGGTGGGAGCAAAGAATCTCGATGAAATAAATGATGACAGGTTCACTACATTAATCAAATTTATAAAAGACAGTGGTGCCAATTATGTGATCGTGGATGCGAAAATCGAAGAAGAAATGAAAGACTTATCTGCTGAAGAAAAAAAGATGTTTAGTGAGGATGATGGGATAAATGATTTGATCAAAGAGGGTTATAAGATGCTTAACCTCATTACTTATTTCACCACCGGCGTTGACGAGACTCGCGCATGGACGATACAGAAAGGCTGGACCGCGCCTCTTGCCGGAACTGCTATACATACAGATTTCAAAGATAAATTCATAAAAGCCGAAGTCATAGAATGGGATAAATTGCTCGAGAAAGGCCTCTGGCGGACGGAAGGGAAGGAATATGTCGTGAAAGATGGGGATGTGATAGAGTTCAAGATATAGTCTTGTTTCTCTAAGCCTCCCAAATATCTCCTCTCTGTTGTATGATCAAAAATACCCTTGTCATGAGGGTATTTGTATTGCTTGTTGCTTTTTTCGGCCAAATTTTATCGAAATTTTATTTTTATTTTATCGAAATTTTATCTCGTCTCTGTATGCTTGGGGGATTATTACTTAATAATCACACCCACATGCATGATTTAAATGAACTAGACTTATTAATAATTAGTAGTATTGAAGAGCATAAAGAATTCAAAATCAAGGAGATTGACGACGTTGAAATGAAATATATTCACGGTCTAGGAGTCCATCAATTAAAAGTAGGGTTGCCTATATTCTATGACAGAGGAGCACTGAGCCACTTTTTATCCACTCAAGGCAACAGGAATAAAACTAAGAGACTTACTCCTTCTCAGACTATGACTATTATCCAACACCCTGAAATAATTTTACCAAATTTTTCGAGAGGTTCAGCTAATTCTTATTTATATGTTGGAAAATTAGAAACCATCTCGATCTCTATCGCGGAAGTCCTTATCAGTGAAAATAAAATCCGCGTCACTCATGGAGGATTTGAAATCAAAGACGAAGACTATCTTATTGAAGCAAAAGAATTACGAAATACTATTCTGGAGGGGCGGCAACAGACATGATCTGCCATTCCCTCATAAGTCAGCTTGGACCAAAGTCCAATGATTAGTCCGGTGGGACACTGCTGTGGTGAGCCTTTCCACGTGTCAGAACAGTATTTTACAATCCTTTCTATAGTGAATACTAGCAAAATCAGTATCAAAAATCAACTCCTTCCAAAACCACGCTCTCTATTGTATGATAGTCATACTATGATGTCCGACAAAAAGCCCTACAACCACCTTAAAATCGAAAAAAAATGGCAGAAATACTGGGATTCTAAGAAGCTGTTTAAAGCCAAAGATTCTGGTAAAAAGTTTTATGCTTTAATAGAATTTCCTTTTCTTTCGGGAGAAGGCCTCCATGTCGGCCATATTCGAAGCAATACGGCGATGGATGTCATCTCCCGCAAACGCAGAATGGAAGGTTGGAATGTTTTGTACCCAATCGGGTATGATGCCTTCGGTCTACCTATTGAAAACTTTGCAATAAAAACTGGTAAGCAGCCTGCACTCATAGTAAAAGATGTTAGCGCTATTTTCCGTCGGCAATTAAAGTCACTCGGTTTCTCTTTTGACTGGTCTACAGAGATATATACTTCAGATCCCGCCTACTACAAATGGACCCAGTGGATTTTCTTGCAATTATTTAAAAAAGGCTTGGCGTACAAAAAGAAGATGGCAATTAATTGGTGCCCGAAAGATCTCATCGGTCTCGCCAATGAAGAAGTGGTGAATGGCTGCTGCGAGCGTTGTGGTACACCCGTCGAAAAGCGTGAAAAAGAGCAATGGATGCTCGCCATTACGAAATATGCAGAGCGACTCGACCGCGACCTCGATGATGTCGACTTTCTCGAGAAAATAAAAATTCAACAGAGGAACTGGATCGGGAAAAGCGAGGGGGCGGAGATTGAATTTGAATTAAAAGGGGATTCAAGAAAAGTAAAAGTTTTCACCACTCGTCCAGATACTATCTATGGTGTCACATATATAGTGCTTTCTCCCGAACATGAATATGTGCGAGCCTCGTCTGATGAAAATGTAAAGAAATATATCGAAGAAACAAAAAAGAAGACCGACATAGAAAGAACCGCCGTAGATAAGCCAAAAACTGGTATAGAATTAAAAGGCGTCAAGGCCACCAACCCCGCTACAAAAGAAGAAATCCCCGTCTGGATCGCCGACTACGTCCTCGCCGACTACGGCACTGGCGCAGTTATGGCGGTGCCGGCTCACGATGAGCGCGACAGACAATTTTCGGAGAAATACAATCTGCCAATAAAAGAAATTGAATTGCAGGATAAAAAAGAAATGACAGAAAAATACGGTAAGGCAGTAACGAAGTTCAAACTCCGCGACTGGATCTTCTCCCGCCAGCGATACTGGGGCGAGCCGATACCTGTTGTTCACTGCGAGAAATGTGGTATCGTGCCATTATCCGAAAAAGAATTACCTCTCAAACTTCCCAAAGTAAAGAACTACAAACCAACCGAAACAGGGGAGTCTCCTCTCGCGGCAATTTCAAAGTGGGTCAATACAAAGTGCCCGACCTGCAAAGGCAAGGCAAAACGCGAGACCGACACCATGCCGAACTGGGCCGGCTCGAGCTGGTACTATCTGCGCTATACTGATCCGAAAAATAAAAAAGTTTTCTCTGATCCTGAAAAATTAAAATATTGGACACCAGTGGATTGGTACAACGGTGGGATGGAACACACAACCCTCCACCTCCTCTACTCCCGCTTTTGGCACAAGTTTCTCTTTGACCTTGGTCTCGTCCCCACGAGAGAACCCTACCAGAAGAGAACTTCCCACGGATTGATCCTCGCCCAAGGTGGGGCAAAGATGTCGAAGTCCGTGGGAAATGTCGTGAATCCCGATACTATCGTCCAGACCGTAGGCGCTGACGCGCTCAGCGTCTACGAGATGTTCATGGGGCCTTTTGACCAGCATATTGCCTGGGATGAAAATGGTATCGTCGGTACTCGACGCTTCATAGAAAAGGTCTGGAAGTTGCAAGAAAAAGTGATCGCCGGCGGGGAAGTCTCAATTCACAAAACAATAAAAAAAGTATCAGACGATATCGAGGCTATGAAATTCAACACGGCGATTAGCGCGCTCATGATCTGCGTCAATGAATTTGAAAAATCCGCGACGATTTCCTCCGCCGATTATTCTGCACTTCTCCAACTTCTTTCCCCCTTTGCCCCTCATGTTACCGAAGAACTCTGGCAGGGAATGGGAAATAAAAAATCCATCAGCCTTTCTGCATGGCCAACTTTCGACCCGAATAAAGTCGTGGAAACATCGAATCGCATCATGGTACAGGTAAATGGGAAAGTCAGGGCGCATTTCGAATCGACACGTGGAGCTTCCGAAGAAGAACTCAGAAATACGGCTCTAGGGCTGGCTGAAATAGCGAAATGGATCGAGGGCAAAGAGCCGAAAAAGGTTATCGTTATCAAGGAAAAAGTGGTAAACATCGTGCTATAGATTTGACTTATATACAAGAAGGTGATAAAACTATAACACATACAACAGACCAATTATTCACCAACTTTTATATATGGCGACCATCACATTCAAACCCAAGCAGTCGACACGCCACCTCCTCGCCGTTCTGCCTGACCGCGCGCGCGAAGTTCTCGTCAGTCGTTTCGGTCTCGGAAAGAATACAGAAAAAATGACTCTCGATGCCATCGGCCAGACCTACGGCATCACCCGCGAACGCGTCCGCCAAATAGAAAATTATGCCATCGCCAATATCCGAAAGTCCGATGCATATAAATCAGAGAAGCTCGTTTTCAATGAACTCGAATCCCTCATCCATTCTCTCGGCGGCATCGTCGTCGAAGACGATTTCCTCGGGTATGTGGCCAAGGACAAGGGACTTCACAACCACATCAACTTTCTCCTCGTCATCGGCGAGAGTTTCAAGAAGCGAAAAGAAGACGACGACTTCAAGCATCGATGGCACGTCAATGAGCCACTTGCAAAGCAAGTCGAAGCCTCTCTCAAGAAGCTCTACTCTGGTCTCACGATCGACGACCTTCTTCCCGAGTCAGAAATGGTGAGCAAATTCCTCGCGCACCTCTCCGACGTTGCCGAAAAATACAAGAATCAGGAAGTCGTCAAGCGCTGGCTTTCCATATCTCACACTGTTGGTCGCAATCCTATCGGTGAATGGGGAGTTTCGCGATCTTCGAATATCAGGACCAAGGGCATGAGAGATTACGCTTTTCTCGTCATCAGGAAGCACGGCTCACCGATCCACTTCAAGGAAGTCGCGCGCCAGATCAGCACTATTTTCAAAAAGAAAGCCCACATCGCGACGACCCACAACGAGCTCATCAAGGATCCACGTTTCGTCCTCGTCGGTCGCGGTCTCTACGCTCTCGCTGAATGGGGATATATGTCCGGTGTTGTAAAGGATGTTATAAAGAAGGTGATCGAGAAGAATGGACCACTGACAAAAGAGGAAGTTGTCGACAAGGTTCTCAAGGAACGCTACGTCAAGGAAAACACCATCATGGTCAATCTCCAGAACCAGAAGTATTTCAAGAAAGATAAAGAGAATCGCTACACTCCTGTATAGGTATGGTATAATGATGCGGTAATGATCCGCTTCGGCAACTACTTTCCACAACTCGTTACCCAATTCCAGCACACCATTCTTCCCGATGTGCTCGAGATTATTATTGCCCTTTCTCTCCCGACACTCGTCATTATCCTCCTCTATATCTTCTGGCCACTCTGGGTCAGCTATGTGCGAGCCCACAACTTTTTCAGCATAAAGTACAGCGTCTTTGAAATACGACTTCCGAAAGAAACGAATAAGTCCCCATTGGCAATGGAGCTGTTTCTCCATTCCCTCCACAACACTTCTGATGGAGGTATTATTGCTCAGTTTTGGAAAGGTGAGACTCGGCCGTGGTATTCACTTGAGCTTGTTTCTGTGGAAGGGAAAGTGAAATTCATGATCTGGGCTGAAGACCGGAGAAAGATCGGACTGATGTCCGCCCTCTACGCCCAGTTTCCCGGTATCGAAGTCCATGAGGTCGAAGACTATACAAAAGGGATGAATTACGATCCGAAAACGATGAAGGTCTGGGCAGCTCAATTTAAATTTAATAAACCTGATCCCTATCCTATCAAAACATACATTGACTACGGTCTCGACAAAGATCCAAAAGAAGAATTCAAAGTCGATCCGCTCGTGCCTGGTCTCGAGTTCCTAGGTTCTGTGGGGGCGAATCAGCAGATCTGGATACAGCTCATCATCCGCGCGCATAAAGATGAGCAGAAAATGCCCGGGCATCTTTTTAAAAAATATGATGCTTGGAAAGCTGAAGCAGAAAAAGAGATAAACAAAATAATGAGTCGGGATCCGAAGTCAAGAAAAGTAAAAGTTGGCGATGGTGATGTTGGCGACAGCTTTATCTTGCCAGGCTTGAGCGATGCCGAGAAAGAACAAGTCGAGGCGCTCTCGAGGAGCATCACCAAACTACCGTTCGATGTCGGCTGTCGTGTCCTCTATATTGCAAAAAAAGAATCTTTTGATCAACCGTTCGGTATTGGCGGACTCATTTCTTTTTTCAAAGCCTTCAATACCGAGAATCTTAACGGTTTTAAACCGAATGGAGATGTCTGGACTGCGTCACTCGATGCACCATGGAAAGATTTCAACGATATCAGACGCAATCGTTTCGCTCAAGAGGGAATTCTGGCGTACAAGATGCGCTCGTATTTCTACACCCCTTTTGACGGTGTCGAACCCCTCGTTCTCAATACCGAGGAGCTCGCGACCATATACCATTTCCCTGGTTCCGTCGCACTTACGCCAGCTCTCGAGCGAGTGGCTTCGAAGAAGGGTGGGGCTCCTTCCAATCTTCCTATTTAAATGCGACACTCTTTTTCATTAAAAAATATCAGTATTTTTGCACTGGTTCTTCTTGGTACAATTTTTATTATAATTTCTATTATTTCCCGTCCGCCGAAAGATTTCCCCATCGGCGCGAAGGTGCACATCGCAAAAAACACTCCGCTGTCGGATGTTGCCCGATCTCTCGCGGAAAAGCGCATTATTTCCTCACCATTTCTTTTTAAAAGTGTCAGCGCAGTTTTCTACGGCCGCCGAGGCGTAATCGCCGGAGATTATCTGTTCGAAAAGCCCCAGAATATCTGGAGAGTAGCCGAACGGCTCGCGCGCGGATATCAGAATCTCTCGCCGATAAAGATCACTATTTTCGAAGGCACTACGGTCAATGATATAGCATGGATTCTGCTCAAAAAAATTCCCGATTTCAACACCCCTTATTTCATACAACTCGCCCACAATTCCGAAGGCTATCTCTTTCCCGATACCTACATCTTTTACCCGAACACAACTCCTACGGAAATTTTTAATAAAATGCGTACGACATTCGATCTGAAACTCGCGGGTCTTTCCTCTGATATAAAAATTTCAGGACGAAGTCCTACGGATATTGTTATCATGGCTTCGATTCTCGAGAAAGAGGCAACGTCGACGGAGGATCGCGCGAAAATATCGGGAGTTCTCTGGAAGCGTCTTGATGAAGGTATGCTCCTCCAGGTCGACCCGCCCCTCATCTACATCACCGCCAACCCTTCCGGCTATGTTTTTATAAAAGACACAAAGATAGATTCTCCGTACAATACCTATAAATATAAAGGATTGCCGAAAGGTCCGATTGCTAATCCTGGCTTAGACTCGCTCTCGGCAGCGGTGCATCCGGTCAAGACGCCGTATTACTTTTATCTCTCAGATAAAAAGGGGAATATGTACTATGCGAAAAACTACGCGGAGCATCTCGTCTATAAGGCGAAGTATGTAGATAAATAAAATGGAAGATGATGGGCAAAAGAAAAGGGGCGGGACAACTCTGTCCGCGCCACCTTTTTTATGAGGGTTGGGGTAAAGATCAGAATCCGGTGCCGATCGGGATCATCCCCGCGAACGCCAACTCCTTGAGGAGTCGCGTGCTATTGATGATCTTGACCTGCAACGCCGAAGCCTCCTTTTGAATGCTTTCGGGAGCATACCCGATGGTCAACCAGACTTCAGGAGGGAAGACCCTCTTTTTAATATGACGGATGGTATCGAGGCAGTCGTCGTCGGCAATGCTCTTGATCTTGATGACGAAATCAGTGTCGGGGTTCTCCTCGAACAGTCGGACACCTTCCTCGTTACTGGAGGCGGGTCTGACGGTGTGTCCACCCTGTCTCGATAGAATTCCTCCGACTATGTTTCTGATGTGCTCATCCTCTTCAATGAGGAGGATGTTCCTTTTTTGTATTTTCATAGTTCCCCTGTGTTGCGCACACTTGTGCTGGTTCGAGTGGCATGATAACATCCAAAGCATGAAAAGTCAAGTAACTCAAAAGAGGGGTAAAAAGGTCTATGTCGGCATGTCCGGCGGGGTTGATAGCTCTGTTTCTGCGGCGTTGCTCGTAAAAGCGGGATATGATGTAACCGGCGTGTTTATAAAGGTTTGGCAACCTGACTGGATCAACTGTACATGGAAAGAAGATAGGCTTGACGCTATGAGAGTGGCTGCAAAACTTGAGATTGATTTTGTGACATTGGATTTAGAGAAAGAGTATAAAGAGGAAGTCGTCGACTATATGGTGAGCGAATACCGCAGGGGTAGAACGCCGAATCCTGATGTGATGTGCAACCGTTTCGTGAAGTTCGGCGGGTTCTACAGCTGGGCTATGAAACAAGGTGCGGATTTCGTCGCGACAGGGCACTATGCCAAGGTTGAAAATGGGAAATTGATTGCCGGAAGTGACCATAATAAGGATCAGTCATATTTTCTCTGGACGCTCCGACCTGAGCAACTTGAGCATGTGCTTTTTCCTGTTGGAAATATTGAAAAGCCGGAGGTTAGGAAATTGGCAAAGAAGTTCGGCCTTGCCACGGCGGAGAAGAAAGATAGTCAAGGGTTATGCTTTATCGGGAAAATAGATATTAAGGAATTTTTATCTCATTATATTTCAGAAAAGCACGGAGATGTGCTCGACGAGGCTCTGCGTGTGATCGGCTACCATGACGGTGCTTTCTTTTATACTATCGGCGAGCGGCATGGTTTTACCATTACGGAAAAAACTCCTCACGATGCGCCGTACTATGTTATCTCAAAAAATATCGAAAAAAATACTCTTACAGTGGGGAATAGGGCGGAGCAGGAGGCGGGAGGGGTAAAAAAAGTCAAAATCAAAGAGGTGAATTGGATTGGTGGAAAAATACCTGTTGCCGGCAGAAAATACATGGCGAGATCACGATATCGAGAAGCAATGCAGGAGGTGTCCATATCTAATTCTGGCAATATAGTTAATTTCGACGAAGTTATCGTCGAATTCTCCCAGGCGCAAAATAGCATATCTCCTGGCCAGTCGCTTGTTATATATGATGGGGATATTTGTCTCGGTGGCGGAATCATTTCGTGATACAATTCCCCCATGAACCACCTCATAACCATCCGCAAAGCCGATGGCACCACCGAACTTTTCGAAGAGCAGAAGCTCACTGCCTCGCTTATGAACGCTGGTGGCAGTCCAGAGATCATTGAGAAAATTCTCAGACATGTAGAAAAGGAAATGCGCGATGGTATGAAGACGAGCGAGATCTACCGGCATGCCTTCGAGCTCCTGCGAGAACATTCTCTGCCAGTCGCTGTCAAATACTCCCTCCGCCGTGCTCTCTCAGAGCTCGGTCCCGACGGCTTTCCTTTTGAAAAATATATTTCGAGGATTTTCGAAGCCTGGGGCTACGAGACACTCATCGATCAGACGGTTTTCGGCGGATGCGTTGCTCACGAAGTCGACGTCGTCGCATGGACCCGCGACAAGCTCGTTATGGTCGAGGCGAAATTCCACAATGAATTCGTCCTGAAGTCTGATCTCAAAGTTGTCCTCTATATCAAGGCTCGTTTCGACGATCTCAAGGGTAACACCTATGCCTTTGGCGGCGTGCATCGCAAGCTCGACGAGGGTTGGCTCATCACGAACACGAAATTCACTGACCAAGCTATTAAATACGGCGAGTGTCAGAAGATAAAGATGGTCGGATGGAACTATCCCAAGACGGGAAATCTGCAGGACATCATCGAAGAGCTGCGCCTCCACCCCTTTACCTGTCTTCTCTCATTATCAAATGTCCACAAAAAAATGCTTTTGACAAAGGGTGTTATTCTCTGTCGCGATCTCATCGATCATCCAAATATTCTCAAAGAAATCGGTCTCTCTACACCAGAAGCGCAGAAAATCTATGATGAAGCAAAGAGTGTTTGCGGAGGAAGGTAATTCTGGTATAGTAGGTGCATTATGAAAGCACCAATATGGAACCTTAAACTTCTCTATTCATCTCCGGAAGATCCTCAGATAGAGAGAGACATGCAGAAAATCGAAAAAGCCTGCACAGCTTTTGCGAAGCGTTTCGATATTGCTGATAAAAAATATTTACACGAAGAAAGTGAATTAAAAATGGCACTTGTAGCCTATGAAAAACTCATCGCCGAGCTCGAATGTAAGCCCCTCTTCTATTTCAATTTCCTGAGCGACCTCGATGGAAGCAACAACGAAGCCTCTTCTTTTATTTCCCTTTTTTCAAATCGCATGGCGAAAGTTCAGAATCAGATCACCTTTTTCGAAGTCTCTCTCGGAACTATTCCTGCGCAGAGGCAAAAAGAATTTCTTGCGAGTCCTCACATCGTCCATTTCAAAATCTTTCTCGAACGTGTTTTCAGCGATGCGAAATACACACTTTCTGTAGCGGAAGAAAAGATCATGAATCTGAAAACCCTGCCAGCCTATGACATGTGGCTCGACGGTAACAGTCGCGCCCTCTCCAAGCTCACAGTGAAGTGGAAAGGCAAGACTCTGCCGCTTCCCGAGGCGGATCATCTTATCCATTCGACTACCACTACAAAAGACAGATACGCGCTCAAGACACTCGTCAATGAGCAACTCAAAAGTATTTCCGCTTTCTCAGAATCAGAAATCAACGCCGTCTATACGAACAAGAAAATAAATGACGAGCTCCGTGGTTACGCTATGCCGTACGAGAGCACCGTCCGCGCCTATCGCAACGATCCGGCAGTCGTGAAAAAACTCGTGCAAACAGTTACCGACTCGTTCCACCTTTCCCATCGATTCTACAAAATCAAAGCCAAAATTCTCAAGCAGAAGAAGCTCGATTATGCTGATAGGAAAATCGGCATAGGGAAGATCAAGGCGCAATTTCCTTTTACTCAGTCTCTCAATCTCCTTAAAAATACTTTCAAAAAAATTGACACAAAATATCCAACTATACTAGATACATATATACAGAACGGCCAGATAGATGTCGCTCCGCGCGTCGGAAAAAAAGGCGGGGCGTACTGTTGGGGAGGATACTCGACGCCGACATTCGTCCTACTCAATCATACCGGCGACCTCAACTCTCTTTCAACCTTCGCGCATGAAATGGGTCACGCTTTCCATACTGAACTTTCTCGTTCCCAAGGCCCGCTCTATCACGACTACTCTACCGCTCTCGCCGAGACTGCGAGTCCGCTTTTCGAAGCCATAGCTTTCGACGCGGTCTTTGACTCTCTTTCAGAAAAAGAAAAAGTCGCAGCGCTTCACGACAGGATCACTGATGATATCGCAACTGTTTTCCGCCAGATTGCCTGCTTCAATTTCGAGCTCGAGCTCCACACTGCTGTGCGGGCAAAAGGTTTCGTACCGAAAGAGGAGATTGCGGAATTGCATAATAAAAATATGAAGGCATATCTCGGCCCACTATTTGACCTCAAGCCCGATGATGGATACTTCTTTGTCCAGTGGGGTCACATTCGCCGATTCTTTTATGTCTACTCCTACGCATTTGGCCAGCTCGTGAGCAAGGCGCTCCTGCGTCGCTATCGCGCGGACAAAAGTTTCTGGAAATCCATCGAGAAGTTCCTGTCTGCAGGAGGTAAGGCTTCACCCGAAGAAATTCTCCTCGAAATCGGCATCGATGTCTCTCGCCCTGAGTTCTGGAAGGAGGGGTTAAAGGAAATAGAGGAGGATATTGCGAGATTGGAGGGGTTGGTGTAGGGGAGGTAGAAAGTTGATCAGTACAAAAAAGTCAGGGACTCACACCCCGCGGC
>CAYGGI010000015.1:0-14287 GCA_964349525.1 uncultured Candidatus Saccharibacteria bacterium
CCCTTAACCTCTACCCCCAATGAACGACACGACCCTTCGATAATCTTCATCGCCGCGTTGATGTCGTGAGCGTTGAGATCCGGCATTTTCTTTTCGGCAATCTCCTTGACCTTCGCGCGAGTGATAGTTCCAGCTTTCTTGAGAGCTTGCTTGCCTGAACCTTTTTCGATGCCTGCGGCTTTCAGAATGAGGGAGCTCGCAGGAGGAGTCTTCAAGACGAAACTATAGGTACGGTCCTCGTAGACGGTGATGACGACAGGGACGATGTCTCCCATCATACCTTTAGTAGCATCGTTGAATTTCTTTGTAAAGTCGCCAATGTTAACCCCGGCCTGACCGAGAGTGGGCCCTAGTGGAGGCGCAGGAGTTGCTTTCCCTGCTGGCGCGCTGACTTTTACCTTTTTGATGATTTTTTTAGCCATTGTATTTCCACATTACCTTAAATCTTCTTAACTTGCAAGAAATCGAGCTCGACCGGCGTCTCGCGACCGAACATCGAGACGAGAACCTTGACCTTGCCGTGATCATCGTCGACTTCGCTCACCTTACCCTCGAGATCCTTGAAAGGTCCGTCAACAATCTTCACCACCTCGTCGATCGCGAGATCAATGGTGTGTTTTACCTCGCCAGTGTTCATACGGGCAAAGAGTGTCTCGACTTCCTTCTTTTCGAGCGGAACAGGCACGACGCCGGAACCAACGAATCCGGTCACGCGCGGAGTGTTGCGGACGACATACCATGAATCATCGGTCACGATCATCTCCACGAGGACATATCCTGGATAGATTTTCTCTTCTTCCTCGACGCGCTTGCCAGCCTTAATTTTTATCTTTTTTTCTATAGGAACGAGGACATTAAAGATGCGGTCTTCCATGCCGAGAGACTCGATGCGCTGTTTCAAGTTCCTTGCCACGGCGTTCTCATACCCCGCGTAGGTGTGGATCGCGTACCAGTTTCTTTCTCCGCCTATTTGTTGTTTTCCCATGGTTTTTGTTGAGTAAAAAATAAATAATTAAACGAAAAGTGTCAGGAGTTTCGAGAAGATAAAGTCAAAAAATGCCAAGAATAGGGCGGTAGCGATAGAGACAATGACGACGGCAATAGAATAGGAAATGGCCTGTTTTCGACTTGGCCATGTGACATGGCTCATTTCTGTGCGGGTTTCTTTGATATATTCAGTGATTTTCATATGGTATGGTGTTAATAACCTGTAGACAAACTGTTATTAAAAATCCCCTCCCGGGGTTATGGGGATATAGTACAGTATATGGCTGTGGTAAGTCAAGACTAGCGTATCTCGTAGGTAATCGAGACTTTTGAAATCACTTTCTGCTCTCCGGCGGGGACATCAGGTACGGGAGCCATAGTTGACTTCACGGCCATCCCCATATTCATGCTTTCTGCGGCGTAGGGATAGTTCGGCTCATCGCTCTGGTCGTAGAAATTCACGATTCGGACGAGGTTAACACCGAGCTGTTTCGAAAGTGTCTTGGCTTTCTCCTGAGCGTCTTCGATAGCGAGCTCGCGAGCTTCTTCTTTTACTGTATCGATATCATCTATAGAGAATGTGAGTTCATTGACATTCTGAACATCGAGAGATCCAATAGTTGCAAAGAGGGCTCCGGCTTTCTTGAGATCCCTTACCTTCACCTGTATCGTCTGGCTCACATCGTAGCCTGTGAGAGTCGACTTTCCCGGCTGGCAGTAGCCTGTAACGCAGGCACCATTTATATACTCATAGTGAGGATTAATGTTGTAGGAAAGAGTTTTGATATCTTTATCCGCAACTCCCCCGTCCTTAATTGCTTTAAGTGCTGCATTGATCTTTGTTGTAGCCTTTGACTGTGCTTCGTCCACCATCTTTGCCGTTTCTGTCACGCCAAATGAGAATGTTGCGACATCGGGAATAGAGACTGTTTCCCCCTTACCACTAACTGTGATGGAGTTCGTAACTGGAGTATCCTTGCCAACATAGGCGATAGATTTCATTTCCTTTATAGAAATCACACCGAGAAATATAATTAAAAATATTCCCACTATTCGCCCTATTTTCCACATTTTTTCTTGATTATTCATATATTATGTATTTGTTATATCCCGATTGTAGCACGCTTCGACGAGATTTTCAAAGAGGGCGAGCACCGTCATCTGTCCGACGCCACCTGGAACAGGGGTGATTGCATTGACGATATCTTTTACTTTTTCAAAATCGACATCGCCGTGGAGCACATTATCCGCGGCACGAGTGATGCCGACATCTATTATGATCTGACCTTTTGATACATATTTTTCATCAATGAAAAGAGGTTTACCTATAGCAACAATGAGAATATTTGTATTTTTTGTTTTTTCTTCGAGCTCTGTAGTCTTGCTGTCACATACCGTAACGATCGCCCCTTCTTTTTTACACATTTCCGCTATAGGCTTGCCGACGAGTTTCGACTGCCCGACAACGGTGACTTTTTTACCCACTAATTCCACTTGATAAAATTTCAATAAATCGCGTATCCCCCGCGCAGTGGCAGGCATGAAGATTGCCTGTGGAGTTAGTCCATCGGTATCTTTCTTCGGATCAATTGAGTTGATAATAATGTCAGGATCTAGATGTGATGGTAAAGGTAACTGCACAATGATTCCCTGCACTTCTTCATCATTATTGTGTTTTTGAATTTGCTGTAAAACTTCTGCTTGAGTTACTTTTTCATCGAGTTTCACATGGATTTCCTGTGCCCCGATTTTCTGGGCAAAAGATTTCTTGGCTTTTATAAAGGCGTCAGAATCCGCCCTGTCCCCGACTTGAATAATGACGAGACAAGGTGAAAAAGAAAGCTTCTTGATCCTTTCCATCAAGAGTGGAATGTAGTGTTCGCGGACCTTTTTTCCATCAAGGAGGAGCATGGGGATTACATTACCATACTTAAGGCTCTTTTACCTCTCCCACCTTGCGAAAATGCCTGCCGGCAGAAGCCGTCCAGACTTCGATTCTTCGAGTGTCAATTCCCCTGTTTCCACTTTACCCCCATATTTCTTCTCAAGATCAAGCAAATTATTTTTATATGCAATCGCCGAGTAGCCAGCCGAGTAGCCATTGATTAAAAAGAATAACGGCGTGTCAGACAAAAGCTTCATGCAGTCTTCGACAAGCGGTAGGAAATGCCCTTCTATTTTCCATAATTCCTTCTTTGCTCCATGGCCGAAAGCTGGAGGATCCATGATGATAGCGTCGTATTTTCTCCCCCTCTTTATTTCCCTTTCGACGAAGACTCGCGCGTCGTCGAGTATCCAGCGAATCGGTCTATCAGCAAGACCGGAAAGTTCGGCATTTTCTGTTGCCCAAGTTAGCGCAGATTTCGAACCATCAACATGCACGACTTTTGCTCCCGCCTGCGCGCAGATGAGCGAGGCGCCTCCTGTATATCCAAAAAGATTCAGTATTTCTAAATCCTTTTTCCCACTATTTCCAATTACCCTCTTCATCCACTCCCAATTCGTCAACTGCTCAGGGAAGAGTCCTGTGTGTTTGAAAGCCGTCGGCTTTATCATAAATTTCAATCCGGCAAAATCTATTACCCACTTTTCCGGCGTGTCTTTTTTAATATTCCACGAACCATTTTGACCATCACGAGAAAAAGTGGCGTGAGCTTTTTTCCATTCTTCAGCAGATAACAGTTTCCTCCAGAGAGCCTGCGGGTCGGGACGAGATAAAACTACGGAACCGAAGCGTTCGAGCTTCTCCCCTTCTCCGGAATCGAGAAGTTCGTAGTCCTGTGAACTTTTAGTTACGAGAATCATGGGATTTTTTGAATATCATAATGGCAAAAATGAAAAGTATCGTCGAAGTTATCGCCGAACCGATACAGTATTGGCAGAAAGCGTGGATGACAAAGGCTTGGAGAAAGAAAAAATAGAGAGAGGCGAGGAAGCCGAGAACCGTGAAGACGAGCGCGCCTCGCAGAACGACTTCCTTTTTCGTATCGAGATAGATCATGAGCAGGACGAGGAAAGCGAGATAGTAGAGCGCGCCTCCGAGGGCCACGGGAATCCCGGCAACCGTCGCATAGACACTCGTCAGGACAGTCTCGCATCCGTCTGTCGTACACGGTGGAATCGTATTTCTGTAGTGCTCGACGGTAAGGTAGCCCGCGTCGGCAAAACCGAGAACGGCAACAACAAAAAGGAATATGACGAGACCCTTAGATGGCAAGCTTTGGAACGGCGTCGTCAATAATTTTTTTAAATTCATCATAACTTTGAGGGCTAGCTATCTTTTTACCATTGACGTAGAAGGTGGGAGTGGAATTAATACCGGCTTTTACCCCGCCTTTGTAGTCGTTATTTATTTTATCCTTGACATCCTTTGAATCAAAATCTGCGAGGAATATAGCCTCATCGAGTCCGAGTTCCTTTGCGTATCCAACAAAGAGTGTCTTCGCATCTTTTGAAGTCTCCCAGTCAGGCTGTCTTTCGTAGAGAATATCGTACATCTCCCATAGTTTACCCTGTTGTCCTGCCGCTTCGAAGGCTTGGGCTGCAGGCATGGCATTCCCGTGCTGGGTCAAAGGAAAATGGCGAAAAACAAAACGTAGGGTCTGCGGACTCGTGCTTGCGATGACTTTTTCAACAATTGGATGATATGTTCGGCAGGCCGGGCATTGGAAATCGCCGTATTCTATGAGTGTCACTGGCGCAAGAGCAGCTCCTCTCGTATGATCCAGTCCAACTACGGCATCGGGAGACGGGAGATTTGCTTCTTCTCGCGTTGCTTTCTTCTCCGCAGCAACCAAACCCCAAATAATAAGACCCATAACTGCAATGAAGGCAAACCAATTTAAAAATCTTTTCATACGGGCATTATACGGCTATGAAATGAGATTGGCAAATCCGACGATGGCGTAGATACCGATAAAGTTCATGACAAATGAGATCGGCATAAGCACGGATGTGCGGACTTTCGACATGCCGAGGAGAGAAATACCAAGCTCGTCGGGCAGGGGTGAAGCGATAATGAGAGCGCCGAGAAGTGGCGAGAGCCATTTGAGAAAACCGAAATGGAAGGAGTGGAGGAAATGCTTGCGAGTCGATGGAGAAAAGATGCTCATGAGGTCGGAGGAGAAGCGATCGCGGATAAAAAAGAAAAGGATGAGATCCCCGAGCATTGCTCCGAGAGCTCCCCAGAGCGCTACCGAGGGCAAGGGAAAATGTTCAGCGAGGTGCACAATAGCCACTGAGGCTGGCGCGATGGTAAATGTCGAGGTAAAGAAAATCCCGGCAAAGAAACAGGCGAAAATAGAATAATTTCTCAAACCGTACACGACTGAGTCTATGACTCCGAATTTCGAAAGAAGAATGGCGACTGTGATTCCAAGAGCGATGATGATCACGTCGTAGAGTAGCGCATACCCATTCTTTTTTTTCTTCTGCTTCATGGTACTATTATACCATCATGAAGCCATACGCCGAACGAACACATGAAAAAATGAAGGAAGTACTCATGTCTCCTTTCGCTCCGGGACCGGATGTCCACTATCATATGATTCGCGGAGGAAGTAATAAAACAAACATTACCGTCTGGGAAAGCGGGACGATTGGTGGGGAGTATATAAAGACATACGGGCATTACCATGTCGGCGACCTCGAGGAAGACTACACCGTCCTTCAAGGTGAAGGAATTATTATCCTGCAGTCCCCTCTCGTAGACGACGGTGTGGAAAGTTTCAAAGCAATTCGGGTAAAAGTCGGCGACCGCGTTCACATTCCGAGAAATACCGGGCATCTCGCGGTAAATATCGGGAAGATTTGGTTTGTGACTTCGGATGACAGTCCGGTAAACTTCGGTGATAGAGATCCTGTGAGCATGCCTGGTCACGCCGACTATGAACCATTCCGCAAAATGCGTGGCGCGGCGTACTATGTCGTAGAAAAAAATGGCGAGCCGACTTTAGTCCGAAATCCTTTGTATAAAAAAGTGCCGGAGGCGAGAATAGAGTAAATTGAAATCGGTTTTCTTTTGTCTACGCCCCCCTTTGTTCCGGCTGGCCGCCGCGGATGGCGCGGTACTTTTCTTTGTATTGTAAAATAATTTCTTCGACTTCCTTGTTCGGAATCTCGACGCGCACGAGGTCGATGGCGTTGATCGTGTCATAAATATCGAGCTTGTTTTCGAGCTTGTACATGGCATCACGCCAAAGAATAGCCTTCTCGTATTCACGGCGTTCGGTCGCCTGCTTCTCGAGACCTTTCATCATATCGATGAAAGCATGATAGACGCCTTCCTCTGCCCCGCCCTTTCCCATTGTGCGATCTTTGAAAGGAATGCGCAAAATGTTTTTTTGATCGCTCATCATCGATCGGATACGACCGGTTCTCTGCCAATTAAATGCTGTTGCAATAATTTTTTCATACAGATCTCGGGCTTTTTCGATCTTTTCCGGAGCGACATTCGGAATAGCGCGGATGGTGTCGAGGAGCCGATATGCTCCATCCTCGATCATCTCGAGACTCCACCACGGCTTTGCCGATGCCCACCAGAAATGGTCGCTCGCCGTGCCGATATCCATTCGATGTTGTATTTCTCCGTAAAGAGGGTTTGTCGTATCGAGAGATTCCACTTCCGCGCGGACGAGGTGAAAGAGTTCCCATTGCCAGCCATGAATGACATTTTCCGGATCTTTCCACGAGAGGAATTGAACCCCCCTTTCAATATCTTCTTTACTACTCGCCCAGGTCGATGCCACTGGCTCGATCTCGACTTCATTGGGATATTCACGCAGGAGCCCCGACATCGTCACGAGCTCGTAGTCGGGAGTCTCGAGGACTTTAAAAAGAAACTGTTCGAGTCCGGGACGATGATGTCCGAATGTTTCTCCGTCCATGGCCGTGACGACATAGCGCGGACTTTTAATATCATCCCTCATGGCTTCGCGGAGAGTATCGGGAGAACGCACGACAGCGCTCATGATGAGGTTGCTCAATCGTCGCTCGCGTAAAAAGACGCGGAGGTTAGAATTTTTTATCTTGTATATCTTCGTATAGTCCACCATCCCCGGCTGACCATTGAGGGCAATCTCATCGAGAAGAATCCACTCGAAACCGAGGGACTCAATAGCGGACAAAATGTTCGGACTATAGCCCATTTCCGGAGGAAAAAATCCACGAGGTTTGTAGGCTTTGCCGAGAAAGAAGGAGTTCGTCTCGTCATTTATTTTAATCTGACGAATAATATCTTTTTCTTCGAGCAGCGGTAGAAAACCATGGTACTTCGCCGAGCTTGTGAACTCGATTTTTCCCGCCTCCCCCGCCTCGCGGAGCATGTCGATGAGATCGCGGTAGCCATGCTTGTCGAAAAGTTCGAGGAGTGCGCCGGTGACATTGAGCGTTACACGAATATGAGGAGTCTTGAGAATATGAGAAATGATGGGTCGATAGCTTTGCACCACAATTGCCTCGAGAATATCCTTCTGTTGGTCAGCCGGCTGGTAGATATGGAGGAAATTCGCCCATTTCATATATTATGTTTTATTATGGATCACGATTGCTCGAGTGAAAAGTTCAATGTATTTTTTCGCGGAGCTCGTCCAGGAAAAGTCCTTCATCATCGCTCGTTTCTGAAGCCCTTGCCACTTCTTTTTATCGCGGAAATCTTCGAAAGCACGGATGAGGGCGATCATGAGTGACGACGAGTCAAATTTTTCAAAGACGAATCCCGTCCCTGTCTGTTTATCAGGATTGTAATCCTCGACGCTGTCAGCGAGACCCCCCGTCTTTCTCACAACCGGCACGCATCCCATGCGCATGGCTTCCATCTGAACGAGACCACAGGGCTCGAAACGCGAAGGGACGAGCACAGCATCGGCGCCGGCGAGGAGCACGTGCGGAAGGACAGAATCGAATTTTAAATGCGCTGCGACTTTTCCCGGATGTCTCGTCTCGAGATCGTGGAAAAAGCCCATGAGGTCTGATTCCCCTTCTCCGACCACAACAAACTGGAGAGGTAACTCTTGGAGAAGAAGATCGATAGTGTTCATGAGAAGATCAAGACCTTTTTGTTTCGCGAGGCGACCGACGATACAGATGACGAAAGCGTCGGGGTTGACCGGGAGACCGAAGCGTTCCTGGAGCACTGCCTTATTCTTCAGCCTTTCATCGAGATTTCGTTCGTCATATTTGAAATTGATATAGGTATCAGTCTTCGGATTCCATGCGTCATAATCAATGCCGTTCAGAATACCCGAAACCACAGCTTTCCTTTCTCGTAAAAGTTCATCGAGTAATTCCCCGTAATCCTTGGTCATGATTTCCCGCGCGTAGTTCGGCGAGACGGTGTTGATGGAATCAGCGTACGTGATGCCTCGCCGCATGAAATTAATTTTTGTCAAACGCGGATTATTAAATGCCGGTACGGGCGAATGACCATCATCGAAATCCATTTCTGATACGAAATGGTGATCAAACATTCCCTGGAAATAGAGGTTGTGGATGGAAAAGACGGTGGCGATTTTCGAAAGAATAGGATCGGTGGCATAGACAGTCTTGAGATAGTTGGGAATGAGACCTGTCTGCCAGTCGAGAGCCACGATAATATCAGGAACCCACGTGTTTGATTGTCGGATGAACTCGAGAACGCCGCGAGAGAGCAGCGCCCAGCGAGTCGCGTCGTCAGCATAGCCGTAGACATTTGCCCGTTGTTCGTAGTATTCCTGGTTCTCTAGAAAGTAGCTCGTGACCGCCGAGCCGGAGCCATTTGGGTCGCATCTTTTAACATTGCAGACGAGGTGATCCGGACCTTCAGTGTTACCTGTGGGAACTTTGAGATCTTTATGTTCTACTTGCAAGTGAAAAATAGAATCGTCAATGGAGAGATAGCGTGGAATCATGATCCTCGCGTCATGACCGAGCTCGTTCAAAGCTTTCGGTAGAGAATACATAACAGAACCAAGCCCGCCAACTCTGACAAAAGGTGTAGCTTCGCTTCCAACAAAGAGAATTTTGAGATTTTTCTTACCTCTGAAACTAGGGGAAAATATAGCCATGCAGGTAGGATTATAGCAAATTACAAACCCTTATACAATCGCTCTTCGTAGTCGCGGATCATACGTACTGCTGTGTATTCTTTCTCCACGAGTTCGATAGTTGAGATCATTCGGGTTACCCATTCTTTGCCCTCATAATAACATGGCACAATCTCATGTTCGAGAAGGTTATATAGCATCTCAACTGTTTCAAAAGTCCAACCCCTACCCACCCAATTCACCTCGTCCACCCAGCCATCGCTCACACTGCACTGGAGAGCTCCGTTGAGACTGGCTTTCATGCCGCTCGTCCCACAGGCTTCGAGGCCGAGCTCCGGAGTATTGAGCCAGATATCGGCGCCACGGGTGAGCTTTTCCGCGTTTGCCACTGAATAATCAGAAAGATAGATAGTGCGACCTTTTACCGCGCCACTTTTCGAATACGCAATGATGTTGTCGCGAATTTTCTCCGCCTCTGTGTCCCCTTCGTGAGGCTTGCCGGAAATAATGATTTGGAGTGGCATGTTTGGATTTGAAATGATGGCCGTCAGTCTCTCGAGGTCAGAAAAAAGTAGGGAGGGTCTCTTGTACCCGGCAAAGCGCCGCGCCCAGACGAGCGTGCAGATGTCGGGATTCAGCAGTGTGCCGGAAACTTTTTCCACATAATCGAAAAGTTCTTTTTTTAATTTCTTTTTTGTATTCCACAATTCTACATCCGACAGTGCGGGCGATCGATGGAGAAATTCCGGAGTCTGCCAGCGTTTCCTGTAGACGCCGTTCGTTACGGATATAAGAGTGCTCTGTGGATGGACTTTCTTTTCGAAAACAGCGTGAATGGCACTCACTCCGTTCTTTCGGACAGCCGAGGCGAGCATGAATTTCGTCGTGGAAAAAAGATCGGGAGCCAAGTCAAATCTCCCTTTTTGACAAATCTCTGTGAAAGAAATATGAAATTCTTTGCAATACGGGCCGATTAGTTTTTCGAGGTCGGCAAAGGTAATTTCTAACCCTGCTGCCGAGAGAATCGTGTGTTTCGTAGCGACGATTTTCCCGAGGTCAGATTTTCTCTCCGCCATAATACCGAGTGCGGCAAAAGCCGTATGACCTTCGTTGAGATGGTAGATTCTCGGAGTGATGCCGAGCTTTTCGAGGAGACGGACTCCCCCGATTCCGAGAACTATCTGCTGTTTAACACGAGTATAGAAATCCATATCGTAGAGGCGTGCAGTGATATCGCCGGCGTCGAGGAGGTAGACGTGAGTGGCGGTTGAGAAAGCACGGTGCCAGACCTGCGCTTTTATTACTTCATTTCCTATGGGTACATTGATGACCACATTTTCCATGATTTCAAAACCGGCAGGAACCGATTTACCGTACCGTAATCCAACGGCAATAAAAGGAATATTCTGATCAGCAGCTTCGAGAACATAGTCTGCGGCGAGGATGCCGAGTCCTCCGGCGTACATTGCCGGATTCACATCGAGTGCGTACTCTGAACAAAAATAGGCAATGGGGTGCAAAATATTTCTGATGACTTCTTTTGTTTCTCCTAGACTATTCACCTGTATGCTTTTTATTCCCGCTTCGGAAACAGCGTAGTCATTGCCTCCAGGGAAAAGCTCGTCGCCGACATACATCATCTCACCCTTTGTATAGCCGAGTTTTGCAAGAAAAATATTAAGTCCTTTTGCTTTATTAAAACCCGCAGGTAGAATATCGATCGATGTTGTTCCGGAAACCACGGTCATGAGACCATCGACCCGCGCATCGAGAGCTTCCTTTATTTTCGTCCTTTTCGTGCGATCCGGATCCCAAGCTTGTTTTTTGTCGAGAGGCGCTTCCTGCCCGAGTGCAGAAAAAGCGATCTCTGTCTCGCGATCATCGATGTATTTCCCATAGGGCTTTTCTGGAATGTCGTACTTGCCTGAAGTAATTATGTCATTCAGTGCCTCAATTACTTTTTTCTTCAGCTCATTTGGAAATACTTCTTTATCCGTCATTCTCCACTCTTTTCCCGCTTCATCATATTCGAATCTCTCACTGCCCTCGACGGGAAGCAGGATTATATTTCTGGAAGGCTTGAGAGTAGGAAATAATTGCTTATTGAAAGTAGAAAAAGAAGCCCCGGAGATAATCGCCACTTTTGTCTTCGTAGAAAGTTCATGGAGGAGCGACGCCATCTCCTGCGTCATGGGTTGCTTGCTCTCGGCAATCGTGCCATCGATATCAAAGGCGACGAGTTTATGGGGAAAGGACATGGACATATTGTATCATGTCTCTCGCAATGTTTTCATGTATGTCGTACCTATTTCGTCGAATTAGTCGTATCCGGACTATCAGATGATCCTCCGAGATTGATCTGAACTCCACTGCTCGTATCCTTAACCTCCTCCTTTGTCTCGAAGACTCCCTGCGTGTAGCAGATCCAGCCGACGACTGCTATGACAACAATAACCAATATACCGATGACTGTGCTTGAAGTTGAAGATTCATTATTATTCATTTTTTTAAATAGTTAACGGGTAATAGGGTAAATTATACTACAGAAGGTCGGTAAACACAACCAATCTTTTTGGATATGTATTCGTGACTTTATTCAATACGCCTTTGCAGGTGATGAGATTGAGATGAGCTTTTCCATCATCAGAATTGAAGACGCTTGAAGTATCCTCCCCTTCGTCAAAGACTTTTACTTCTCGCACAACGAATGTCGTGGTGACACCTTGCTCACCCTCGACATATATTTTATCTCCGATCTTCACGTTCGCGAGTTTATTAAATACCGCCGGCGCGCCTTTTATAAAACCGGAGTGTCCATCGATCACAGCGCTTCCTCGTTGTCCGGGTAGCGGTCCAGGGTTAAAGAAACCTGCGTTGGCATCACCCTTGGGAACGCCCATCGATCCATCTGCTGTCAGACCGACGAGTTCGAGGGGGGCATCAACATGTATCTTGGGAATTTTGAGACGGAGTGAGAGCACAGCATGGTTCTCCTCCTTGTTCTTCATGGTCTTTTTGACATCTCGAATGACCCCTGTTTTTGGAAAACGCGGAGCGATGACGGGAGGAGTGGTTGAGGTGACTACTGGTGTGGTAGTCGAAGGAGGAGTTCCGCCGCCAGATGTCGTGGGTGTAGTAGGAGGTGTGGCCGATGTAGCCGGTATCGTAGGAGATGATGGACTAGGGGATGGAGTAGCATTCACTATAGGAGGCGCGGTCGAAGGTGCAGTAGAGGGTGGAGTAAAAGGTGGTGCAAATGAAGGAGATGCCGAAGGGGCGCTTAAGACAGTTACATTGAGACCTTGATTGCCGCCACCCTGACTATCCGTATCATTTTGATGGATAGTTCCCGTATCATTTGCAGTCGCTGTCAGTATGCCACTCTGGATATCCTGTGTACGAGAGGTGTAGGTTACCACATTAGCATAATGATCGACTTGTCCGTTTGAAAGCGAGGTACGGGTGAGTGTAATAGGGTGACTCTGTCCATCAGGCGTAGTGATGGAAGCTTGGATACCTGAAGCGTCACAGACTATTGGACCGCTCCCACTACCGTTGAAGACATCTATACTATATGAAATAGAGTCGCCGATAGAGACTTGCTGTTTATTCGAATAGAGGTTGATCGACAGACCACTACCGAGACATCCGACGGGAACCTTATGTGCGAACACCGGAACCAAAAAGAATGCGGATATTAAAAGGGTAGCACTTGCTCCGAGAGAGACTTTTAAAATATTTTTCAATTGTTTTTTAATAAGCGAGTAACTTGCTAACGTACATCCTGGAGGCGAAGAAGAGGCGATGAGTGTCTTCTTTGGTTAGCATAAGAATACCACGGTTGAGGGTAATCTCCTAACCTTTAAATCTTCGGCTTTCTTTCTAAATCATCCAAATAAGCGTTCGTTGCTTCGAGCTTTGATTTTTCTTCTTCTACTTCTACTTTTTTGACCACGAGTTCGTCCGCCAATTTTTCATTCGTATCTTTTAGCTTACTGATCTGATGCCTTTTATTAAAGATGTTCTGGAGAGACAGGAGCCAACCCATAACCATTCCCGCAACAACAGCAAGAACGAGGATGAGTGCAAGTGATCCCTCGAAATGCCAGGTCAGGAATGTGACACTTACCATAGCGAGATTTTGAGCTGCAAAAATAATAACTAAAGCGCCGAGCAATAATCCAATAATAAGAAATATGAACATATGTCCAGTATACTCCTATTGAGCAAAGAATTCCATAACTTTCTAGCTATCTAGCAAACCACGCCGAATGAGTTTTTCACCATATACGAGTGAAAAGCCTATAAGTATGGCCGCATAGAAAACCAATTGGCCGAGCATAATATCCTTTATGGAAAACTGGGGAATGAGATCCTGACTATTAAGGAGCAGTGCCGACACAAGAGAAAATATCATTATCGAAACTCCCATCTTTTTTGCTGGAATTCCCTCAATGAGGAAATATGACATATGATTGCTCGACACGTAGGCTCTGCCTGTAAGACACAGTAGTAGACCGAACAAGAAATACAGCAGAGGGTTGGTGAAGAAGATTTCAAAGTGTTCTTTGTCGAAGATGTAAAGAAATATCCCTGCGATATACACGAGCAGAGTGGCGTTTGCGAGCAATTGCTCGTCCGTACGATACACATACATATTTGTTGAATTCTCGGGAGGCATGGGATAATTATACCTTAATTTGCAGGTGGTGCTCTATCTCCATAATATCGTAACCTTTATGCACTTCATCCTCTGACGAGACCCCGAGCGAGATGAGAAATTTATTTAATTCTTTTCGCACAGCATCCACATCGCCATTCGACATTTTTTCAATCTCGATAAAAGAACCGAGCTTCTCAACTTCATCAATACATATTTCAAATTCTCCACAGTGGGCAGTACGGCGAACTTTGATAACTTTATTAGCAATCTGGTATCCCATGAGGAAAAGGGCTTGTTCGAGTTCCTTGGCATCTTTTATTTCAGTCTCATGTTCGGCCTTGGTCAGCACTTGTTTTGAAAGCGGTTTCTTGACGGTAAAAATAAATCTCCCGTCGCTCTTTTCTCGAATACGCACAAAGTGGTCATTTTTCATATACTCCTCAACTGTCTGGGCAGGAATTCTCGTGTATACGGTATCGATCTGGCGAACAGGTTCGGATAAAACGCAGCCAAGTACGGTGAGTTTTTCGAGTACCTGATCCTTATTCTTGAGATGGGCTTTAACTTCGATTTCTTTCATGTAGGAAGTATATCAGAATAAGAATACTTGTTATAC